>DASVCO010000039.1:0-13277 GCA_036381575.1 Caryophanales bacterium
TTGCGAAGCTGGAGTATGCGGATGAAGTGGAGAAGGAATTGGAGAAGATGAGGCGAAAGAATGGCGAGGGAAAATTGTCTGATGGCGACAAGAAAGCCAATTAGGGGGCGGGCGTCCGAAGTGGCGCCTGTGCTACTATGAAAACGGGAACTTTTTTTCGTCGTTGACCGTAAGAATTGTCAGAGGAAAATCGAGGAGGGACGGCAATGGCGGAAGTTATTGCGGTGGAAGGGTTGATAAAGCGGTACGACGGGATCGAAGCGGTTAAAGAGATCTCGTTTGCCGTGAAAAAAGGCGAGATTTTCGGGATGATCGGCCCAAATGGGGCCGGGAAGACGACGACGATTGAGATTCTGGAGGGCCTTCGGAAACGTAGCGAAGGAGAGGTCCGCGTTCTTGGACTGGACCCTGGGAAAGACCAATACAAGTTAAATAGGAAAATCGGTGTGCAGTTTCAGGCGACTACGATTCAAGAACTGATGAAAGTGAAGGAAGCCCTTTCGTTGTTTGCCTCCTTTTATAGTGTGGCGAGTGTTGAAGTTGAAAAAGTTATTCACGATTTGCATTTAGAGGAAAAATTAGAAACGTACTTCAAGGATCTGTCTGGCGGTTGGAAACAACGTGTAACTCTGGCTCTCTCTGTTTTGCACGGGCCAGAGATTGTTTTTCTGGACGAACCGAGTATGGGGCTCGATCCACAAGCGAGACGCGAACTGTGGGATGTCATCAGGTCGCTTCAGGAAAAGGGAACGACCATTTTGGTAACCACGCATTATATGGAAGAGGCTGAGAAACTGTGTGATCGGGTTGCGATGATTTATGACGGGCGTATCGAGACCCTTGGAAAACCAAATGAATTGCTTGAAGAACTGGCGACCAACTACCTGGTGTTTGAAAGCCGGGATGCAGTTGGCGATGTCCTTAGAAATTTACCCGGGGTGGCTTCAGTTGAACAAGAGGGTGAGGTTGTGCGTATCCTGACCGAACATTTACAAACGACGGCCTGTCATTTGTTTAAAGAAGCCGAGGAACGAGAATGGGAGATTCGCGCGTTCCGGTTTGAGCGCGGTACGTTGGAGGATCTGTTTGTTCATTTGTCGGGAAGGGAGGAAGCATTGCGACTGCGTGCAGCACACGATTTGATTTGAACAGTGAAGGAAACTCGGCGTAGGACAATTCACAAGGGGGGATGCGGTATGAATAAAATTGTCAAGTTGTCGGTGATCGAAACGAAGATGTTTTTCAGAGAAAAGACGGCAGTGTTCTGGACCTTTTTGTTTCCGGTTCTAATGATCTGGCTCTTCGGAGCTATGTTTGGCCAATTCGAAGTCGGAGGCATGTCCTACAGCAATGCTTACATTCCGTCATGGATTGCCGTCAACATTATGACAACCGCCTTTTTCGGCATCGGTATGGTGCTTGCGGGGTATCGGGAAAAAGGGATTTTACGACGCTACCAGGCTACACCTGTGCGCCCGTGGATGATTTTAGCCGCACAAACTGTACAGGGGACGGTGATTTTTGCTTTCAGCGTTTTTGTCATCGTCGCTTTCGGGTTTATCAAGTTCGATCTCCACCTTCCTGAATATTTGGGAAGTACGATCCTTGCCATTTTATTAAGTCTGGCGGCTTTTTTTCCGTTTGGCCTGTTGCTGAATTCGCTTGCTAAAAGTGTGCGGACGGCTTCAGCGATCAGCTCCCTTGCCTTGAATGTGATGATTTTCCTTTCTGGCGCGACGTTCCCGTTGGAAATGATGCCGACCGCTCTTCAATGGGTGGCCAAATTTTTGCCGCTCTATTATGTTATTCACTTAACCCGGCATACATGGAATTTTTCGCCGATTTGGGAGAACGGGCTGGATGTTGCGGTGCTGGTTTTTGTTGGGGTCGTGTCGATTGCCCTGTCATCTAAATTTTTCAGATGGAGTGGACAGTAACGATGAGAAAAATACTCGGAATTTTATTTATCATTGTGGGGATTTCAGTATTGGTTACCCTAATAGGGAACAAGAGTGTAAGTTCATGGTATTCAAGTGATACTCCCCATAATCAGTCAGCCATCCTCAGAAACGTCGATAAAATTGAAATTGATGCCGATGCCACAAATATTAATCTCATTCCGGAAGAGGATCGCCATAAATTAATGGTTGATTTGCACGGCGGCGGTTCGGAAAACGTGGATTTAAACGTCCACCGGGCTGGTCATGAATTGGAGATTAGTGTAGATCATAGTTGGTGTGAATGGTTTTCATTTGGAGAAGAGATGATCTTGGACGTTTACGTCCCTGGAAATTATAATCAAAACATAGCCGTAGATTTGGGTTCCGGGAATCTGAATTTCCACGGCGCTTCAAAAAAAGACCCGATGGTCCTGAACAAGCTGGAAGTGGATATGAGTTCAGGAAATGCTGACCTTCAATATTTACAATTGCACCAAATTGTATATGACGGCTCTTCCGGTAATTTCGAAGCGGAGTGGCTCACGGTGAAAAAGTCTTTGTTTGACATCAGCTCCGGTAATATCGAGTTGGCCCATTATACGGGTGCTTTGGATGCCGAATTGTCGTCCGGCAAATTTAAGGCACAGATAGAGCGATTAAGGGGCCCGATTGATATTGAGGCAAGCTCAGGCATTATTTCCCTGGATTTGCCCGATGAAGCGGACTTCACGTACCAGGGGAATGTCAGCAGCGGTATGATAAGAAATGACTATCCGCTTCAAAATAAAAGAGTGGATGAAGAAAACGTAGTGAAAGGTTCTCATGGAACGGGAGAATATCCGGTTAACCTGGAAGTATCCAGCGGGATTATTAATCTTTATTAGAACGGAAAGGGGGCGGTCGCTGTGCATCGGCCACGAAACCATTTGGGCGGATATATCGTATTATTTATAGGCATCATGATTTTAATGGGTATTCTCGGGCTGGATTTCTTGATCGGCCCGCTGATTTTTGCGGCTGCCGGTATGTTTTTAATTCGGAAGAAGCATCGCTGGATTGGCCTGATTCTTCTTGCCTTTTCAGTCATTACCCTGTTTGAGTCCGTTCTCCATATTGATATTGGCGGGGTAGTTGTAGCCGGATTCTTTATCTGGTTAGGTTATCGATTACTGACCGGAAAAAAGTGGCCGAAAGGATGTAAACGATGGGCCAATGGGGATGACAGGCACCGAGATCGCCCGAGAGAGAGGGAGCGGGACGGAAAACACTCGGAAGAAAACAATGAGCAAGACGGTGAAAAAGACTGGCTGGATGAAGAAATTGAAAAGCTTCATCAGGATCAGAAACAACCAAGAGATGACACCGTGGAATCCGAGAAAAAGGAAAAGGCTGATAGGACTGAGAAACAACAGGAAAATGGCCCTACCGTGACATTCAAACAACCAGAATTCCGGAGTTCCCTGATAGGCGATTTTCGTTTGATGAACAGCCGTTTTGAACTGGATGATCTCAATTTATCCAATTTTATCGGTGACGTGAAAATCGATTTATCGAAGGCGATTATACCTGAAGGAGTGAGTACGCTCGCTATCAGTGGTTTTATCGGGGATGTGGATATTTATGTTCCTTATGATCTGGATGTCTCCGTAAGCACTTCTGTTACCGTTGGTAATCTTGATGTGCTGGGCCACAAACAAGGCGGATTCAACCGCCAAATCTTTTTGGCAACCAAAGACTATCCGCAATCCTCCCGGAAGGTGAAAATCTCGATTTCCGTGTTCATCGGTGATGTAGACGTGAGGTTCCTATGAAAAATAAAAGGCTAACGGGCATTCGCTGGGATTTGATGAAGTTTTCGGTTTTAATTTGTGTGGCAGCCTCTTTTCTTTCAACAGCTATCTTTTTATTATTTTTCAATCTTGATTTTCGGTCACTGTTTTCGTTGGAATGGCTTGGGTTGCCGTTTATTATTATTTTGGAAGCGACCGTATTGGCAGCAGGAACCTTATTCGGCTATGTTTTCGGGAATGGTTTGAAAAAGCGCCTAGAAGCACTAAGTGAATCGATTCTGAAATATGAGCGAGGGAACTTCGCTCACAGGGTGCCATCACTTGGTGAAGATGAAGTTGGTTTCATGGGTGAGCAGCTCAATGAAATGGCGCAGCGGGTGGAAAAGCAGGTTGCCTCTCTGCAACGGTTATCGACCGAGAAGGCGGAGCTCAACGAGCAGGTGAAGAAATCGGCGATTTCCGAGGAACGCCAACGTTTAGCCCGCGAACTTCATGACGCGGTCAGCCAGCAATTGTTTGCGATCTCGATGATGACCTCGGCTGTTTTGGAAAATCCCGATCTTGTGGAAGGAACCCTGAAGAAACGTATTGTCTCGGTGGAAAAAATGGCCGGGAATGCACAAAATGAAATGCGTGCGTTGTTGTTGCATTTGCGGCCCGCCACCCTTGAGGGAAAAGGCTTGAAGGAAGGTCTTGAGCAGCTTCTTGGTGAATTTGAAAGCAAGCAACCGTTGGATATTCAATGGGAAATTGCGGACGTGCCGAAGTTGGCAAAAGGAATTGAAGATCATTTGTTTCGTATTGTCCAGGAAGGGATGTCCAACGTCTTTCGACATTCACAGGCCACTTCCGTCACCATCCGGCTTGGAACCGCGGGCGGACAGCTTTATCTGAGAATTATCGATAATGGGATTGGGTTTAATATGGAACATTCGAAACCATCGTCATACGGCCTTCAATCCATACAGGAACGCGCCAATGAAATCGGCGGAGTGGCGGATATTATTTCATTTCCCGGTAAGGGAACACAAATTGAGGTTAAGGTGCCGATCGTGGAGAAGGGAAAGGGGAAATAATCATGGTACGTGTGTTGCTCGTAGATGATCATGAGATGGTCAGAATGGGTCTCTCGGCTTATCTGGAGTCTCAAGCCGACATCGAAATTATCGGCGAGGCATCGGATGGTGAAGAAGGAGTGCGCTTAGCGAAAGAAACCGTTCCGGATGTGATCTTGATGGATCTTGTCATGGAAGGAATGGATGGGGTCGAAGCGACCCGGCAGATTTGCCAGGTGCTTGATGATGTGAAAATCATCGTTTTGACCAGTTTCATTGATGACGACAAGGTGGTTCCGGTGCTTGAAGCCGGAGCTTTCAGCTATTTGTTGAAGACGTCGAAAGCCAGTGAGATTGCCGAGGCAATCAGGGCAGCCAACAGGGGAGAATCCATTCTTGAGGCCAAAGTAACCGGGAAAGTGTTGTCCAGAATGCGGCGGTCGGACGAACCGAAGTTACATGAGGAATTGACCGGAAGAGAAATTGAAATTTTGCGGCTGATTGCGGAAGGCAAGACGAATCATGAGATTGCCGACGAACTGTTTATTGCCGTAAAAACAGTGAAAACCCATATCACGAACATCTTCGCCAAGCTGGAAGTGGACGACCGCACCCAGGCGGCCATTTATGCCCACCGAAATAAGCTGGTGAATTAATTTATGCCGAATCAAAAAGCAAGAGATACCGCACCACTGGGGGTTCGGTGCGGGAAAGCTTTTTAACGTAATTTTTCTATTTCCTTTTCCGACAGGCCTGTAAATTCCATGATTTCGGCCGTTGGTTTCCCTTTTTCAAGCATTTTACGGGCGATTTTCATTTTTTCCGATTCCATGCCCTTCTCCATGCCTTTCTCCATGCCTTTCTCCATCCCTTCAGCCATTCCTCTTTTCATGGCTTCACGTCGTTCCTCTTCCACCCACTCATTGTAAATTGGTGATTCCATTAACATTTCCCTCCTCACGTAAGTTCTAATTATGTCCGAGGCAAATCGACTGCTTCCAATGATGCCAAACACAGCATACAAATCCATTTGCAAAGCGTGATCTTCTACCGTTTGAATAGCCCTGACAGCTTCCCGTAAACCTTCTTCCGGAGCTTCGTTTATATCACCGCGCATAAGCGGTAACAATGGAAACAAACCAACCAGATTTTGTTCCAAAACTTTACTCTTATCTTGTTCCCAAATTCGCACAACTTTGTACGAAAAATCAATCATAGCATCGTCATCCCATATGTCGGTCAGACGGTGGGATTGATTTTCATGTTCGGGAAAGAAGAATACAGCCAACTGTCGAATGGGCATTAATGCCTTCTTTCCTGTCAACAGAGATTCCCAAAGATCAGCGCGGTAACGAAGCATACGTATCGGGAACGTCTTCTGATAATACACTTGCGGTTCAAAATGAAGAATGTAGGATCCTTCGGAATCTTCGATTTCAAATGCTTCATCCAGTCTTGAAGTTTGTACAGGCGTTTTCTCAGTCTTCAAAGGGCGAATTCGTTCACTTGGACAATCAGGAACAAAAAGTCTAACCCAATCTTGTGAGCGACGTTGGACCAAACGTTTCAATGGCACATCAAACTTTGGCATTGGCAGTCCTTCTTTCTCTTATTTTATCACATTTCTGTTTTTTTCATCATGATATTTTATGAGGGATCACTTGTTCCCTTTTATTTTAATGGGAATGTATGTTTCTGTCAAATGATTTGATGTTTTTTTATAAAATATCTTCTTGGATTCCGGGCGGGTGTAAAAGAAGGCTGTTGATTTACGATGTGTTCGCGTGTCAAACAGCCCTCATGCTTATTCTTCTCCGATTTTCGGCAAAGTCGTTTTGGCGATTTTTTCATCCAGATTTTCATAATCATAGTAATCAATCGTTTCATAAAGTTCTTCACGGGTTTGCATCTCGTCCAGCATTGCTTCCTGAGTATCTTTTTCAAGAATTTCAGTGAAAACTCTTTCATATGCCTTGGCTGCCACACGCAGTGAGGTTACGGGGTAGATCACCATATCAAACCCGAACGACTCAAATTCTTTCGCTTTGAAATAAGGGGTTCGTCCAAATTCCGTCATGTTAGCGAGAAGGGGGACATCCATTGCGCTTCCCATTTGCCTGAATTCTTTTTCCGAAGTAAGGGCTTCAGGAAAAATAGCATCCGCTCCGGCTTCAAGATAGCTTTTCGCTCGCTGGATCGCATCTTCCGTTCCTTCCACGGCCTTTGCATCAGTCCGTGCCACAACGGTTAAGCTTGGCTCAACTTCTTTAATCGTACTGATTTTTTGCATCATATCCTCAATAGATACGAGTTTCTTTCCGTTGAGATGACCACATTTCTTAGGCAGTTCTTGATCCTCGATTTGAACGGCCGCTACACCGGCCTCTACCATTTCCCTTGCAGTGCGGGCGACATTCAAAACACCGCCGAATCCCGTATCAATATCCACCAACACCGGTAGATTGCTGGCGCGAATCAATTCACGCGCTTTATTGCCTATTTCCTCTGAGTGAATCATTCCCAAATCCGGCATTCCGCGGCTAGCTGTATAAGCGGCTCCTGATAAATACAAGGCTTGAAATCCAACTTTTTTGGCCACAAGTGCAGCCATTCCGTCATGGGCGCCAGGGATTTTCAGGATCGACCGGTCTTTCATTAATGATTTAAAAGTTTCGGCGAGTTCGGCTTGGCTTGAATGTGGTTGAATCATCCACGACATTCTGGGTCCTCCTTTCAAATAACAAATAAACTCATGAATTCATTGACAGATATTGTTTTCAACCGAGCTTCATCCCGGCAAAGCGCCATGATGCTTTCGACTTGTTTTTCAGGAAAGCGAGTTTTCAGATTGTCATTGAACTTCTCGAGCAATAAAGGAATGCCTTCATCCCACCTGCGGCGATGACCGACAGGATATTCTACCGCTATCGAGTCAGTCTTTGACCCGTCTGTAAAGAAGACTTGAACAGCATTGGCGATTGACCGTTTTTCAGGATCCAGATAATCTCGACTGTATTGTTGATTTTCCACTACGCTCATTTTTTCGCGTATCCTGTCAATTCTAGGATCACGCGCGGTTTCTTCTTCATAATGGTCAGCGGTTAATTCACCAAAAATGAGGCTGACAGCGGTAATGTATTGGATACAGTGGTCACGATCAGCCGGGTTAAGCAGTGGGCCTTTTTTATCAATAATCCGGATTGCCGACTCATGTGTTGTAATCGCAATATGGTCGATTTCATCAAGGCGTCCCGCTACCTGATCGTGAAGATGTATTGCGGCTTCGGCCGCTGTCTGAGCATGATATTCGGCTGGATAAGAAACTTTAAACAGGATGTTTTCAATGACATAGGAATCCAGGGGACGAGCCAGTTTCAATTCATTGCCGCCGAAAAGCACATCCTGGAAACCCCATCCTGGCGCTGAAAGCGCCGATTCGTATCCCATTTCCCCCTTTACACTCATCAAAGCAAACTGAACCGCCCGGCTTGTCGCATCGCCGGCTGCCCATGATTTTCTTGAACCGGTATTCGGTGCATGCCGATACGTACGCAAACTGGAATTATCGATCCATGCCTGGGATACAGCGTTGATCACTTCTTTGATTGTCCCGCCGAGCATGGCGGTGACAACGGCCGTAGAGGCGACTTTTACATACAGTACGTGATCAAGCCCAATGCGATTTAAGCTGTTTTCCAAAGCCAGCACACCTTGGATTTCGTGCGCCTTTACAATGGCTGCAAGCACTTCGTTCATTGTCAGTGGTGTTATTCCTTCTGAAATCCGCTGTCGGCTTATATAATCAGCCGTTGCCAGGATCCCGCCAAGATTATCGGAAGGATGGCCCCATTCGGCCGCGAGCCAGGTATTGTTGTAATCCAGCCAACGGATCATGCAGCCAATGTTGAATGCTCCTTGTACAGGGTCCAGTTCAAATTGTGTTCCAGGGACCCGGCAGCCATTTGGCACAATTGTACCCGGGATGATCGGGCCGAGATGCTTTCGACACTCGGGATACCGTAACGCAAGAAGACCGCATCCTAATGTATCCATTAGAACGTAACGTGCAGCTTCAATGGCTTTCTCGCTGGTAATTTGTTCGTTTACGGCGTAATCCGCGATTTGTATCATCAATGGGTCCGTGTTACTTAGATTGGTTGATGTCTGCATTTTTTCTCATTCCTTCTCTGTTGTTGTGTAAGAATCTACAAGACCAAGCGCCAATAAAATTGAACCGTTAGCAAAACGATGAAAATCCATATGGAAAAGACCGCTGTACCAGTCGTAAATAAATTTCTCTCAGAAAAATACCCATATGAATAACAAATCATGTGGACAGGTGATTGCATCACCAAAAAGAAGCCCGGAACGCCGGCCAGAAAAACAGTCATGGCGGTCAGAACAGGGGAAATACCGTTGACATGCTCACCAATGACAAGAGCAAGCGGGATCATGATTGTCATGAATCCGAGAATGCTGACAAATACCATTCTCAGCAACAATGTTCCAAAGATAAGAGTAATCAGCAGCAGCCAGGTATGTTCACCGGGGAAATGGTCGACAAATACACTTGCAACCCACTTCAAAGAGCCAGTCTGGATTAGAATGTTGGACAGTAATAAAGTCGACGCAAAAAATAAAAGCATTTCCCAATTGATGCTTTCCTTCGCTTCATCCCATTTCCAGATTCCGATAACCGGAAATAAGGTGGCCGTTGCGCCAAGCATCCCAATCAATGAAATAGGGTAACCATGGTAAGGCTCCAAAATCCATAATAGAACGGTGAGTCCAATGATGATCATCATCTTCATTTCGGACAAGTTCATTCGCCCGAGTTGCTCGATTTCTTTTTCAATATAAAGAATGACGTCCTGGCTATTCATTTTCTCCGGCCTGTACATCCACAATAGAATTCCCCATAATGCCAGAATGAAGGCAAGGACAGGAGGGGCGAACAACAAAATCCAGCTTAAATAGTTCAAATGAACGGATAGAAATTCATTAAACATACTGAAAGCGTAAATGGTTGAGTTAGCGCCTGTAACAACGACTGCCCCGCCAATGCTGACAATATAACTGCACGCAATAAAGAAAGCTTTTGACATGTTTTGTGCTTCCTTCAGTTGATTTAAATGCCCCGCGATTTTATCCAATACGGACGCGACGAGACTTCCTCTGCCTATGTTGGAAGGGATGAACACGGACAAGGCCAAAACCAGAACCATAGTAGTGAGCAAAAGAAATTTTCCGCTGCCCCTGGATAAACGCAAGATGTACAAGGATAGGCGGTAGGCTAACCCCGATTTTAAAAAAGAACCGGCAAGAAGGTACATTGAAAAGAGCAGCCAAACCACTTCAGAACCAAGGAAGTGAAGCGTTTCATCAAACGGAAGAAAGTGAAACGCCGACACCAATAGGATCAGCAAGGCCGTGAAAGGGGGAGGGAAGATTCCCCCGATCCATAACACCTGAGCGATTGCCAGCAGTGCGAAAGCCTGGATTTTCGGATTCCAATCAAAGCAAACAGGGGAGATAAAGACGAGATACATTGCCATAGTGATTAAAATCATGATTTTTTTACTCATAAGTGATCCCCGTTAAATGGTTGACATTAATCTGAAGCCTGCATGTTTTCATCTTGATTGATGTTTTTCTGATTCTTTTTCTTTTGGACTTGCTTGATAATGAACGGATAGAAAACCGATAAAACCGTCAGGCAAACCAAAGTAATCGAAAGGGGAGAGCCGAAAAAGATTCCAAATCCGTCGTCGGAGGGGGCCAGGCCTCTTCTAAAGTTCTGTTCCATGGTGTTGCCGACAATTAAGGCTAATATTAAAGGAGCAATCGGGAAATCGAACAGCTTCAGAAACAGGCCAATGATCCCGAATATGATCAATAAATAAAAATCAACCACACTGAAATTCATTGTGTATGTCCCGATAAAGGCCAGAACCAGAATCAATGGGTAAAGAATTTTCGGCGGTGTATCCAATATTTTTACGAACATCCCGACCATAAAAATATTAATCAAAAACAAAAAGATATTACCGACTAACATACTATCGATCAAGGACCACACCATATTCGGATCATTTTTAAATAACAACGGCCCCGGTTGCAGCCCTAACATGATAAGAGCACCCAGCATGACGGCTGTCGTTCCGGAACTTGGAATTCCCATTGTTAAAAGAGGGACCATTGCACCTACGGAAGCTGCGTTATTCGACGTTTCCGGGGCGGCAAGCCCTTCAATCGCACCTTTTCCGAATTCATCCCGCCTTTTCGAGATTTGTTTTTCAATAGAGTAGCTTTGCATGGAGGCTGCTGAACCGCCCGAGCCCGGTATAATACCGGAAACAAAACCGATAGGTCCATGGCGTAACATCAGCCATTTAATCCGTTTCCATTGTTCCTTTGTAATCCATACCCGCCCGAGTTTATTCTTTTGAGCTTTAGCCTTATCAATAGTCAGATAGTTATATAGGACTTCGCCAACAGCGTAAATCCCAATAATAACAACTAATAGGCCGATCCCTGAACTGAGCTGGGGAATATCGAAAGTATAGCGGTAAACACCAGTTTGGAGATCAACGCCAATCGTACTGATCAATAAACCGATTCCCATTGAAATGAAGCCCTTGTTCATTTTCCCGATGGACAGGGAGACGACCATTGAAAGCGTGAAGACCATCAACCAAAAGTATTCCGCCGGCCCAAATGCCAGAGCAAAATGCGCCAGAGGTTTAACCAGGATCATAAAACCGAAAACAGCGATCAAACCGCCGACCAAAGAACCGATGGCACATGCTGCGATGGCCTGGCCGGCTTTTCCTTGTTTGGCCATAATATGGCCATCAAATGTAGCGGCAACCGCTGAGCCGTCACCGGGTGTGTTGAGTAGAATGGAGCTCACGGATCCGCCGTACATGGCTCCGTAATAAATAGTAGCCATTAATATTAGTGCACTGGTTGGATCCATCCCAAAGGTTACCGGGATTAGAACCGCAACTGCAGTAGCCGGTCCAAGCCCTGGAAGCATTCCGACAATAGTGCCGAGGAAGCCGCCAAACATCACGTATAATAGATTTTCCGGCTGGAAAACCGTCATAAATCCTTGCATAATGCTGTGCAGATCGATTCCCATGTTCTTTCCTCCTTCTTACGGCAAACTGATATGCAGAAGTTTCTCAAATGCATACCAAAAGACGAATGTAAATATGACAGCAACTATGATATTAGTGATCCACTTCCGCCAGCCGTTCACGACGAACAACAACGAACCTAAGAATAGTATGGTAGACGGGATAAAGCCGATCCTTAAAAACAAAAAACTGTAGATAACTCCCAATACAAGTGTAGAGATGCTCAAAAACAGAATCCGTTTGCTAAACAACTGCTTGAGTTCCGGATTGTCTTTTTCTCCTTTACGAATAACCTGAATCAAGTAAGACAAACTGACGACAAACAGAAATACACTCACCATTAAGGGGAAATAACGCGGTGCGTTCGGGTCTCCCAAACTGGCTTCCGGCAAATTAATAGTCAGGATAAAATAAATTAAACTGATCAACACAAAAAACATCGGCATACCGTATTGTGCATATTTCATAGCATTCATCCTTTAAATGAACGTATAAATAGATCCAGCGAGGATCTATTTATACGTTCTGTATATTCATCTACTTTACTAGACCGGCACTTTCAACCAATTCTTTGTATTTTTCCACCTGTGCCTTTAAGAACTTCTTCGTTTCACTGCTGTCCTTATAGAATGACTCCCATTGATTATTTGCAAGAACCTCTTTCCACGCGTCCGTTTCCACCATTTTTCCGATTTTCTTATCCCAGAAGTCGATAGCTGCCTGCGACATGTCTGGAGGCCCCATAACGCCTCTCCAATGAGGGAAGACCAGATCAATCCCCTGTTCCTTCCATGTCGGGACATCTTTCAAATCTGAAAGGCGTTCTCCGGAGGTGACAGCCAGGATATCGACTTTTCCTGCTTTATACTGTTGTTTGATTTCCGATACTGACATCATGGCGGCATCAACGTGATTCCCCACCAATGCTTGAACCTGATCTCCGCCGCTTCCGTAAATCAGGAAATTGACTTTTGAAACATCGACACCGAAAGTGTTGCAAGCTTCAACAAAAGACAGATGAGCGTCATTGCCGAGCCCCGGGGCGATTGCAATTTTCACTGACTTAGGATCCTTCTTAAGTTGCTCTAATAACGCTTTCCCACTTTCAAATTTGGAATTTGCCGGCACGACAAGGGCCATCCATTCCGTTGTTAAAATTGCTATGGGTGTGAATTGCTTGTAGGTCAGTTCACTGTGACCTAACAAATGATTGGTAATGACAAGGCTTGAATTGATGGCAAGGGTATGGCCGTCTTGCTTTTCTAGGTATTTCCACCCAACCTCGCCGCTTCCGCCAGGTTTATTGATCACGGAAATCGGCTTTTCAACTAATTTTTGCTGTTTCAATAC
>DASVCO010000040.1:0-4359 GCA_036381575.1 Caryophanales bacterium
AGAAGAAACGGTCATCCGGATGATTCTTAACTAATTCCTTTATTGTATCAAATGTATAAGAGGGGCCTTCACGCTCAAATTCGATCAGAGAAAGATGAAAACGCTCATTGTCCGCAATCGCCATTCGAACCATCTCAATCCGATGGCGGGAATCCGTAATCGTCTTCCCTGCTTTATGCGGAGGACTAGGGCTTGGCATAAACCATACTGCATCAAGAGAACAGGCGCGAAGGACTTCCTCGGCAATCATCAAGTGCCCGTAATGCGGCGGGTCAAATGTCCCTCCGAATATGGCGATATTCAACTTACCTTCCCTCCAATCGGGCTAACACCGTGTCCCGCATTCTTCCGCGATCGGGTGTTCTTCCTGTCCATTTTTCAAAGGCAAGAGCCCCCTGGCCTACGAACATTCCAACTCCATTCATTGTTACGGCCCCGATCCCTTCTCCTTCCTTGAGCCACTTTGTTTCCAGCGGATTGTAAATCAGGTCGGCCAATATCGTACCTGGGTTGATTCCATTGACACTTAACGGCATTTCACCCGTATTTGGACTCATGCCTATTGGCGTTGTGTTAATAATTACATCATATTCCGATAATCCTGACTCCGCTTCTTCAAATGACAAAACTCGTGAAGGAGTGTTCTGAATGCCCTTTTCAATCAAAAATTCGGCTTTTTCCAACGTTCGATTTGCTATATCAAGCTGTCTCACACGATAGCGGTCGAGTGTCACTGCCACCCCTCTGGCAGCACCGCCGGCTCCGATCATCAAAACACGCATGTGGGATAGTGTTTCTCCGGCCACATCCTTCAATGACTTAAGAAACCCTTGTCCATCCGTATTTGCGCCAATCAAATAACCGTCCCGGTTCACAATCGTATTGACGGCCCCTATTTGCCTTGCTTCCTCATCGATCTCATCAAGGTGCTGCATGACTGTTACCTTATGAGGAACTGTGACATTAAACCCGGCGATCCCCAATGCTTTGATACCCTCAACAGCTTTGCTTAAATTTGCAGGATCGACGTCAAAACACTCATACCGATGCGGAAGCCCAAGTGCTTGAAATTCTTCGTTATGCATGATCGAAGATAATGAATGGCCAACAGGATGGCCGATCAAAGCAAACAGTTTCCCCATAAATAATCCCTTCCAATTTGGAGATGGATACAACGAGTTAACTTGATCCTTTCCCCTTGATAACCAAATATTTTTATATAAGTGATTCCCGAACTGAAACTCCCACGCCTTGCGGGGCATAGGCGGATACAGTACCCTTTCCTCCCTGTATCGTAACCCAACCCAGCCCCGAGAAAACAACGTCGGTTTTCTCAGCTTTCACACTGAAATCGTGTTTCACCAGCGGAGGAAACGGTTCTTGCCGATCTTTCTCAGGGGGAGTCAACAATTCTCCCACTTGCCTTTCATAAATCTCATCGGCCTTTTCGAGTTTTGTCCGGTGAATATACAAGTCATTTGAAAAATAGCAAATAAAGGGCCGCTTTCCGCCAAGCGAATAATCCAGACGCGCCACCCCTGCAAAAAACAGCGTTTGTCCTTCATCCAGTTGATAAACCTTCGGTTTAATTTCCTTTTTCGGCGTTACCTGTTTTAATTCCTTCTTATTCAACAAATGTGCGATTTGATCTCGGTTAATGACCCCGGGCGTGTCATAAAGATTGCTATCCTCATCAAGAGGAAAATCAATAAGGTTCAATGTCGTTCCAGGAAACATTGATGTTGTAATCGGGCGGCCTTCATCATCCCCGGAAAATTGACGCAACAATCGATTAATGAATGTTGACTTGCCAACATTGGTGCAACCAACAATATATACGTCTTTACCCTCGCGATATTTTTCAATCTCTGATGCCAGCTCATCGATTCCTTCCCCGGTTTGTGCGCTGATTAAGTAAGCTTCTTTTGCCTTTAAACCGAACTCCTTAGCCGAACGGCGCATCCAATTCTTCAACTGGTGTTGATTTGTTGACTTCGGCAAAAGATCAATCTTATTCCCGACAAGAAGAACTTCATTATCTCCTGCGAATCTATGTATTCCCGGCAACCAACTTCCGGTAAAATCGAAGATATCGACGATTTTGACAACCAATGCATCGGTTTCCCCGATTCGGTTAATTAAGTTCAGGTAATCGTCATCGCCTAGCGGCACATCCTGTACTTCGCCATAGTGCCTGAGCCTGAAACAACGCCGGCAAAGGACGGAATCCCGTTCAAGCGATGCGGGCGGGGCATAACCGACTTCATCTTTGTTCTTTGTCTGAATCGGAGCACCGCATCCGATACAAATCAAATCTTGATCCGCCACTATGCTATTCCTCCCAAAAAATCATTCCTTTTCGTTTCATCCATGCCAGTAAATATTTCTCCATTTTCCTGTTGCATTTTGTCAGCCAACCGTCGTTTTTGGCAATCGGCACAACAAGAATTGTATGAACACCAAGACGATTCCCCCCGAACACGTCGGTCAGGATCTGGTCACCCACAATCACGATCTCTTCCTTTCGCAATTTCATATCCCGCATTGCATGCCGGAAAGCTTTCGTCATCGGCTTGCGCGCTTTGTAAATGAACGGAATCTCAACAGGATCGGAGAAACGCTTCACTCTTTTCTCCTTATTATTGGATACTATCGTAATATAAATCCCTTGTTCATGCATTAACTTCACCCATTTTGACAACTCCGGCGTAGCATCAGGGCGGTCCCATTCAACCAGCGTATTATCAAGATCGGTAATAACGCCTTTGATTCCGAGTTCTTTCAATTTATCCGGTTGAATTTCAAAAATGGATTCCACATGCTCATCAGGCAAAAATTTATTCAGCAATCTCATACACCTCGGGTGTCTTCCTGTATAATCAGTAAGAGTTCTGTGCCCATCATATCACAAGAGGCAGAAAACCTAAAAATACTCGCATGTTCTCCCCTCCAAATCGCCCAAGGAAGTAGATGAAGGGATGAATTAAATGCTCCTTCTTTGAAACGGGCAGGGTAAGGTTCCGTTTTCCTTAACAAAGACTGGTCGACGCGACTTATTTTAACTATGGCATTATCACGATAAAAACAAGAAATTTTTCGACAAAAAGCATTGTATCTCACAATTGTGGATAAACATATACACAATACACACAACGTCTTTATTAGGATTGAAGAAGTTGTATACAACTAACCCACAGGTTATCCACTAGAAGCTGTGGATAACAGAACGATTGTTCTCTACCTTTTTTTATGATAATCTTTACGTAAATAAAAAGAGTTTAATGATTATTCTATTCGTGAACAGAGAAAAGTATGACAGCAAACTTAACCTTTCTTGAACCAATTTTATCACGTAGTGTGATTTTAGATGAGGAAGTTGCACCTGATTCCTCAAAACCACCCCCAAGGAGGTGTCTGCCAACCCGGTTGGCATAATAATATGGAAAACTTATCGGACGAACTATTAATTGAATCCTATTTCAAGGCCAAAGAATTGAAACTAAGCCAGGACTTCATTGTCTTAATTAAAACCGAAATCAATCGCCGCTCTCTCGATGACCGGCTCCAATGTTCCTGAGATCTGATGGACGAGCACAACTCCGCTGTTGTCTCGTCTTTTTTGTTTGATTCCATACTTTTGAACCGGTACAATTGTAAGAGCTGAATCTAAGAAAAAGGTGTGAATTCGATGAAAAACGTTGTTATTCATAAAATAACAAAGTATGTCTTCACTGAAGGGCAAATGAAAAGCGCCTGGAAACATTCCGAAGAACATTTGGACTTTGCCTCCCTCTCGGAGAACCAATTAATGGCTCTTGCGAAAACCATTCTTGAGCAAGCCTCACACAGCGATCTTGAACATCATACACTCGAGTCCGCATGGAGAACAAAAAAAGACTTTGAAGGAAAAATGATTGCCGAAGATGACAGTGACCCCGGCCAGCATGTTGAACTGATCGACACGGAACAAGAAGGCGCCTCGGGCAATGTATTTATAGACCGTATGCTTCGCGTCAAATGTTCCTATTGCGGCTTTGAGTTCTTCATTGAAG
The DNA here is from genome assembly GCA_036381575.1 of Caryophanales bacterium. Classification (GTDB taxonomy): domain Bacteria; phylum Bacillota; class Bacilli; order Bacillales; family DASSOY01; genus DASSOY01. The sequence goes on from DASVCO010000040.1 coordinate 4,053, forward strand.
ATCTCGATTATGACTTATCCACCCTGAAATGCCCAAAAGACGGCGGCCTTCTGGAAATCGATAAAAATACGGAAAAACGAATCAATAAAGGGAAATAGCCCTATAGAATTACCTCGTTCTGCGAGATTCGCTTCCCTGGTTTGTCCAATCTCCAAGGATTGAGCAAACACTGAATGCCGGCCCGGAAAGGAGATTACACTATGGACGAAGCTTCAACCTTTCAAATCATTATCACCATCGTCATATTTATCCTAGCTTATGCGTTTATCATCTCTGAGAAGATTAACCGGACCATCATTGCTTTGGC
>DASVCO010000041.1:0-2470 GCA_036381575.1 Caryophanales bacterium
AACCAATTTCCCGCGCGATGGTACATTGAGGCAAGGCGTAAAAAGCAGAATCCCGCACCGAAAAACTATCCTGGGCCGGAGCCCTTAAGTGAGCCTGAGACAATGGCAATGGCGGAGTTGACCCGGAAAAGCGATTTCGACGGAGTTTTGGCGTTCCATTCACAAGGAGAGGTTAATTATTGGGGTTTTCTCGGTTATGAACCCCCGGCTTCCCGAAGAATTGTCCAGGAATATGCGCGCGTAAGCGGATATGAACCGATTCAATATGTGGACAGTTATGCGGGCTACAAAGATTGGTTTATTCAGGAATGGCAGCGGCCAGGATTTACCGTAGAAGTTGGCATCGGAGAAAAGCCCCTCCCCATCAGCCAATTCAGCGAAATTTACCAGGAGTGCCTCGGGATTTTCCTGGCCAGTTTGTATCATCTTTAATCAGCGAAAGCTTCTGCTGATTAAAGCGCAAAAACACCAAGGCGAGTATAAGTTTTGAAGCCCCGCTCGTTTTTCAGCGGGGTAAACTGTTGTGCTGAAGCAGAATCTGAAACAGGGGTTGACGCTCCTCGAAACTATGAGATAATAAAACAAATCAAATATCGTGTTTATGACTAGGGGTGCCCATTCGAATTCCTTTCGGGCGGGCTGAGAAAAAGGTATCTTTTACCCTTGAACCTGAACTGGCTTATACCAGCGTAGGAAAGTCGACAAATTATACATTTTTGCCGTAATCCATTTGCTGGGTTACGGCTTCTTTATTTTGGAGGGAGCGAAGTGAGGGATTTTCGTCTTTATGTGATCACGGATGAACGATTTCATCCTGGACGTGACCTGTTTGAGGTGATGGAAGAGACCATGGTAGGTGGAGCGGATATTGTCCAGCTTCGGGATAAAAAAAGCAGCAAACGGGATGTTCTTCGGAAGGCTCGTGAATTGCGTCGTTTAACGCGAAAATATAATGCCATGTTTATTGTGAATGATCATATTGATATTGCGATGGCCGTGGATGCAGATGGGGTACATCTTGGACAGGATGATTTGCCGCTTGAAGAAGCAAGAAAAATTCTTGGCCAAGAAAAAATAATTGGCATTTCCACGCATTCTATTGATCAGGCGAAAGAAGCCGAAAACGGCGGAGCGGATTACATAGGTGTCGGGCCTGTGTTTCCCACCGGTACAAAGGAAGATGTTGTCGATCCGGTCACCACTCATTATGTTGAGGAAGCCGCTTCAAACATTCAGATTCCTTTTGTGGCTATCGGTGGAATCAAGCTGCATAATGTCGAACAAGTTCTTGAAGCGGGAGCTAGTAGGATTTGCGCAGTTAGCGAAATCGTCGGCAGTTCCAATGTAGCGGGAATTTGCGGGCGGTTTCTTGAGAAAATCAATCAAGCCGGGAGAATTGAAAATGAGGCTTGAGATTAACGGGAAACCGGAGGAAACTCTGGCTGCGACGTTGGCGGAGCTTGTAGGAAATTATGGGCTGGAGAAAGAACTTGTGGTTGTCGAGGTAAACGGCAAAATCGTTGATCGTGAAAAATGGAAAGGGTTCGAGTTGGAGAACGGAATGAAAATTGAAATTGTCCATTTTGTCGGAGGAGGATAACAAATGAATGACACTTTGGAAATCGGAGGACGCCGTTTGAAATCCCGTTTCTTTCTTGGAACCGGACGGTACCCGAACCCGTTCGTTCAAAACGAGGCGATCCGGATATCGAAGTCGGAGGTACTGACATTTGCAATTCGGCGCGTCAATCTTGAGGCTCCGCGTGAAGATGCAGTTTTACAGCATGTAAATGCTGAGGATTTTGTGTTTTTGCCGAACACATCGGGTGCGAAGAATGCTGATGAAGCTGTTCGGATTGCGCGATTGGCGAAAGCGTCCGGTTTAAGCAACTGGATCAAAGTTGAAATTAGCGTGAATGCCAATACGCTGTTGCCAGATCCAGTGGAAACACTCAAAGCAACAGAGAAACTCGCAAAGGAAGGGTTTGTGGTTTTACCGTATACGTCTGATGACCCGGTATTATGTAAAAGGCTTGAAGAGGTCGGAGCTGCTGCAGTCATGCCGGGAGCCGCGCCGATTGGAACCGGGCTCGGGATTTTAAATCCATACAATCTTTCTTTAATTATTGAAGAGGCGGGGGTGCCTGTAATTGTAGACGCTGGAATTGGTACGGCTTCAGATGTAGTTCAGGCTATGGAGCTCGGGGCAGATGGAATATTGTTAAATACGGCTGTGGCAAAGGCACGAAATCCGGTGAAGATGGCGGAAGGCATGAAATATGCCATTGATGCCGGGAGGTCAGCTTATTTATCCGGCAGAATCCCCAAAAAAAGGTATGCGACTGCCTCAAGTGAAACTGAAAAATTCCTGATGCAGAGGTGATTTGATGCGTGAAAAGGTCATCATCATTGGCGGCGGTGTGATCGGTTTGGCATCGGCCTTTGAATGCGCGAATCGTGGTTACGAAGT
>DASVCO010000042.1:0-4746 GCA_036381575.1 Caryophanales bacterium
CGCAACCAGCAGGAAGCCTATAGTCTAATGAAAGCAGGCCGATCATTCGGCCTGCTTTCATTTCTGGTGATATCGAAACGCCTAAATTGATTCTAATGTCGTTTTTTGTTACTTTTATTAAGGACGAGCAATGAAAATGAATAAAAATGACAATACTTAGTAATGAATAATAGAAGGTTTCATATTCCTATCACATTTTTCAACGGAGCGCTATTCTGGCTCGTGTTATAATAGGATTAGCTATATTAACGGGATGGGCTGATCGGGGTTTTGCTGATTCAGCCTTGGATCAATATTTTACTTCTGAACAAAACCCGAGTGGCGGGGATTTGTTCTTTGAGGTGACAGGACATGCATATTTTGATGGTCGGGTTGAATCATAGGACGGCCCCGGTCGAGATTCGTGAAAAATTTACATTTTCCGAAACGGAACTTGGCGATGCGGCCAGACAGCTGCGCGAGAGAAAGAGTATCTTGGAAGCGGCAATCTTGTCGACATGCAACCGTACGGAAATCTATGTAGTAGCAGATCAATCCCATACGGGACGCTACTATACGAAAGCCTTTCTGGCTGAGTGGTTTGGCCTTGATAAAGAGGCGTTTTCGCCGTTTCTGGATATTCGTGAGGATGACATTGCGGTTGAGCATCTTTTCAAGGTAGCCTGTGGCCTGGATTCAATGATTCTTGGGGAAACGCAAATTTTGGGACAGGTTCGTGATGGTTTCTTTGCGGCGCAAAATGCGGGTGCAACCGGCACGATCTTTAACCAGGTATTCAAGCAAGCGGTGACGCTCGCCAAAAAGGCGCATACGGAAACCGATATTAATGACAATGCCGTTTCAGTCAGCTATGCTGCAGTTGAATTGGCGAAGCAGATTTTCGGTGACCTGCATAAGAAAAATGTGTTGATCATCGGTGCGGGAAAGATGAGTGAACTGACGGCTAAGCACCTTCATGCCGGTGGTGTAGCGAACGTAACGGTCGCAAACCGGACTCGCGCGAATGCGGAAGAGCTGGCTGCCAAGTTTCATGGGAAGGCAATTGCCGTAGACGAAATTGAAAAAGCGCTCGTGCATGCGGACATTTTGATCAGTTCTACAGGCTCTGACGGTTATGTAATGACGCAAAACCAGGTTGCTTCAGCAGTGAAGCAGAGAAAAGGATTGCCGCTGTTCATGGTGGATATTGCGGTACCGCGCGACATCGATCCCGCCTTACATGAAATGGACGGTGTGTTCCTCTACGACATTGATGATCTGAACGGAATTGTCGAGGCCAATTTGGCTGAACGGCGCAAGGAAGCGGAGAAGGTTGAGCTGTTGATCGAGAAAGAGCTCGGGGATTACCGGGACTGGTTAAATACTCTCGGTGTGGTACCGGTTATTTCCGCACTTAGACAGAAGGCGCTTGCCATCCAATCCGAAACGATGAAAAGCATTGAACGGAAAATGCCCGATTTGACCGAGAAAGAGAAAAAGGTGTTGCGCAAGCATACGAAAAGCATCGTGAATCAGCTTCTTCGTGATCCGGTGTCGGGAATTAAAGAAATGGCAGCGGAGCCGAGCAAGGAAGAAGCCCTTGAGTTGTTCACCAAGCTTTTCGCCATTGAGGATGAAGTGAAGCGGGAAACGGATAAACATACGTTGAAATTACAACGTGAGGAAGAAGCGCAGCCGGTGCCGTCAGCTGTTCGGGAAGTGTCGGTTCGTTCCTGATTTTAACTTTATCCAGCAGAAATCGGCTGCATAAAGTTAAAGCCTCCGGCGGATGCCGCAGATTCGTCCTGGGATCACTTCCTGCCTTGTACGTCTCATTTACGGGATGGTGACAACGTGGGTTACACAAGTTGGCTTTATGAATTCACAGTTATTTTGTACGCCCTCAGCGTACTTGGTTATTTCATAGATTTTTTGCAAAACAACCGGAAGGTCAACGCCAGTGCCTTCTGGTTGCTTTCTATTGTGTGGATTTTGCAGACGATTTATTTCATCGAGGAACTTGTCAAACTTGGAGAGTTTCCGATTTTGACGCCTTCGAAGGGACTGTTTTTTTACGCATGGGTACTTGTGACATTGTCCCTCGTCATTAATCGGTTCTTCCGTGTCGATGTTTTTGTTTTTTTCGCGAATGTTCTGGGATTTATCATGATGTCGGTCTATTTATTTGCACCGGCAGGGCAGGCTTCTGATGTACTCTCAAGACAGCTTATGTCCGGGCTCCTTGTGATTCATGTGACCATCGCTTTCTTGGCATATGGGGCCTTCACGTTATCGTTTATTTTCTCTGTGATGTACTTTATCCAGCACAATATGTTAAAAGAGAAGAAATGGAATAAGCGTCTGCTCAGATTTGGCAGTTTGTCGCACTTGGAGAAGTCTTCATTTGTCTGCAATATGATTGGGGTGCCTCTTCTGCTGATCAGTTTGATTCTGGGTATGATATGGGCATCGATCAAGCTTCATACTTTTAATTTGTTGGACGCGAAGGTTATTTTATCGTTTGTGGTTATTATTGTATATAGTACTTTTTTGTATCAAAAAGTAGCGAAAGGCATGCATGGGAGGACGTTGGTCTTCTGGAACGCGGCTGCGTTTCTGATTGTGCTGATTAATTATTTCTTGTCGGAATCGCTTACGGAATTCCATTTGTGGTACCAGTAGTTCTTACATAGATTTGGAGGTTTGGCAATGCGGACGATTACAGTTGGATCGAGAAAAAGCAAGTTGGCGTTGGTGCAGACCAATTGGGTTATTGAGGCGTTGAAAGAACAGAAGCAACCTTTTGAATTTGGGGTTGAAAAAATTTCGACGAAAGGCGACCGGATTCTGGATGTAACGCTGTCGAAAATCGGCGGCAAAGGGCTGTTTGTCAAGGAAATTGAGCGGGCCATGTTTGAAGGTGAGATCGATATGGCTGTGCACAGCATGAAGGATATGCCTTCGGTATTGCCGGAAGGGCTGATGATTGCTTGTATTCCCGAGCGGGCTGACCATCGGGATGCTTTCATTTCCAAAAAGTATGATTCCCTGTCGGAATTGCCGGAGGGAGCGATTGTCGGCACGAGCAGTTTGCGGCGCGGCGCGCAGATACTAATCCAGAGACCTGACCTTGAAATTCGGCCCGTACGCGGGAATATTGATACGCGGCTGGGGAAATTGGAAGAAGGGCAGTTCGACGCGATTATCCTCGCCGCTTCCGGATTGGCGCGGATGGGTTGGTCGGAAGATGTAATAACTGAATATCTTGAGCCGGATGTGTGCTTGCCAGCCGTCGGACAGGGAGCGCTTGCAATTGAGTGCCGTACGGATGATGATGAACTTCGCGAATTGTTAAGTGAAATCAATGATGAAGAGACATTCCGGACGGTTTCTGCAGAACGGGCATTCTTGCGCAAGCTTGAAGGCGGGTGTGAGACCCCAATTGCCGCTTATGCGGAATTGGATGAAGACGGCGCCGGATTTACGTTGACAGGATTGGTCGCGAGTACGGATGGAAAGACCGTTTTCAAGGGAACGAAGCATGGAACGGATCCGGTTGAGATTGGTGAGCATTTGGCCGCCGAATTGCTTGATGAAGGAGCAAAGGCGGTTCTGGATGAATTAAAGACGGAGTTTGATTGACGATGGGGCGCCCTCTGGAGGGGAAACGAATTCTCGTCACGAGAGCAGCGGGGCAGGCCGAAACGTTTTCCCGGGAAATTAAGGAGCGTGGCGGTGAGCCGATTGAGGTTCCTGTTATTGCGTTTCGTCCGCCCGAGGATTATACGGAGATCAAGAAGGTTCTGGGTCGGTTGGGCGAATATCGCTGGGTAATTTTCACGAGTGCCAATGGTGTGAGGTTTTTCTTTGAGGCGCTCGGGAAAGCTGGCTTGAAATTCCCCGAAGGTTCCAGAGTTGCGGCCGTCGGCAAAAAAACTTGGCGGATTTTGCGGGAATTTGACGTCAAGGTTGATGTTATCCCCAATGAATTTATAGCGGAAGACCTGTTGAAACAATTGGCTGCTGAGGTTCAACATGGCGACATGATCCTGATGCCAAGAGGCAATCTTGCGAGAAGCAAATTGCCTGACGGATTGGTCGAACTCGGCGCAGTTGTCGAGGATCTGACAATTTACAGAACCGTTATGAATTGGACTTACCGAGAGAAATTGCTGGCATTATTGGTTTCCGGGCAAGTGGATATTGTGACTTTCACAAGTTCCTCTACAGTTGATAACTTTTTTAAGTTATTAGAGGGAGCAAACGAGAAAGAGTTTTTGCATCATGTGAAGTTTGCATGTATCGGCCCGGTAACCGCTAAAACAGCTCGAAAATACAGCATCAAGCCGGATATTATGCCTGGGGAATATTCCATTTCCGGTCTGCTTGATGCCATGGAACGATATTATTCGAAGAATGTATAGGGAGGGTTCATCGTGAAAGCTTTGGATTTTGCACGCCATCGCCGCCTCCGGCAAAATGACGGGCTTCGGCGAATGGTTCGGGAGACATCGATTCATAAAGACGATTTGATTTATCCGATTTTCGTAGCAGACGGGGACAATATCAAAGAAGCTGTCCCGTCAATGCCGGGTGTCTATCAATGGTCACTGGACCGATTGGATGAAGAACTGAAGGAAGTTGAGGCCCTGGGGATTTCCTCTGTGCTGCTTTTCGGCGTTCCCGACCACAAGGATGGCGTCGGCTCGCAGGCTTATGATGAGAATGGGATAGTACAGAAAGCGACGTTACATATAAAGAAACACT
>DASVCO010000043.1:0-11656 GCA_036381575.1 Caryophanales bacterium
TCTGCCTTGTTCAACCACTTCGACCCCTCCTTAATCTTCTTCGATATGCTGTATAATCAATGATCCTGGTTCTGCTTTTACAAAGGGCTTATCTTGTTTAGGAACCCGGATATTGATGGGTGGGAGACCCCATAGATAAAGACTATTCCCGCGACAATTGTAAGACTGACGAGTGCAATCTGAACCCATAAAGTGTGAAAATATCTCCGTTTCCATACGAAATAGCCGTGAAAGCCGGTTGTCGCTACCACTAAGGCAATGATTAACAAAACCATTAACAAATTCATGAGACTTTACCTCGCTTCATCAGTTTGTCCGGGATCTTTGAAAAGCCCGTGCCGTAAAATGTTAGCCGAGATTTTCAGGTGCACATCCATTTGTTTTAATTTACCGTCTCGCCAATGTGACTCCAGGTCTTTCCACGTGTCGGGATCTTTTTTGTAAATGGATGAGCCGAAGCTGAAAATATCGGTTTGCCATTCATTTTTCGCCTGGTTCAGAACCGCTGTCGCACTGTGTTTCATGTAATCTGCAAGTTTTCCGTTCAAACGGTCGATTGAGGCTGGACTGATATTGAAGTCAGGACAAGTAATGTCCCCGATTTCAGCATTAACTCGCATTTTCACGACCATTTCAGGGGTCTCGCCGCCCAGTTTGGGAATATATTGAGATTCTGTCCCTTTTATAGTTAGACTTACTGTCCCTTTCTGATTTCCACCGCAATCCAGAACGACGATGCCACTTGTCAGATCCCCTTTGATCGCTAATAGTCCCTGCGTTTCCCTCTCATTCAAATATCCTTTTAATCGCCCTTTCTTAAATACAGCTGTTCCCGAAAGGCCGAGCATTTTCGGCTTTGATGATTTTGGTTTCTTCGATTTCTTCTCTTTGTTTCGTCGATCGTCATTTTTCTTTCGGGCAGTCTTACTTTTGCCAATGTCTACCCCTGCCTCAGACGCGGTCTGGATTACACCGGTATAAGGATCGGCGGTATTGGCAAGAAGTTGTTCTGTAAATTTACTGATATCCTGTACCATATTCGTTTCGTCAAATCGGTTAGATTCAGTTAAATTTCGCAGTTCCAATCCGATCGTCGTGTTCATAATAGGGACTGTTTGGACAAGTTTTTGGGCCGGTCCTTTTGCCACAAGCACTGTGATATTTGGCCGGAAATCAGTTTGTCTTTTGAAAAAGTCGAGAGAAGTGACTATTTTCTCGCGTGCTGCCCTTTCACCGAATACAATCACATTAAGATGGCCGAAATAAAGACTTTCCGGAACAGCCTTTGATAAATTTCCTACCGCTTCATACAAGCTTTTTCCAGTGGTTGTTTCGATAAGAGGATTCTTTGTCTTCTGCCCTCCTGTACTGCCGGTTTCCGTAAAGATCATATTCGGTTTAACAATAACAGCTGTCACTTCCATTTTGCCGGCCTTGTTTTCATCGATGGCCAGTACATTGACAACGGCAAGGTTGTTGATTTCGGAAGCGCTCCAACATCCTGAAAGTGAGATCAGAAAAAAGGAAAGAATCACAACGTAAAGATAGCGTTTCCGCTTATATGAACGATTAGTTTTCATCGTGATCCCCCTTGTTTTCCTTTGGCTGTTTTGCTGCATTCATACCATTTGCGCGGTCGAAGTCTCCGACATCCAATCCAGGTGCGCGAGTCTCCATTGCCCACCAAGGCGCGCGGAGAAATACATCTTTCCATCCTTCTTTCCTGGCAGGGGAGACCGGAGAGAAATAAGGGACACCAAAGGAACGCAAACTCACTAAATGAGTAAGGCCAAACATTAAACCGACGATGATCCCCATAAAGCCGAAGAATCCCGCCAATAAGAGCAAAGGAATGCCGCAAAATCGGATGATCTGATGAAAGGCGTAATTCGGCAAAATGAATGTGATGAGCCCGGTAGCCGAAACAACTGCTGCCATGACCGGTCCAATAATCCCGGCGTGTACACCGATTTGTGCTATTAAGATGAGCCCTAATATCGTTACAACGGCTCCGCCAAAGATTCTTGGCATTCGGATCCCGGCTTCCCGAACGAGTTCATAGGCTAGCAACATGAAGAGGCCTTCAACCAATACCGGGTAAGGAAGAGCCTCACGATTTGCAGCAATCCGAATTAAGAACGGAGTCTGCAGAAGGTCCTGGTGAAAAGTGACCAGTCCTACATAGAAGGCCGGCAGAATCAAGGCGACGAATAGTCCCAAGAAGCGGACCCACCGTAGAGTGGACGCTATTAAAGAACTGTCATAATAATCTTCAGCCGAATGAAGAAATTCGACGAAGGTGGCAGGTGCGGTCAGGGCGAAAGGTGTTCCATCCGTTATGATGGCCACCTTTCCATCAAGCAGTCCTCCACAAACTCGATCAGGCCGTTCCGTGCTGAATAAGGTTGGAAAGGGTGATCCTGGCGCATCCTTTATCATCGAATCAAGATAGTGACTATCCAATACACCATCAATTTCGATTCTGGCTAATCGTTGATGAACCTCCTGAACTATGCCTTCATCGGCCACATCTTTTAAATAAACCACGCTGATCTGAGTATTGGTCTTTTCTCCCAATGTTAAATGTTCGACTTTTAATGAAGGTGTCCGGATTTTTTTGCGGATTAAATTCAAGTTTGTATGAATGTCCTCTACGAATCCTTCCTTCGGGCCTTTTACGGTCCGGTCTGTGCCAGGCTCGGTCACATCTCGGCCTTTGGAATTCCCGGAACGGATCGAAATCGCGTAAGCCACTTGATTAACCAACACAATCATATGGCCGGACAAGATCTTCTCGACAACAGCCTGCAAGTGATTTAACTCATCAACACTATTGACTGGAAAGCGTTGGCGAATAAAAGGAAGAAAGGGCTTATTCAGCTCATTGGAGTATGTGGAAAGCCCATGTTCAATGTCAGACAAAGCCCTGTCACTCATCATTTCGGAAAGGTATACAAGACAAGCCGCCTGAGTACCTAATTCTACAGAATGAAAGACTAGATCGTTACATTCCGAAAAGGTTTGTCGTAACAAAGTAAGGTTTTCATCAAGGGAAGGGGACAAGGGAACCTGATTATTTATTTGGCCTTTGGCTTCATATCGTTTGGGATCAGTCACGGGGCAACACCTCTCTTCTTGAAATTGAAAAAGGATAAAAAATTCCATATTAGCTACAGTTTTCACTGAAAGAAGCTTTACTATTCCTGTAGGTTTGTTCCCTATTCCTCAATTGGCAAGGGAGTGAAATGGATTACTGGCTGCGATCCATTCCTTTCTTTGTAAAAGCAGACGGTCGAGTGACCCGGCGGTTCTCAATCAGGAGAGAAGCCCTTTATCCCCGAATCTACCCAGTTCACCCCTCCATTTATTGTTTTTTTGCCAGCTCTTTGCGGTCATCTACCTGAGGCGGCTCTTCCATCCAGCCATTGTCGATCATAATGTTGGCTCCATCTTTAGCATAATCGCCAATTTCAGCGGCTAGCCTTGTATAGACAGTAACTAGATCGTGTCTTGGACTGGCGGAAATCGCCATTCCATAGTTGCCCATTCCCGCCGTGACCAATAAGGTGATATGGAAGGTTATCAGTTTGTCTGAAAAAGGAGGTTCGGTTGAGTTAGTGACTTCATCCTCAAGATTCGGAGCAGTATGAAGATGATCTTCACGCAATTTGTTTGTAAATACGTTCAGGTGTTTCTTTGCGATTTCCATTCCGCGCCAAGTGTACTTTCGGATTCGTTGATCGCTGGTCACCTGGCTGAATCCAAGTAATAAGCTGTTACCGACAGAATTGGTTTGGGCGTTCAAAAACAAATACATGGCTTCCATCGCAATCAGGGGACGGCGGCCGCCGATAAATCCGGCCAGGAAATTTTGCTTGTTAACAAAACTGACTTTGTCAGGAACGGAAATGTGCGGGGGCCGTGTATAAAGTCCCTTGGTCAAAAGGATTTGGGTCGCCATTTCATCAAGCTTCGTGACCTTCTGCACGCATCCTTTATAGAAATTACGAATATCCGAGCGGCTGGCCAAAGTGTAATTGGTCCCCATAGTTGTTACCCCATATTGAGACATATTCTTTAGATAATGGAGGAAAAAGGTGTCCGTATACAATTGCGGAGCATTAAGGTTTACGTCATCTTCGGTGAAACCGTGCGGGATGGGTTGTCCCTCAGCGTTAAAAATGTCTATAATCGATTGATTTTCCTTTTGCGCCGTTTGTAAGGCAAACTCTAGAACCTCATGAATCTCTCCGTCTTCAACCTTGCTTAAGAAGTAAGAAAGAACCTGAATCGACATGGAGTTGTTCATATAAAGCGTCCAAAGAGTCCCCAGTTCGGTAACAGTCAATTGAATGTCCTGGACGTCGTGGGCTGGTTTCATGATAGATCCCTCCAAAGGCTTATAGGGTCGTTATCGTTTCTTCTATGGATGTAAATATTCATTTTTTCTGTTTCACGAGCTCATCCCGATCCGCAGCTTGCGGCGGTTCTTCAAGCCAACCGTTTTCGATCAGGAGCTTCGCTCCTTCCCCGGAGTACTTTGCGATTTCTGCGAGAAGACGGGCATAATCTGCAATAAGATCACTCCTGAAGGCTGTGGCCATGCTTGTGCCGTAGTAGCCCATTCCGATGGATATCAAAGCAGTAGTATGAAACATCATCAGTTTGTCGGAAAAGGGTGGAACCGTTGAGTCCGTGACTTCTATGGCCCATGATATCGGAACATTGAGGTCATCTTTTCGCAGCTCGGATCCGAAGATTTCAACATGTTTTTCAGCGATTTCCTTTCCATCCACCATATATTGGGCCACCTTCTTCGACCTGGCGACCTGGGCGAACCCCATGACAGTTGAAGCCCCTAAGGCATTTCGTTGGATATTATCGAACAGGTTTGTGACTTCCAGTGATACCAAAGGTCTTTTCTCGCCAAAACCGGAAAGAAAGTTCTTTTGTTTTACAAAGTTCGCACCTTTTGGCGTCGGTAAATGTGGTGAACGGATGTACAAGCCTTTGGACAACAATACATCAGTCGTTTTTTTGTGAAGGTGAACATATTCCGAGAGGCATTCAGAAAAATACGCATAAATATCGGAACGTGTGGATAAAGCAACAGCGACGCTCATCGCATTGATTCCCAATTTCCCGGCCTGGTGCAAGTAGTACAGGATAAAGGGATCTGAATACAGCCGCGGCGCGTTTAGGTCGACGTCACTGTCTGTAAATCCGACGGGGAGCGGGTGAGCTTCCTTGTCGAAAATGGCTGTAAGCTTCTCGATATGAGACATGGATAAATTAAGCGCGTGCTCAACAATGAGTTGAATATCCGGGTCCTCGACCGTCTCGCGGAAGTATTGAAGGACACATTTCAACATCGTATCATTTTGATAACCGGACCAAATTTGCGACAGCTCGGCTGCGGTTAATTTCACAGATTTTTCGGTTTCCATACAGTTAATCCCTCCGGTGCCAAAGAAATGGGGCTGTCCCGTTTCTCGCTGGCGGTTTGTAAGTATTGTTCATCTGCCGTTTGAGAAATATTCATTCGAAGCGTGCGGACGGCTTCTCCGGGTTAAGTTATAATGAAGTAATTTCAATAATAAGAGAACGGAGGGCATAGTCTTGAAGGTTTTGCGATTTACAGGTGAATGTGGAAGGTTTGTTGATCGGTTTGGTTCCAATTTTGTGATGTCGAGGATTATAGAACATCATGGGGATGTCCATATCGCTTGTATGCATTTGAACGCGAATGGAAGAATCGGGCATCATGATGCAACGACCGGCCAATTGTTTTTCGTAGTGGAGGGTGAAGGTTGGGTGCGCGGAAAAAAAGGCGAAAGACTACTGATTCAGGCCGGGGAGGCGGCTTTCTGGAGGAAAGGTGAAGGTCATGAATCCGGAACGGAAACGGGAATGACCGCGATTGTGATAGAGTCTGACTGATTGGATCCGGAGACGATTATGGCGGAGGAATTGTATTGAGGCGGAGGTGCGGCCTTACTTATGATCTGTCCTTGTCAAAGGGGCAGAGTTAATGAGATAGGCCTGAAAACGCCGCCAAGCAAAAATTCGGGTTATTTTATTTTGTAAGATCGCGCCACGCTTTTTGTAAATGCTTTTGATCCATGTCCTCAAGAACTTCTTGGTTAAACCCGTTCATGATATATTCAGCAAATTCTCGAACCGTTTGCTGAGTAGTGGCACCGGCTGGCTCCATAATTAACTTTAAAGCTTGAAGGATTCCAACAGTCACGGAAATATCTTCTTTGGCGTAGTGGCGGATTTGGTAAAAGCCTTTGTACAGGTAATGGTCAAGGTCGCGCTGTTTGACCTTTAATCGGAAATCGCCCTGGTTGTCATACAATTTAGAGGGTTGCCGGGGCTGCTTTTCCAATTCCCTCAGAATGGTCCCGATCCGGTTGATGCAGTTAATGGCTGTATGCGGGTCGTTGATGGCCGGAGAAATTGCCCTTAGCGCTATCTCGGCCAACTTCTGAATCCCGAATTCGATATCCTGGACGGAGGTCCTCTCCGGTCCGAGTTTAATGGTTTGTCTGAATTGATTTTCAGCTGTCTCATCCAATTTGGTTTCCGATCGGTAGGTGAGAAGCTCGGTATCATTCAGGACATAATCGCCTATATGAATATGAAGCTGAACGGCAACGTTGTCTCGGGAGGCTAATTCGATTAATCTTTGAATGTCGAGAAGTTCAATGTATCCGGCTTTGTTCGCTCTTACTGTGAACTCTTCCCGGTGGTCATCCTCAGTTTTTTTCTTATCTGAAGAGAAACGGTTTTGTTCTTTAACAACACGGTGGATGGCTGTCAAAGTTTCCTTGGTGATCCGATTAATTAATTGATTCACCTGAACCGACGCGGTCACGTGATGGATCAAATAAACAAAGCCTCCGGCACATAGAATCCCTGCCATTACCCCAATCACCGGACTGATGACCAGCCCTTTTTTCTCAGCTCCTCCCATCAAAAGAAGCGTCACCAGGTTGTAGATGAAGCCTGAGACAAAGATCGCCAACAGATGCTGCGTGATCCGATCCGATATAAAATCCTGTAAGGTACGCGGGGAGAATTGTCCCGAAAATGTCGTCAATACCACAAGAATGGATGAAAAGGTAATGGTGGTCAGGGTTAATATAGATGTGGCTAGAGTGCTCAAAATCGTCACAGCTAATTGAGATTTGGTTACCAAAATGTTCGGAAAAGCCGATTCGAGCTGATCCTTTGTAAAAGAAAAATCAAGATTAACGGTTATGAACGCGATAATTAAAGCCAGAATGCTGTAAAGCAGCGGCAGAAACCAGAAACTTTCTCTTATTTTCAATGCGGTTTTCGTTCTTTTCATTTTGCTCCTCCAGATCCTGTTATTTTGATAATCCCCTAAATCATAATAGCCAAAACCAATGAGACGAATTTTATTTTTTGTAATAAGTCATTCATAAATATGAGGATTCATTGAAAACGGTTAGCTTAAGGAGGGCCAACTTGAATGTTTGACAATGGGCTAAATAAGGTTTATTATTTATCTTGAATTCGAGATATAGAGATTTCGGCTTTGGCCAAAGTTATTCCAGTAAATTTAACGGGCCTTGTTTTTCACGTCGAAAAGCCGATTGGCTGACGCGATAGATTCTGATATGGAAAAGGGATTGATAGCGGTGGGATTACAAGGAAACCTAGATGAAAGTGATCTGGCTCTGAAATTGTTTGTTGTGCTCGCGAGGGCCAATCGTGCCGTAACGGACCGGATCAAAGAGGATATTAAAAGCCATGGTCTGAATCCGACGGAATTCGGGGTTCTTGAACTTTTGTTCCATAAGGGAGATCAGCCCATCCAGCAAATCGGCGAAAAGATCTTGTTGTCAAGCGGCAGCATGACCTATGTAATCGATAAGTTGGAGGAAAAGAAGTTCCTGCGGCGTAAACCGTGTCCGAATGACCGACGCATTACATATGCGGCGATTACGGCTAAGGGTAACGAGTTAATGGAAGAGATCTTTCCAAAACACCGCGAAGCGGTCCGATCAATGTTTAGCGGGCTGAACCCCGGGGAACAAGAGACGATGATTGAACTTCTGAAAAAACTCGGCTTTTCTGTTGAAAAGGAATAGTGCGGGATTTTTACGTCCATTATCTTGCATTCGAGATGTATGAAATCAGGGTAATTTATTGCAAAGTTGCTTTGACAATGGATAAGGCATAGAAACAACTTTGAAGGAGAAAATACAATGGGGTTCCCTGTCAAGGTGAATCTGGCGATGGAAGGTGGTCAATCTTGAAACATATTTTCCGGAAAGGTGAGAATGACCGGACATTGTTATTGTTACACGGAACCGGCGGAACCGAGGAAGATCTGCTTCCGCTTGCGGAAATGATTGACCCGCAGGCGTCGGTGTTAAGTGTAAGGGGTAATGTAAGTGAGAACGGGATGCCGCGGTTTTTTCGGCGCCTTGCCGAAGGTGTCTTCGACGAAGAGGATCTTGTATTTCGTACAGATGAATTGCATGATTACTTGAGAGAGGCCGCTGATGAATATAGATTTAATCGTGATCGCATGATCGCTGTTGGTTACTCCAACGGGGCAAACATTGCGGCCAGCATGCTTTTTCATTATCAAAAGGCGTTGGCAGGAGCGGCCTTGCTACATCCGATGGTCCCTCGCCGGGGGATTGAGCTTCCGGATTTGTCCGGGGTGCCTGTACTTATCAGCGCTGGCCGCAACGATCCTATTTGCCCGCCAGAGGAAACAGAGGAACTGTCAAAAGTTCTGCAAGGGGCTAAAGCGGAAGTCATTCTGGAGTGGCAGGATTTCGGCCATCAATTGACACGTCCCGAAATTGAAAAAGTGGTTGACTGGTATCAACAGAAGTTTATGTAACCCCTCGAGTACTCGAGGTGAAAAATAACAACATCCAAAGAAAGGGAGAATGTCATAATGTCTGTTAAATTAGCTGTTATTTATTACAGTTCCACAGGTGGAAACGTCAAATTGGCACAAACGGCCGCTGAAGGTGGAAAAGAAGCCGGAGCAGAGGTTAAGGTTCTCAAAATTCCTGAATTGGCACCAATCGAAGCGATAGAATCCAATCCGGCATGGAAGAAAAACCATGAAGCGACTCAGGATATTCCGGAAGTGACCCTGGATGACCTTGAGTGGGCGGATGCCTATATCTTCAGCATTCCAACCCGTTTCGGCAATTTGCCCGCGCAAATGAAACAATTCCTGGATACGGCGGGAGGACTCTGGTTCCAGGGGAAACTTGTGAACAAAGTAGCCAGTGCGATGTCTTCTGCGCAAAATCCGCACGGCGGCCAGGAACAAACGATTATGGCCCTTTATACGACAATGATGCACTGGGGCACAATTATTGCGACTCCGGCTTATACGGATGATTCCATCTATGCGGCAGGCGGGAACCCATATGGAACGAGTGTGACAATTGATGGGGAAGGCAATTGGCAGCAAAATGTTTCAGATGCGGTGAAGCACCAGGCAAAACGAACAGTGCAGGTGGCTGAATGGGTGAAAAACGGCCAACAATAAAAGTGGGATTCATTGCTCCAAAGTTGAAACGACCCGGTTGGTTCTTGCCAGCCGGGTCATTTTTATGGATTGGCTGTTGTGGCCCTGAGGGGCTGAAATCATATCACCGGGAGGATTCGGCGACTTTAACCAATTGTTTGCCGATGTTCTCTCCATGAAAGAGGCCGAAGAACGCTTTCAGGGTATTCTCGAAGCCTTCGACAATATTCTCCCTGTATGTGATTTTTCCTTCGGAGATCCATTTGCCAAGGGCGCTGGCCGCTTCTTTTTGGCGATCCTGGTAATCTCCAACGGTGAAGCCTTTCATAAGCGCACTTTTTTGAATCAATTGTACCTGTACGCGCGGGCCATAATCAGGTTTCTCGAGATTGTACAGGGCGATTTGGCCGCAAATCACGATCCGGGCATATTTGTTAATCCGCCTCATGACTGCGTCTGATATTTCCCCGCCCACGTTATCGTAATAGATATCAACTCCGTCCGGGCAGGTGTCTTTTAACACCTGGTTCATGTCGTCCGTTGTTTTATAGTTGATGCCGGCATCGAATCCGAGTTCCTCCGTAATGTAGGTGATTTTCTCTTCGCTTCCGGCGATGCCGACCACCCGGCATCCTTTCAATTTGGCTATCTGGCCGACAACTGTTCCAACGGCTCCGGCGGCACCAGATACCACAACGGTTTCCCCTTCCTGCGGTTTTCCGATGTCTAGCAGGCCAAAGTAGGCAGTAATTCCCGGCATACCGGCTGCTCCTAAGGCTGCGGTTACGGGTATGGCATTCGGGTCAATTTTTCTCAAATGGTTTCCGTCGGCTTTTGAATAACGTTGCCAATCCAGATTCCCCAAAACCATATCGCCTTTGCTGAAACCGGGATGGTTGGATTCAGTGACTTCAGCGACGGCTCCTCCGGAAATGGCTTTTCCCACTTCAAACGGAGCGACATACGACTTTCCGGCGTTCATACGTCCTCTCATATACGGATCGACAGACAAATACAACGTGCGCAGTGAAACTTCTCCTTCTTTTGGTTCGGGTGTAGGGATTTCCTCGAATTTGAAGTTGCTGTCATCGGGCATGCCTTTTGGGCGTTCCTCCAGAATTATTCGTTCATTCTTCATAGTGTCACGCTCCTTTATATTTGCACTAAACCAAATTCGCCTCCCTTCTTCTATCATTTTAACAAAACATTCCTGTTGCTATGGAAGTGAAACGATTTCGGGATTGCATTCGTCATAATAATGTAGGGGTATTTTCAATTTATATCGATTTGTTAGCAACTCTTCGGATATATCATCAATTTTTCACTTTTATAATCAACTTTGGAGAATATATCGATTTCTAGACAAAAAAAGACATATTTCGACGCGAAAAAAAGCAGTGGGGGCTGTGGAATTTTAAACGGTAGAGGGGGCTTTTCTGATGAAAAATATGTACGTTGTTGTGATGATTTTGTTTTTCATTATGGTCGGCTGTGTATTGTATTTCAGTGTAACACATCAGAATCAGCCGGTTGTTGAGAAACCGGGTTCCGGTAAGGAAATTAATGCTTTCGGATTGCTTGATTCGGAAGCGAACGGGGTGTAAAATCAATAATCAAATACGCCTTGGCCTATTGGCGTCCAAATTTTGATTA
Source organism: Caryophanales bacterium (assembly GCA_036381575.1). Classification (GTDB taxonomy): domain Bacteria; phylum Bacillota; class Bacilli; order Bacillales; family DASSOY01; genus DASSOY01. The sequence goes on from DASVCO010000043.1 coordinate 11,189, forward strand.
CGTATACGCAATTAAAATCTATGGCATCCGTCGGAACTTGGATCCACTTGGGGTCCCGAAAAACATTTTTTGTTTTTTGGATGGCGCGACGTGGGTCATTTGGGCCTACACGAGGTAGTTAGTTTGAGTTGCCGCAGGACGCACGGCGTTCTTAGTCCTCTTATTCGGTGGGGATTCACCCCTATTGAATAAAGTCAAATTTGTACGGGGGCCTCCCGATGGATTTGCAAAAGATTTCGGGCAATTGTTATTACTTTCACGGTGCTGTGAATATTGGATATGTGCGGAAAGGTGATAAAGGCCTCTTAATTGATTCCGGCATCGATAAATCAACGGCGAACAAGGTGTTAAGGCAGTTGCGGGAGCATGAGTTGCCTGTGACACATTTATTCATTACGCATGCTCATTCCGATCATTTCGGCGGGGCGGCCCAATTGCAAAAGAAAACTGGTGTGTACACGTTGGCTC
>DASVCO010000044.1:0-53458 GCA_036381575.1 Caryophanales bacterium
ACACTGAATGCCGGCCCGGAAAGGAGATTACACTATGGACGAAGCTTCAACCTTTCAAATCATTATCACCATCGTCATATTTATCCTAGCTTATGCGTTTATCATCTCTGAGAAGATTAACCGGACCATCATTGCTTTGGCTGGTGCTGCCCTTATGCTGTTCTTCAACTCGGTGGAACTTCACCGTGTTTTTGTTGAACATATGCAATGGGGCACGATCACCCTTCTGGTAGGAATGATGATTCTCGTCGGCATAACGAGCAAAACCGGTGTCTTTCAATATGCTGCTGTCAAAGCGGCCAAGCTGGTGAAGGGCGATCCCATGAAGATTTTGGTTATCATGTCCCTTTTGACCGCTCTTGGTTCAGCCTTTCTTGATAACGTCACGACGGTCCTTCTGATGGTTCCTGTTACCTTTTCAATTACAAGAATTCTCGGGGTCAATCCAATTCCATTTCTGATCTCGGAGGTTTTGTTTTCCAATATCGGCGGGACAGCTACCTTAATCGGCGATCCGCCCAATATTATGATCGGCCAGGCCACAGGCCTGTCTTTTAACGACTTTCTTTTTAACCTGACCCCTGTGATTATCGTCATCGCGATAGTAACTGTTGTGATTCTTTACTTTATATACCGAAAACAGATGAATGTAGATGATGACCAGAAGAAAGAATTAATGCAACTGAATGAAAAGGAATTTATCAAAGACAAATCTTTAATGATCAAATCCTTGATTGTGCTCGGATTAACCATCATTGGGTTCGTTCTTCATTCAATCACCGGAATGGACCCTGCTGTAGTGGCAATGAGCGGAGCCACCCTATTAATGTTGATCGGAGTGAAAGAAGAGAGTTTTGAAGAGGTCTTTTATGACGTCGAATGGGGAACGATCTTTTTCTTTGCCGGATTGTTCACCCTTGTCGGCGCGCTTGTTGATGTCGGGATTATAGATTATCTCGCTTCCAAAGCTCTTGAAGTAACCGGCGGGGACATCGCTGTGGCCTCAATGTTAATTCTTTGGGTTTCTGGAGTGGCATCCGCTACAATCGACAATATTCCATATGTGGCCACAATGATTCCATTAATTCAGGAAATGATTAACGGGCTAGATTTGTCCAGCACCAACGAGAACGTCACAGTGTTATGGTGGTCACTGGCTCTCGGTGCATGTCTTGGCGGGAACGGGACCTTGATCGGAGCTTCAGCGAACGTGATTGTCGCCGGGATGGCATCGAAAGAAGGAGACGGCTTTACCTACATTGATTTTCTTAAGATCGGTGCCCCATTAACCCTCGTGGCACTTCTACTTTCCACAGGCTATATTTATGTAAGGTATTTAATGTGAAAAAGGGCAGCGAATTGCTTCGTTGCCCTTTTTACCATATCAGGGGAGATATCAAGATGGTAAGTATTTCGTGAAGAAGAGAAATCAACATAGAGGACACGATAAAGTTGATAGATAACCACTACTGGCCCCAAGCGGGTTTAGAAAGTAGTCTTCTCGGCTCCTCTCTATGAAGCTTTGTTGGGTACAACTAAGGCCGGATTTCGCCAACGACTTGGCGCGACCTAAGTTTTGGGTTATATTTCACGATTTCTGTAAAACTCATGGAATAACTTCAACAACGCCCGTTTTTCAATACGGGAGACATAGCTCCTTGAAATCCCTAATTCTCTGGCGATTTCCCTCTGGGTCCGTTCTTCCTGGTTATCAAGGCCGAATCGAGCGATGACCACCTGTTGTTCACGCTGATCAAGAATATGAATGAAACTGTAAATTTTCTTTTTCTCCATGTTTAACTGAATCATTTCCACAATATCTTCATTGTCGGATTTCAGAACATCGATCAGCGTAATTTCATTGCCTTCTTTGTCCTGTCCTATAGGATCCTGAAGCGACACGTCTTTTTTCGTTTTTTTCAAGGCCCGCAAATGCATAAGGATTTCATTTTCAATACAGCGAGCGGCATATGTCGCAAGCTTCGTCCCTTTTCCCCGCGAATAACTCTCGATTCCCTTGATTAAACCAATTGTGCCGATGGATATAAGATCTTCCGTATCCTCTCCGGTGTTTTCAAATTTTTTCACAATATGCGCTACGAGCCTCAGATTATGTTCAATTAGAATATTCCTGGCTTCTTCATCTCCCTCTTCCATTCGTTTTAAGTACTTTTTCTCTTCGTCACCGGGTAACGGCTGCGGAAACGCGTTGTTTTTCACATACGAAACAAAAACCATCACTTCTTTAAAAAAGTAAGCAATGGCCGCAAAAATACCAGACACGACCTCACCTCCGTTATTCATCCATATGTGGGCGGAGGCCTGGCCGTGTCTGTACACCAAACAAATTTAATAGGAATTTGTTTGACGGGTCAAATTTGGCAAGGATCATTCATTTCCTATGCAAATTAGTACATACGGATCCATTCATCTCGTTTTCTGTTCATGTCCTCGATGATCTGGTTAATCCGAATTTGATCTTCGTAGTGTTGAGCCGCTGACATTGATTCCCGTCTGCGAATGGAAATCGATACAGTGATCAAATACAAGTTAAGTTTTAACATTCTGTCTTCCTCCTTTCGAACCGGATCCTTTCACGTCAAGCCCTTCTCCTTTGTAAGCCAGTACATGACCGCGGTTTTTGTCGCATTCATTTGACAACCTCCTTTTTCATCGTATGATTTATTAAAAAAGCCGTAAGTGAAGAACACCTACGGCATTTTTAACCATAAATTGAATTTTTAAACAGCAAAAAAGACAATAAAAAACACCTCAGGTTCTATCTCGACCCCAGGCAGCTTCATTGTCTTATGTAACAACTAAGATGACTTTATTTAACGAATCCTAACGGCCGAATCGAAAAATATACGATTGTCTGCAATAAAGGCTGCTTGGTATAGATCATTTCGTTCGACCTCCTTTTCGTAAGTAAACTTAACTTTATTTGGCAGAACCCTGAATAAAGTCAAAGCCTCTGTAGGCGCAAATACCCCAAGTCATACTTGATTAACAAATAGGATTATACTTCCTCTTTTCATTTTTGTAAAGCCTTTTTTGAAATAAAATTTATCGGTCAAGATTGACGTGCCGGGACATACGTTTAAGTAACGGGGGTGCTTGCATGGGAAATACTACAACGGTGATTCTCGCAATTATTGGATTTATTGTGTTTTTCGGCCTTATTGCCCATTTTCAAACCGGTTATTTTCTCAAGAAATGGCTGAATGAAATTCAAAACCTTAAAACCGATGGGAAAGAATCCTTTCTCTCAACTCCATGGATCGGACAGATGGTGAAAGAATATGAGCATTACCGGATTGCCGGTACATCGGTCAACAGCCAGGCCTTAATCGAAAAATATTTTTTCAAGCAACCAGTTCGATTGCTGGGGCTGTTCCAAACACCTGTCGGCAACGTTGTCAAAATGCTGCAGCAGTTGCCTTCGTTTTCAATTATTATTGGAGTGCTTGGCACATTCATTGGCCTGACCATGTCAATGTTTTCAATGCAGAACATTTTATTGTCGCTGAGTGACCAGTCTTCCGTTCTATCCGTTTCCAATATCGTCTCCTCAATCAGCCAGCCGTTCCAGGGAATGAGCATCGCCTTTCTGACCAGCATAGCCGGTATCGGCGGAGCACTTTTTTTAACGATCCTGCAAGCGGGTTTCTTCTCCAAGGGGCGGGCTATTTCGTATTTACAGGCGGAAATAGCTGCTGAATGCGAGTCTTTTCTGGACCATGAATTGAACGCGCATCTTGAGGCCCAGAAACCGCAGGATACGATGGAGAAACTGCTGGATCGTCTCGTTGCAAAGGTAGAAGAAAGTTTCCAGAAAAGCGTGGGTAGCTTCGGTGAAAAAATGACCCATTTCACCGGTGGATTGGAGCACGCAATGGAAGAAGTGCAAAAAATCCTGACTACCCAACGGGAATACAGCGAAGCCTTTGGCGAAAGCACTGAGGCGTTGCAACAGTTCGGCGGGCGATTCTCGGAGACGGTCGAGAAACTCGGATCTGTTAATTCAGGCATGGAGCGCGGCATCCAGAAGCTTGGCGATCAAGTAAACCATTTCGAAAAGCAGCTCGGGGGATTGTTCAAAAAACGCGAAAACGATGACCGCCGGATGGAACAGGTTATTCAGCGATCCGACATGATGATGGAACAAAGCAACAAGAAGACCGAAGAGCTCGGGGAAGCCTTCCTTCATGCGATGAACCAACAAATGCAACAATACAATGACCAATACGATTCAATGGAAAGGAAAATCGGGCAGCAGCAGGATGAGTGGTATTTCCGCTATCAGGAAAAACAAGATCATTACCAGCGGGCTGCAGATGCTTTCGGAGCCTCTGTACAACAATTGGAAAAAGCCATCTACGACATGGCCGAAAAAATGAAGCGGGACCTATCCGAACAGATCAATACTGACCGCGAACGGCAATCCCGTATGCAAATGGATCGAGGCCGCGATGACATGAGAGAGGTTACCCGAGCGGTCGAATCCTTGAATCGGGATTTGCAGAATATCGAACGCTATCTGGAACAATTCTACCAGGTGGTCTTGCGTATGTATGAGGATGAGCAAAGGAAACGAGAGCCGCGGCGCATGCCTTCACAAATTATGGAGTAGGTGAGAACGGTGCGATATCGAAAAAGCTACTTCCGCGAGCAGGAGCCAAATGAGGAATATTTCTGGCCATCGTTCACCGATATGATGACCATGATGGTCCTTGTCATCCTGTTTATAGCAGTGATCGCTTTCGTACAAAGCATTTACGAAGCATACGAAGAATCCCATGTACGGGAAGAACTAGCTCATGCTACAAATATTAAGGACCATATATCGGATATCATTCGCCAACAATTAGAGGAAGATCTCGGTGAAGACAAGGTGGTCAAAGGACCGAATGACACCATTTCAATCCAGGCGGATGTCTTATTTGATTCGGGAAGCACAAAGATCAAACCCGAAGGCAAAAAAATCCTGAATTCCGTGGCCGACGCCATCGTACAAATTATCAACCATAATAAGTTAAACCGGTATTTGAATACCATTTTGATTGAGGGCCACACAGATTCCGTACCCTATGACAACTGGACGTTGTCTACGGATCGGGCTGTGGCGGTTGTGAAATATATGTTAAAAGCCAATCCCAAGCTGGCAGAGAAGCACTATGCCAAATACCTTGCCGCCACCGGATATTCCAAATACCACCCTGTGGCAAAGGGAGATTCTCCGGAAGCCCGCAGGCAAAATCGACGCATTTCCTTCCAAATTGTACTGGACGACAGCACATGGACACAAAGAATTAAAAAACTGATGGCCCAATAGCAGCCTGATCTGAACAAAAACAAAAAACGAGGCGCCTCCGCGCCTCTGTTATATATCTTCATTTTCTAGCTGGCCCTTTAATTTCATAACCCTGCGATGAAAGAAAATAGATGAGATAAGTGCCACTACTGCTCCGGAACTCAATAACAACTGATCCTGGCCTGTCCTGCCGTCAAACGGGATCAATGAACCCATCGCCAGATAGATACTCAATACTAGCAATACCAGACTGAAATTCTTATAATCGGTGATTTTATGCTGTAAATCTTTGAATTTCTTCTCTCCCACAAAATCCACCTCCATTTCTACCTCTCTTCTCAAGTTTAACATGATTTCGCCGTGAGTAGGTTTTCCAATTTAAGTTATTCCCCAATCAAAAAACGAAGACACACATTGTGTCCCCGTTACGCTTGTTCTTTTTCAAATTGTTGTTTAATCCGGCCCATTTTCCGATAGAAAAGGCCTGAACCAATCATGAACGCAATTCCTGCCACGCTTAACAGCACTTCATCAAATCCAGTCCTGGCTTGAAAAGGAACAACCGCCCCCATCGACAAGGAAGCACTCAAGAAAAGCAATACCGCGCTGAAATGTTTATAATCGTTCATTTTACTTTTGAGTTCCATCTGCTTTTTCTCGTTCATGTGGATTCCCTCCGTTTCTCTTAATTCAAGAGTAACACCTATTCGGTGCTTTGGAGGGCCTATCTATTGTCCGTTCAATGAATGATTTGTTACGAGGTTGTGAAAACCCGGGATCCGAATTTAAGCCAAGGCTTGTTTCAGGTCTTCAATTAAATCCTCCGCATCCTCCAGCCCGACGGAAACACGGATTAAACCGTCCGTTACACCCAGTTCCTCACGGCGAGCTTTCGGAATCGACGCATGAGTCATTTTCGCCGGCACGGAAATCAAGCTTTCGACAGCACCCAGACTTTCAGCTAACGTGAAGTATTTTACCCTGGAAAGGACCTGATCCGATCTTTCACCACTGCCGACATCAAATGAAATCATCCCTCCGAAACCATCGGCCTGCCGCTTTGCTGTTTCGTGGCCCGGATGTGATGGCAAGCCCGGATAATAAACCTTTTCGACCTTTGGATGATCATTGAGAAAATCTACAATCTTCTTTGTGTTCACTTCATGTTCTTCCATTCGCACGCCGAGCGTCTTAATGCCTCGCATCAGCAGCCACGAATCATGGGGACCCAATATGCCACCGGTCGAATTCAGGACAAAATGCAGATCTTCGGCAAGTTGATCGGAATTAACTACAACCAGCCCGGCAACGACGTCACTGTGTCCTCCCAAATATTTGGTCGCACTGTGAAGAACGATATCAGCTCCGAAATCAATCGGATTTTGCCAATAGGGTGTATTGAATGTATTGTCAACAATCAAATACAAATCATGGGCTTTAGCGATTTCGGACACCTTCTGTAAATCCGTGACCTTCAGCAACGGATTGGTCGGAGTCTCCACATAAATCGCTTTTGTATTGTCCTGAATGGCCTTTTCAATATTGGCTGGATCACTAGTATCCACAAACACTGAATCAATACCTGCCCTATTCAATACTTTCGTCATGGCCCGAAAAGTACCACCATATACATCATCAGTCATCACCACATGGTCTCCGCTGTTGAAAAGCATCATGACCGCAGTGATGGCTGCCATTCCTGAACCAAAGGCAAATCCCGCTTTGCCGTTTTCCAGGTCCTTGATTAATTCCTCAAGTGCATGCCGAGTCGGATTTCCCGTACGAGAGTATTCATATCCGCGATGCTTTCCGACTGCATCCTGTTTATAGGTGCTTACCTGATAGATCGGGACCGAAACGGCTCCCGTTTGCTCATCACCGCTGATACCACCGTGAATTAACTTTGTTTTCCGTTTCATTTACACGCCCCCTTGATAAATCTTTTTACTTAAATAACGTTCGCTTGAATCAGGAAAGACTGTAACGATGTTTGTCCCCGGTTTCGCCGACTCTGCTTCCATTAAACATGCCTCAAGGGCTGCGCCTGAGGAACTGCCAACAAGCAATCCTTCTTTCTCCGAAAGTTCCTTCACCCGAACAAACGAACAATCATCAGAAATCGTATGAATTTCATCGAAATAGGACCGATCCATATAATCCGGCAAAAACTCCATTCCAATGCCTTCTGTTTTATGAGGGCCTGGTTCTCCGCCTTTGATTATTGAACCTTCCGGTTCTACAATAACCGTCTTGACAACGGAATTCTTCTCTTTCAGGTAACGGGCCGTTCCCATGAAGGTTCCGCCGGTTCCAGCTCCTGCTACAAATACATTGACTTTGCCGTCAGTTTGCCGCCAAATTTCCGGCCCGAGGGTTTTATAATACGTCCGCGGATTGGCAGGGTTCCCAAATTGTTGCGGCGAGTAGGAGTTCGGGATTTCTTCAAGCAGTTCTCCCGTTTTTTTGATCGCCCCACGCATTCCATCACTTGTGGGAGTGTGAACAATCTTTGCCCCGAGCGCCTTCATCAATTCTTGTTTCTCGATGCTAAACTGTTCAGGAACGCAAAACATCACTGTAAACCCACTGTTTACTGCTGCCAATGCAAGACCAATACCTGTATTCCCGGCAGTCGGCTCAATCACCGTGCCCCCCGGTTTTAACTTACCAGTCTCCACTGCCTCTTTTAACAATTCCACTCCTAGCCGGTCTTTGATGCTGCCACCGGGATTATAAAATTCAAGTTTCGCAAACAAGCGAACCCCTTCCGGGAGAGGAAACTTTGTAATTTCCATCAGTGGAGTATTCCCAATTAACTCGTGAACATCTCGATAATAGTCCATGATTTCGCCACCTAATCTATTTGCCAACTGTCCTGATATTGCTCTTGCTCCCTGGTTAGGGTATCGATATCTATGCCTAGTGCCTCCAATTTAAACTGTGCAACTTTTTGATCAAGTTCATAAGGCACATCCAGTACACAGGCGCCGATTTTTGCGTAGTTTTCATTGACATAAGCCAGCGAAGCCGCCTGCAGGGCAAAGGTCATATCCATAATTTCCGCCGGATGGCCGTCGCCTGCGGACAAATTAACAAGTCGGCCTTCCGCAAGCAAATACAATTTCCGTCCGTCCTTCAATTCGAATTCCTCGATATCTTTTCGGACCGTACGGCTTGAGACAGCCAGCTCATTCAGTTCCGGCTTATTAATTTCAATATCGAAATGGCCGGCATTAGCCAAAATCGCACCGTCTTTCATATTAGCCATGTGTTCTCCGCGGATAACATCCCTGTTACCGGTCACTGTGACGAAATAATCGCCGTGTTTTGCCGCTTCGCTCATTGTCATGACCTCGAAACCATCCATATAGGCTTCAATTGCTTTAATGCTGTCCACTTCTGTGACAATAACTTTGGCACCCAATCCTTTGGCACGCATGGCAACACCGCGTCCACACCAGCCATAGCCGGTTACAACAACTGTTTTACCCGCTACAATCAAGTTTGTAGTCCGATTAATGCCATCCCATACGGATTGTCCCGTACCATAACGATTGTCGAATAAATACTTGCAGTAGGCATCATTAACCGCGATCATCGGGAATTTCAGTTCCCCGGTTTTTTCAAGAGCACGGTTCCGAATGACCCCGGTTGTTGTCTCTTCACATCCGCCGCGGAGCTTTTCCAACAGGTCCTGGCGCTCGGAATGAAGAATTGTAACAAAGTCCCCGCCGTCATCAATAATCAAATCAGGGTTGATATCCAATGTTTTCATCAGGTGTTCCTTGTACTCGTCGGGAGACGGATTATATTTCGCAAAAACTGTAAGTCCATCCTCAACGAGTGCTGCGGCTATATCATCCTGGGTTGACAATGGGTTGCTCCCGGTGATTGCCACTTCAGCCCCCCCGGCTTTGACAACTTTTGCAAGATAAGCAGTTTTGGCTTCCAAATGTAAGGAAATAGCAACCTTTAAACCTTTAAAAGGCTGTTCTTTTTCAAACTGTTCCCGAATGCGGTTTAATACCGGCATATGTTCTTTTACCCAATCAATCTTTAAATGGCCTTCTTTAGCCAGGCTCATATCGCGGACAATACTGTTTTCCATTTTGATAAGTCACACTCCTGTGTTCGGATTATTGCTTCAATAACTGAAACATGCGGTTTGCTTCATAAATAACCTTTTCCTCGTCGACAGTCAAGCATTCACGGTTTCTTACAACTGGCTTCCCCTGTACAAAAACATCTTTCACATCCCGGCCGGAGGCCGAATAGACCACATGTGAAACCGGGTCGTTTTTCGGATGGAAAAAGGCCTGGGCGGCATCAATCACAATGAAATCAGCCTCTTTTCCAACTTCAAGACTTCCTATTTGATCTTTTAACCAAACCGCATCTGCCCCCTCAACAGTCGCCATCCGCAATGCCTGATCCGCTGAAATCAGCGTAGGGTCATTATGTATTCCCTTATGAAGCAATGCAACTTGCCTTAATTCCTCGAACAAATCAAGATTATTATTGGAAGCGGAACTATCTGTCGCCAGGGAAACCGTAACGCCTTTTTCCAGCATTTTCGGCACCGGAGCGACCCCGCTGCCAAGTTTCAAATTACTGATAGGGTTGTGCGAGACCTTCACATCGTAATCGGCAAGAATATCAATTTCCTCATCATTCACGTGAACGGCATGAGCAACCAGTGTTGGCCTGTCAAAAACACCAAGCTTTTGAAGATGCTTTACTGGCCTCTCCCCGAAATCCTTCACGTTTTGCTCGACCTCAAATTGAGTTTCAGACATATGAATATGAACTGGAACCCCGATTTCCGCTGATTTAACGGCGATTTGTTCGATATATTCAGGCGGGCAAGTATAAGGCGCGTGCGGCGACAACATAGTAGTTATTCTGCCGTTTGCTTGCTGCTCCCACTCTTGTACAAACTGAACGGATTCTTCCAGTTTTTCCTGGCGGCTTTCTTCAGAGCCAAAGCCAATTATACCTCTGCTTAATCGTGCTCGTATGCCGGAAACCTCCACCGCCTTCGCCACTTCATCCATGTTATCGTACATGTCCACAAAAGTAGTCGTGCCCGTACGAAGCATCTCAACTATTGACAAATAAGCGCCCCATTTTGTATGTTCGGGGGTATATTGCCCCTCCATGGGCCACATCTTCTCCTCAAGCCATTGCTGCAAGGGCAAATCATCCGCATATCCTCGCAACAAAGACATCGGTGTATGGCCATGGGTGTTAACCAGTCCCGGTAACACATAATTTCCCTGAGCATCAATCACCTCATCATATTTTGAAAGATCCTCAGGAACTTTTCCTACATAAGTGATTTTTCCGTTTTCAAAAGCGACGGCACCGTTGTCAATACAATCGTTATTTGCATTAACTGTCAATATAAGCCCGTTGATCAGAATCGATTTCGACAATTTGGCGGAGCACTCCTTTCCTATAACTCTTTACCCTTCCAAGATGTCCCTGAATGTATAATAACAATCGGTATCATATTTTCACAGCTTCGATTAAAAACACATATCGATTCAGCCGGGTGAAATTCACACTGAATCCATTCGTTGTAAACATTTCCTTGAGTGTTTCAAGAAAAGGATAATACTCCGTTTTCAAGTCATGAAGCAAGTTATTGTACCCTTGTTCCTCAACCCGTTGCAGGAGACGCATCTTCGCTTCCCGATCCTCAAACAAGGTATCTGCAAAAACAATCTTACCACCTTTCGGCAATCGTTCGCTATACTTCCGAATGGCCAACTCTTTCTCATCGTCCGTTAAATGATGGAAGGCATACGTACTGACAATCGTTTCAACTGGATGTTCAAACTCAGGATATTGCAGAAAATCCCCATCGACCAGCTTCATTTCCGGGAATCTTGTTCTAGTTTTTTCTCTCATAGCCTTTGACGGCTCGATCCCATAAACCTCGTGGCCGCTCTTTCGCAATTTCTCAGTTAAATTGCCGGTTCCAACGCCAAATTCAAGAACTCTTCCCTTTGCTCTTTTCGCAACCTTTGTCAAGATCGAATCATAATTCTCGAACACCTCATGGTATTCATTGTCGCGACTGTTGACCGTATCATCATAGCTGTCTGCCCAATCCTCGAACATATCGACAAATTCACGACCCATTTTCTCACCCCACACAATCTATATAAATGATATACGCCGATTCACGCAGACGTTGTTGCAGGATCTGGCACTCCTGATCTTCGTTTTTTTGAAATTTAAACGCCTTTTGTAAACACCTTATAAAAAAAGAAAAATCTGCTGAACAAAAATAAATCCTACTATTATAGTATGCTTTATCGGGTTTTCCGTTAAAAACGTACCACATCTTTTACCTTTTGTAAAAAAGCACGCATTTAAAATGCCGGGCGCAAGGCCCGGCATTAGTCTTTATGGAAGATTCTCTTTATATACCTTTTCAACACTAGTCGGCTTCCAGCCTTTGTTCTTTATCCAGCGTAAGTGAACGATGTACCACTCATGCGGTTTTGCGTTGGTACTGAGCTTTCCAATGGATTGCTGCGGGCCTCCGCCGTTAGCTAACCGCCATAAAATAAATTCATCTTCATCCAGTCCCGTAAGACCGGTCGCATACAAAAGAGCTTCCACCTTTTCATTCCAGTCTACCGAACCCCGTTCATATGATGAGACGTGCGGCGGTTCCTGACTGGTTCCAATCGGTTCCCACGGGCCATTTAGACTGCCCGACAACTCCTTGTCTTTCTTCTTGCTCTCTTCTTTATTTTCATCCGGATTATTCATTTGATCATCATCTGTGTTGGATTCAGTTGTTCCGTCTGTCGTATCGGTTGCAGCTTCGCCCGTCCCATTCTGATCAGCCGAACTCTCATCGTTATTCGCTTGATCCTGGTCGGAATTATCGCTTGCTGCACCATTTGAACCTTCATTTCCTCCGCCGGAGCCATTCGCCGAAGTTTGGGCGGACTGATCCGCTTTTTCCGGGCCTCCGAAAAACATACTTCCGGCAACAATCACTATTAAAATACAAACAATCGCAATTAATAAGTTCATCAGCCGATTTTGCTTTCTCTTTCGACCGCGTGATGACAGACGTGAACGCTCTGTTTGATAATCGCTCATGATAGCCTCCCTACCCTATCGTTTGTCAACATTGTACCACTTTATAGGCTTCGGGAAAACGATTATTTTTCCGTCCAGTTATGATCAAGCTGGAAAAGTTTCTTGACAATTTGTTGGTAAATCTGATACGTCTTCATTTCTCCGGCATGGCGGGCCAAATCAACAACAACAAGAACATATTTCGGATCGTCGGCCGGAAAATATCCGGCAAACCATTGATTGTCAACAGGTTGGCCGTCAGCATCGCTTCCTGTTTGGGCTGTTCCCGATTTCCCGGCCACTTCATAAGGTAAACTGGCCAACCTCCGTCCGGTCCCTTCCGGTAATTCGACAACCTTTCGAAACAACTCCTGCATTTTCATAGCAGTATAGGGAGAGATTGTTTCCCCACCCAGAGGCTTATCCGGAAATGATACAAGTTTCACACCATTGTCATATTCAATCGCCGTTGCCGCTCTCACGGAAAGTTTCTCGCCCCCTCTGGCAATTGTTGCAACCGCGTTTGCGATCGCAAGCGGCGAAACCCTAACGTTCAACTGGCCAATTGCCGTTTGCGCCACTGATTTGGGTACATTCTTATAAGAATCGTCTGCCCAAATGCTACCCTTGATCTCATTAGGAAAATGGGATAACGATTCAATATGGTATACGGACCCACTCCAGCCAACAGGCCCGATCAAGCCCAATCGTTTTGCAAAAGTTTCTATGTAGTCACGGTCCTTTTGAATCAATTCATTCGCCATTTGTCCGAAGGCATGATTACAGCTTTGGGCAAAACTTTCCGTGAAAGTCAGCATACCAAGCTGCCGATGAGCACCCGACTCCCCATACAGGGTCTTGTTGCAGTTGAACAAGCGGTTGGGATCCACTTCGTTTTTCTCAATGGCGGCGGCCGCGGTGACCATTTTAAAGACCGATCCCGGAATTTGCGGCAAAATCATATAATTCTTTGCTCCACCGGCATACGGATGGTGTGGATCAAACAATGGGCGACTCACCATTGCCAATAGCTTGCTGCTGTCTGCCTCCAGCAGAACCGCTCCGCCTTTTTGCAGTCCAGCGTCTTTTACAGCCTCTTGTACGATTTGTTGTATCTGTTTGTCCAAGGTCGTACGAACATTAAGGGGATAATAAGGACTGGCATTACCGCTGTATTTCACCTCAAGCCCAAATAGGGGTGCGCCGTTCGCTTCAGTATGATAGACCAATTTAGACGGGCCTCTCGACACAAGAAACGGATCAAACGCTTCCTCCAGGCCGCTTATCCCAACCCTGGTATCCTTTGAAAGAATCCCTTCTTCCAGTTTCTCAGGATAGCGTTCTTTCACAAGCTCCGGATTCTGAGCAATCATCCCCAGAACATGTTCGGCGAACGGGTCAAACGAATCAGCCTCAACAGGTTCAGCATAAACCCCCGGGATCTGCAATTGCTGAATAGCTTTCATTTGTTTTGTTGTCAAATCAGCCGGAAAGGCAAACGGCACCTGTGCTTGATAAACGGCCTCTTCGAGTTCTTCAGCATCCACACCGATAATATCGGCAACCTTATCACTTTCCCAATGAGTCCGCTTTAAGAAAGGAAATAGAATCAATGCGGGGTGTTCATTACCCCTCAATAGATGGCCGTCACGTCCAAGCAAATGGCCGCGCCCGTTATTTAGCGTAAAGCTTTCAGTCCGTTGCTGGATGGAAGCCTTGATCAGGTTAACATTGGCATCAGAAAACGATTCTGTGGCAATTAATTGAATATACGACAGGCGAGCGATTAACAGGAAAAATCCACATAAATAAAATAATCCGACATGAAGCATCCTTCTGCGTTTCACCTTAACCACCTCGTTTCCATTTTTGCCGGTAAGGAGATGGTTTAGACAGGGTTGGCAAAAAAATAAAGGACCTCTCTTCGTAAAGAGAAGTCCCGTTATTCTTAATTTACTTGTACAATCTTGACATTTAAATCGCCGCCCGGTGTAGGTACAATAACTTCTTCCCCTACCGAACGCCCGATTAAACTCTTTGCCATCGGTGAGTCATTTGAAATCTTGCCTTCAAACGGATCCGATTCCGCGCTGCCGACAATTGTGTAGATTTCCTCGTCCCCGTCAGGCAACTCTTTAAACGTTACCGATTTGCCTATTGTAACAAGGTCCGGATGCGACTCATCTTCCTCTATGATTTCCGCATGGCGGATCATTTCCTCAAGCTGTGAAATGCGCGACTCGACGAAAGCTTGTTCATCTTTGGCGGCGTCATATTCCGAGTTCTCCGAAAGATCTCCGAAACCACGTGCCACCTTAATGCGTTCAACGACTTCTTTTCGTTTCTCAGTTTTCAGCATTTCCAGCTCATCTTCTAACTTTTTCTTGCCCTCTACCGTCATGTAATGCTTCTTTTCTTCAGCCAATTCATTCACTCCCTAACAATTTACCCAGCGCAGCTGTTGTTTCATTCATATGAACGGACGGCTGTGTCCATTATTGTTTCTCCTTCTTTTTCTTCATGTAAGCTTCCCATTCGTCCTCATACTTGTGCTTGATCTCCAGAAACTTTTCATATTCCTTCGCGGCCATTATTTCTCCATTGGGCCTTGCGTAAAAATACATATAATCCGTTTGTTTCGGATTCACCGCGGCGGAAATTGACTCTTTGCCCGGATTGGAAATAGGACCAATCGGCAAGCCTTTATGGACATAAGTATTATAAGGCGAATCCACTTCCGTGTCTTCAGTAGACATTTTCACACGATGTTTTTTGACAGCGTAATCAACCGTCGGGTTACTTTGCAATTTCATTCCCTTTTTCAATCGATTATGAAAGACACTGGAAACAATTCGACGGCCTTCTTCCGTCTTCGCCTCTTCCTCGATGACAGAAGCTAGAGTCATCACTTCATGGACACTCAATTTACTTTTCGCGATGTCCGCTTGAAAATCCTGCAAAACCTTCCCGGTTTTGTCGAGCATTTTACTCATTATGTCCTCAAGCGATGGTTTCTCTTCTGTAAAGGAATAAGTAGCGGGAAATAGATACCCTTCAAGGGGATAACGGACTCCTTCCGCCAGAATCGCCTTCGTCAGAAATGAATAGTCTTTCATAAAAGTCCTTTTGATATACTTGCGATCCTGCATTTTCTCCAGGATGGCTTTCTTCTCCAAGTCTGTTTTATCAGCGATAATGCCCGCCACATCCGTCATTCGCAGCCCTTCAGGAATGGTCATTTTGAAAGCAACGTTCGTGGCAGACCGACCGGTTTGCTGCAATTGGTTTATGATTTCATCAATTTCCATTGAAGGCGAAAACATATGAATCCCGGCCTGGAACCCACCGACATTCTTATATTTCACATAATACCGAAATACAAGAGGACTTGTGATAATGTTTTCCTTTTCAAGTGTTTTGGCGATATCCGACACGGAAGATCCGCGAGGAATTTTCACCTCAACCTTCTTATCGCTTCCGGGATTAACCGGTTCCAACGCATTTTGCACATAATAATAGCCGCCTCCGGCAGCAGCTGCAATAATAACAGCCAGCCCCAAGATCACGTAAAAAACGATTCTTCTCACTAGTTTGGCTTCCTTTGCACGTTCTTCGATTTTTTCAAAATATTGTTCGCGGTTCACCTCAGGCACCCCTTGTCCCCCTTCATCATTGCCATACCTCGTCGAATCGCATCTCAGCTTGACAATCATCTGAGTGCTGCTCGACGTGCTCATTTTCCAACAACACCTTGTTACGCCGAATAGCCTCCGCTGTTCTATCATCCCGAAGACAGACGAACGTAATGGTCATTCTCATCTCCCCATTATACAATATCTTGACAAAATGTCATCGATTTTAAAGAAAACTTGGATTGCCGGAAGTCTTTAGCGCTGGCCACACGACGTGGATCGAGTGATGTTGTTACACCTCGGCTTACTCGTCAACTGATGTCACCCAACACTAATACATTCTGATGCGGCGGTAAAATTCACGCGCTGTGTTCTCAAAGAAAAGAGCCCCGAGGGGCTCAGGAAGAAGGGGTTCTTATTCTTCCTCTGTAAACGTGTTCAACATTTCCTCAATCATATCCCATTCCCGGTCACTTTCAATCGGATAGAATGAAACTTGCCCGTTTTCACCTTCCGATTCTTCATAGCGAAAGGCAAACACTTCGACCTCGCCATCTTCACCCGCTTCCGTGTTGGCCTCAACCGGGACGAGAACCATGTAGGAAACACCCGTTTCCTCAACGGTAAAATGAAACAGTTCCTCGAAAAGATGTTCTTCCCCTTCATGTTCAATGACAAAGCGTTCTTTTTCATTGTCTACCACGTTCGTTCACCTCACTTGCCTGAGTGATTACTGTCCAAATAGCCTTGCAGGATTAAAGAAGCAGCCATTTTATCGACAACTTTCTTTCTCTTTTTCCGGCTCATATCAGCAGAAATCAATATTTTCTCGGCAGCCATTGTGGTCAGTCTCTCATCCCAAAGAGAAACCGGAAGGCGAAAGGCTTCTTCCGCCTGTTCCGCGAACTGCCTGCATGCTTCAGCCCTTGGCCCTACAGATCCATCCATATTCTTCGGAAAACCGACAACAAGGGCTTGGGCGTCATACTTGTTAATAAGATCACGCAAACGATCAAATCCTGACCGGGTATCACTTGAATCGCGGGGAATGGTTTCAATTCCCTGGGCGGTCCAGCCCATCTCATCACTGACTGCTACCCCTATTGTTTTTGTTCCGACGTCAAGTCCTATAACTCTCATGTACGTTCCTCTCGGTGAAGGTCCAAATAGGATTTCACAAGCTCCTCAATTAATTCATCCCGTTCCAGTTTGCGGATTAAAGTGCGCGCATCCTTATGACGCGGGATATAGGCTGGATCGCCGGAAAGCAAATACCCGACAATCTGGTTAATCGGGTTATACCCTTTTTCCTCAAGCGCATCATAAACGGACAGAAGCACCTTGTTCGCACTATTGTCATCCATCGGTCCTTCATGAAAATTAAATTTCATTGTCTTGTCCACCTGAGCTCACCCCTATTATCCGCTGAATTACGTTCATTATCCCATTTTACACCAACAAGCGCCTATTCGGAAACAGCTTTCACCCATTCGAAAACAAATTGTAATGCTTCATCGAGTTGTTCCGGATTCTTTCCGCCTGCCTGTGCCATATCCGGGCGGCCGCCTCCGCCGCCTCCGCAACGGGACGCCGTTTCCTTAATCAATTTACCGGCATGGTATCCTTGTTCCGTTAAATCCTTCGTTACACCGGCCGCCAAATTCACTTTTCCATCGCTTGCAGTTCCTAGCACCACGATACCCGATCCAAGCTTTCCTTTCAACTCATCGACCATAGTACGCAGCCGGTTCATATCATGAATGTCCACTTTCTTGGCGATTACCGAAACATCGCCCACCTTCTTTGCATCATCAGCCAAATCCCGGGCCGCAAGATTTCCAACCTTTGCCGCCAGCGACTCGTTTTCCCGTTCCAGTTCACGAATGTGTTTTTGCAGCGCTTCGATTCGTTCCGGAACATTGTAAATATTGGTCTTAAGTTGTTTCGCCGATTCAGCCAGGATGCCGGCACGTTCCTTCATCAAGTTGTAAGCGGCTTTCCCTGTTACAGCCTCAATGCGCCGGGTCCCTGCTCCAATCCCGGTTTCCATGGTCACCTTGAACAAGCCGATGTCCGCTGTATTCCGAACGTGACAGCCTCCGCAAAGCTCAATGCTGTAATCATCGACATCCACAACACGGACAACATCTCCGTATTTTTCACCGAACAGCGCCATCGCACCCATTGCTCTCGCTTCCTCGATCGGCTTCTCCATGACTTCCACTTCAAGGTTCTCCCATATCTTCTCATTGACAATCGCTTCAATTTCTTCGAGCTCTTCCTCACTCACAGGACGATAGTGGGAGAAATCGAACCTCAGGCGGTCCGGGGCTACCAATGAACCTGCCTGATTGGCTTCGGGCCCGATCACATCTTTCAACGCTTGATGCAACAAATGAGTGGCTGTGTGGTTCCTGGTGGTGGCCTCACGTTCAGCCGTGTTGACCAAAGCCGTCAATTCATCCCCTTTGCGTACAGAACCTTTTTCAACAATCACGGAATGAAGATGCTGCCCGTTCGGCGCTTTCTGTACATCCGTGACCTTTAATTCTACACTGTCCCCATTCATAACACCCTTATCAGCCACCTGCCCCCCACTTTCGGCGTAAAAAGGGGTCTGATCCAATAGAATCTGGGCACTGCCGCCTTCAGGAACAAAATCTACAATCTCATCGCCGTGAATAATCACCGAAACTTTCGATACCGATTGGGTTTGCCCGTAACCGATAAATTCACTTTTATCATGAATGTCTCGCAAAACACCACCCTGGATCTGCATGGATCCTTCATCCTGGCGGGCGGCACGGGCTCTTTCGCGCTGTGCTTGCAGCTCCTTCTCGAAACCTTCACGGTCGACGTTCATCCCCTCTTCTTCGAGAGATTCCTCTGTCAATTCAAACGGAAACCCATACGTATCGTATAGTTTAAAGGCGTCTTGGCCAGAAAGCGTTTGGCTCCCCAGTTTTCGCTGTTCTGCGATCATCTCCTTCAGAATGGCAAGCCCTTCGTTGATGGTCGCATGAAAGCGCTCTTCTTCCTTGTGAACTACTTTCTCGATAAAGGGTGTCTTCTCCTTCACTTCCGGATAGAAATCCTCCATAATTTCCGCTACAACGGATACAAGCCGGTACATAAACGGCTCATCAAGCCCCAACGTCTTCGCAAATCTTACCGCACGCCGCAGAAGCCGGCGCAGAACGTAGCCGCGTCCCTCATTCGAAGGTAACGCCCCGTCCCCGATAGCAAATGCAACTGTACGGATATGATCCGCTATCACCTTAAATGCAGTATCTTCTTCCCCATTTTCTCCATAGGATCGTCCGGAAATTTCCTCCGTTTTGCGAATAATCGGCTGGAACAAATCCGTATCGTAATTCGTTTCACCGCCTTGAATCACCAGACACATTCTTTCGAGCCCCATGCCGGTATCGATGTTTTTCTTCGGAAGCGGTGTATAACTGTCATCCGGATTATGATTAAACTGGGAGAAAACCAGATTCCATACTTCCAGGTGCCGTTCATTTTCTCCACCCGGAAACAGCTCCGGATCGTCTGGATCATCCCCATACTCTGGCCCCCGGTCATAGAAAATTTCCGAGTTCGGTCCGCATGGCCCCTCCCCGATATCCCAGAAATTCTCTTCCTTCAAACGAATAATTCGCTCTTCCGGCAATCCGACAACATTGTGCCAGATATCGAATGCTTCATCATCGTCATGATAAATGGTTACAGCAAGCCGGTCTGGATCAAAACCGATCCAATCCTCGCTCGTCAGAAATTCCCATGCCCAGGGAATCGCTTTCTCCTTGAAATAATCACCAACAGAGAAATTGCCCAGCATCTCAAAAAAGGTATGGTGCCGAGCCGTTCTTCCGACATTTTCAATATCGTTGGTACGAATGGCTTTTTGCGCGTTTACAATCCGCGGGTTTTCCGGCACCACCCGCCCGTCGAAATACTTCTTAAGTGTAGCTACCCCGCTGTTAATCCATAACAACGAAGGGTCCTCAAAAGGCACAAGCGAGGCACTGGGTTCCACCCTGTGCCCTTTCTCCTTAAAGAAATCAAGAAACATTTGGCGAACTTGAGCTGATGTTAGTTCTTTCATGTCAGAATCCTCCCTTATTTATTATCAATTATGCCTCGGGGTAATTGCGTCCAGATCTTATCGAGATTAGGCCTGCTGCGGGGCCACGAAAAACGCTTTTGGTTTTTTGGATGGCGCAGGGGGGGCACTTTGGCCTATGAAGCAATACAGTCCGACATTGTCGCAGGAAACGACGATTACTAATCGAACTTCATCTGTTGTCGCAAAGCCCGGCGATATTATCTAAGATCCTTTGTCTTTAACTGCCGGTTGAAATCAAATAAAAAAACCCGCCCCTCAGACGAGGGACGAGAGAACTCTCACGCGGTACCACCCTTGTTACAGACCTAAAAAGTCTGCCACCTTAAAAACCGTAACGGGGTTTCGCCGGCGGGTTTTGCCCGCTTTCAGGATTAGCCTTCAGCTGCCGTTGGTCCGGGATTTCTTTCAGCCTGGGAAACCCCTCTCTGCGGATACGGACAGCATACTCGATCCGTCAGCAATTTTACATATGTCGTGCCCTTTCAACAATCGTTCTGGAAACTTGAATTTTGTTATCCGGAACACTCTGCGTCCAGGGCCGAGCCTTTTTTTAGGACCTAAATAGAAATCCAGGTTAAACTACAATCAACATTTCAGGAAAAGACAACAGTTTCTTTTTGACATTATAGTCAAGCCATTAAGGTTTGTCAATCTTTGGCGAACATCCGCCGCCCGCGAAGGTGAAGAAAGATTACACGGGCGACAGCAAAAGCAGGCACAGCCAGCAACAAGCCGAGCAAACCGGCCACTTCCCCGCCGAGGAATAACGCAAAAATAATAAAGATCGGATGCATGTGCAAGCTTCTTCCGACGATGAATGGAGAAAGCAAATTTCCTTCAATAAACTGCAGGATAAATATTAACACAATCACGAAAATCAACATCTTCCAGGAGACCGTAACCGCCACAAACGCCGCCGGAATCGCACCCAAAATCGGCCCGAAATACGGAACAATATCAGTAATTCCGATAACGACACCAAGTAGTACATAATACGGTACACCAAGCAACCATAAGGCGATAGTGGCAATTAAACCAAGACAGGAACAGACGAATAACTGGCCGCGAATGTAACCGCCAAGCGTTTCATCAACATCTTCCAGCATTCTTCTTCCGCGGTCATGCCATTTCTCCGGAACAACAGCGGCAGCCGTTTTCTTGATCCGTGGATAATCATTCAAGAAATAAAACACAAGAACCGGAACAACGAGAATCGTCAGGAAGGACTTCGCCAATCCTTTCAAAAAATGGATGATTCCCTTGATCAAATCATTTAAGTAAGATTCCACCGACTGAAGGAAATCACGAAAACGGTCGTGCACAGTTTCCGGCAAATCAGAAGTCTGATGATAGAATTCATAAATCCAATGCCGATACATATCAACAAAATCCGGAATTTGCTGCCCCAGCATTTTCAACTGCCCGATGAGATACGGAACACCTTTAACTATCCCATAGCCGAGTGCACCAAAAAAAATGACGTAAATCAGTAAAATCGCAAGCGGCCGCGGAACTTTTCTATGATGCAGGCTTTCCACAATGGGATGCAATAAATAAGTAAATAAGGCCGCGATTAAAAAAGGCGTCAAAACAGCCCAAACGACATCCAAAATCGGACGCCACAGCGGGGCAAGTTTAATCAGCAAATAGCAGCACAGAAATAAGAGCAATAGAATTGACAGGCGCACAAGCCACTCGACGCTGGAAACCTTCTTCATAAAAAAAACCTCCGCACTTAGTGTGCGACAAGGCATAGCAAGCTATAACAAAAAAATAGCGGAGACCCGGGAGCTTATGAGCAATATTTAACCGGATCATTGGAAACTGATCCGGTTAGATATTGCTTATTACAAACGAGCTCCATATTCATCATAAACCCCGACTGAAACTATATACTGATATCCTCTTCCTCAAACAAATCGTCAAGTGAAGTAAGGCTGCCGTCTTCCTCCACCTGGCTTAGCGAAACTTTATCATCAGCGATAGTCAATTCGATAAAACAGCCCCAGCAATAAAACTGATCCGCTCCGATCTTTCCAAGATCTTTGCTCTGGCAGTTCGGGCACCTCATCGGTGAATTCTCCCCTTTCGATCACAGTTGCGTTTATCTATCATGATGTCCATATTTTCATTTCTTAAACGATCTCCTGCTTCGAAATTCTTGAGGATTCCCGATGAGCCATGCGCTCCGAATATTTACAATCTATTCAATTGGCCCTAACCGTTCCCGCAGTTTTGTTTCCAGCATGGTATTTCGAAGATCTTCATTTTCACTGCGAATAGCCTTAGCCAGCGCTTGCTCTTCACCGCATAAGATCAGAAACTCCTTGCTCCTGGTCACGGCGGTGTAAATCAAATTCCTCTTTAACATCCGCCAATAACCCCGAACCACAGGCAAAACAACGATTGGAAACTCACTTCCCTGCGATTTATGTATGGAACAACAATAGGCAAGAGCTATCTGGTTCAAATCCTGTTTGGCATAATAAATTTCCGTCCCGTCAAAGGAGACAACAAGTCTGTCTTGCTGGTCGGTGTTTTCCCGGGCATAGGAAACGGCAGCGACTTCGCCGATGTCACCGTTAAAGACATGTTGTTCCGGATTATTGACAAGCTGCAGCACCTTATCTCCACTTCGAAACGTAACGTTCCCCATTGACAGTTCGCGTTTCTGATCGGATTTCGGATTAAATAGCTCCTGCAATTCTGTGTTTAACCGTTCTACTCCGGCGCTTCCACGGTAAATCGGAGCCAGCACCTGGATATCTTTTGTGGTGTAACCTTTTTGAAGGGCATTTTCACATACTTGCTTAACAACCTCTATCACTTGCGGCTGCATACAATCAAAAAAACGGCGGTCCGTTTTCGCCAAATGTAAATCCTCCGGGATTTTCCCATCTTTAATGTGATGAGCAAACTGAACAATCGAAGAACCCTCCGCTTGTCGGTAAATATCGACCAACTGCACTGTTGGAATCGTTTCTGAAGCGAGTAAATCCTTCAATACTTGGCCGGGACCAACGGACGGCAGCTGATCTTCATCCCCAACAACCACAACTTGAACATCATCCGGCAGGGATTTAAACAACTGATTGGCCAGCCAAATATCAACCATTGAAACTTCGTCGACAATTATAAGGCGGCCTTCAACCGGATTATCCTCATCATGTTCATATCCGGAATGCCCACCTTTCCAACCCAACAAACGATGGATGGTAACAGCGGGCACCCCGGTTGACTCATTCATCCGTTTAGCTGCCCGGCCGGTAGGCGCGATCAAAACAACCGGAAACGGCTCATCTTCACCGTAATCTGCCGGATCGAGAGACAAACCGTGCAATTCGGCATATAATTCGACAATACCGCGGATAACCGTTGTCTTTCCGGTTCCCGGCCCGCCCGTCATCAACAAATAAGGAGAGGACAAAGCCCGCTGAATTGCCTCTTTTTGCGACGGTGCATACTGGATACCGAGACGCTCTTCAAGTTCGCCCAGCGCCTTCAAGAACTCCGCTTCCGAGAATCCCGGGTCAAAATCGGATTGCCCGGTAATCCGTTCTGTCTGGGTAACGAGTCCTTTTTCCGCATAGTACAAGGAAGGCAAGTAGACACGTTCCTCTTCAATAATTACTTTCTCTTCCTCATCCATCTCCGAAAGCTGCCGGTGAATATCATCCTGTTCCACTTCCTCCTCCGAATCATTCAGAAGCGTCTGAACCTCATTCAACAATTCTTCGGCCGGCATATAAACATGGCCTTCCCCAAGCGCCTTTTCGTTCAGCCAATACAAACAACCTGCCCGAACCCTTTCGGGATGATTCCCTGAAAGCCCGAGCGCCTGTCCCAATTCGTCGGCACGACGGAAACCAATTCCTTCGATGTCATGAACAAGTTGATAAGGATTTGAACGAATCACTTCCAGTGTTTCCTGTTCATATTCCTGGTAGATCTTCATAGACAGTTGGGGGCCGAAACCGTACTCACTCAGTCCGATCATGATCTGCTCCAGCCCCTGGTGTTCCATCAATGTATTGTAAAGCAGATCAGCTTTCTCAGAGGAAAGCTTCGGCACCTCCTCCAATACACCGGGGTCTTCCAGAATTTTTGTAATCGCATGTTCACCAAGTGTATCCACTACATTTTGCGCGGTTTTCTTTCCGATACCTTCGAATAAGTCTCCCGCCAGGTATTGAACCATACCTTGTTTCGTTTGAGGCAGGTCCTTTCGTAGTTGAACCACATCATATTGCAATCCATATTTCGGATGTTCCTGCAGCGATCCGAAGAAAACATAAGGTTCTTGCAAGTGAATTTGGGGGAAATATCCCTTAACGGTCATTTCCTTCTCCTGAATGGCTTCATTCGTTTCCTGAACCCGTATGCGGACAACTGTATAGTAGTTTTCCTTGTTATGAAAGAAGACCCGCAGCGGCACACCTTTTATATACTTTTGTTTGCCTTCTTCAAACAAAGGCAATGCGGATTGTTTCTCCATCACGGCTTTCAATCCTTGTCAGATAGAATAGCTTCAACATTCTTCTTTCCATTGCCGGCCAGCAAGTGATCCGGTTGGATTTCAAGCGCTTTGTTAAACATCTCAAGCGCCTTTCGGGCGTCATCCTTGTAAGCATAAGCGACACCAAGATTGAAATAAGCATCGGCGTGTTCCGGTTCCTGCTCAATCACTTTCTTAAACTGCAAAACCGCTTCGTCAATACTCTCCATTTTCGCGAGACTCAGCCCAAACTGGAATCGGGCCTCTACATCTTGTTCATTCAATTCAACAGCCCGCTGGAAATGAGGCAAAGCCTTTCGTATGTCATCTTGTTGCGTAAAAGCCATCCCCATCATAAAAAATACGTCCGATTCCTCAAGCCCATGCTGAACAGCCTGTCCATACCTCTTCGCGGCCTGCTCATACTGCTCTAAATGATAGTGGGCATTGCCCGCTCCGTAATATGCGGCAGCTACTGTTTCGTCAAGCCCGATCGCTTTCTCGTAAAATACTACAGCTTTTTCCGGCTCATCTGCAGCCGTTAACAAATTCCCAAAGTTCGCGAATGCCACGGCATCATGAGGATCCTCTTCAATCGCCTTATTGAAGCTCGACGCAGCTTCCTCGAATTTTCCTTCCTGCATCTGTTCAATACCTTGTTTGTTGTAATCCGTCAAATCTTAACGCTCCCTGTACAATTTTGTCTTTATTATAGCAGGAATGAATGCCCGCTTCATTACAAAACAGAAAGAAAACTTGGTTTTCGCCAAGTCCTTGGTGCAATCTAGCCTTAATTGAAGTTACCTATCTACGTACTCGTGTCTTCAACTTCGATTTTTCTTCTTTGCGGACACGAGATATTTCACCGACAGGATATGCCTTCTGATACGGGAAAGAAAAAAACCCAATCCTTCAAAAAAAGATTGGGTCTACACATAGGCCAACGGTTGCTTCTCCTTAATGACGACGTCAATCGTGCCGCCCCCAAGGCATTCATCTCCATTGTAAAAAACAACCGCCTGTCCGGGCGTAACCGCCCGCCCCGGCTCGTGGAACCGTACCTCCAATGTCCCGTCGCTCTTTGGATAAACAGTCACTTTCTTATCCGTTTGCCGATAACGGAATTTGGCGGTGCACTCAAAAGCTTCCTTTTCATGTCTTTCGCTGATCCAATTAACATCCTCGGCTATCAACCCGTCGGAATACAGATAAGAATTGTGATAGCCTTCCACGACATACAGTTCATTCTTTTCGAGGTCCTTGCCTGCGACAAACCACGGACCGCCGGGCCCGCCGATTCCAAGCCCTTGACGTTGTCCGATGGTGTAATACATCAGGCCCTCGTGCTTCCCTTTCACCTCTCCGGCAAACGTCCGCATTTCACCTGGTTGTGCCGGCAAGTACTGGCTCAGGAACGTTTTGAAATTCCGTTCGCCGATGAAACAGATCCCTGTACTGTCTTTCTTATCAGCTGTGGCCAGTCCCGCTTCACGGGCGATCTTGCGAACTTCCGGCTTAGGCAGATCTCCGAGCGGAAACATAACTTTCGATAACTGTTCTTCATTCAATTGATTCAGGAAATACGTTTGATCTTTGTTGTTATCGATTCCGCGAAGCATACGGTAATGCCCGTCACGGTAGGCAACACGTGCGTAATGACCTGTCGCAACATAATCCGCTCCCAGCGTAAGTGCATGTTCAAGAAAGGCTTTGAATTTAATCTCCTTGTTGCACATTACATCAGGATTTGGCGTCCTGCCTGCTTTGTATTCATCCAGAAAATAGGTGAACACCTTATCCCAATATTCCTTTTCGAAATTAACTGCGTAATAGGGAATGCCAATCTGGTTCGCTACCCGAATAACGTCATTGTAATCCTCAGTCGCTGTACAAACGCCGTTTTCATCAGTGTCATCCCAATTCTTCATAAACATGCCGATCACGTCATAGCCTTGTTTCTTCAACAACAACGCGGCAACCGAAGAATCAACGCCGCCGGACATTCCAACTACAACACGTGTATCTTCAGGTGCTTTTTCTGTTCTCTTGTTCACTGGTGCCCACCTCCTAACCTTTTTACAATCTTAGCGGTTTCCAGCGCCGCTTTTTCTATCTGTTCTATTTCATTTCCGTAACCAAAGCTGAACCGAATAGAAGAGCGTCCTCGTGCTTCATCATCATACATTGCCTCCAACACATGGGAAGGTTCAAATGAACCTGCAGTACAAGCTGATCCGCTCGATGCTGCGACCCCGGCGAGATCAAGATTCACCAACAATGATTCGGAATTGACATTTGGAAAGTAGACATTTAAAACATGGGGCAGATAATCAGCTCCACTGCCGTTCACTTCATAATCTATTCCCTTGTCATCGAATATTTCAAGCATTTTCGACCGGAATGCTTCGTATTTTTCACGCCGCTTTTCCATAGAATCCTGTGAACGCCTGGCCGCCTCAGCCAAACCGACGATTCCCGGAACATTCTCCGTACCCGCCCGGCGCTTTCGCTCTTGTTCTCCACCATACTGATTCGGCGCCAAAGATACGCCTTCCCTCACATATAGAAAACCGCTGCCTTTCGGCCCGTTGATTTTATGAGCCGAACCCGACAACAGATCAACATCTAACTGTTTGACGTCAATTGGAACAAGCCCGTAAGCCTGAACTGCATCCGTATGAAACAAAATGCCTTGCTCTTTCAATATAGAAGCGAGCTCTGCAATCGGCTGTAAAGTACCAACTTCATTGTTTCCATACATGATGGTGACCAGGATTGTATCTTCCCGAACGCTTTCTTGTAATTCCTGTACACTAACCCGTCCGGAACGGTCTACAGGCAAGTAGGTGACATCAAATCCCTGGCTTTCGAGATAACGGCACGTATGCAGAACGGCATGGTGCTCAACGGAAGAAGTGATGACGTGCTTGCCTTTACCGATGTTAGCCGATGCTGCGCCCACGATCGCCATATTGTCAGCCTCCGTCCCTCCGCTCGTAAACACGATTTCGTTCGGGGACGCTCCAATGCTGTCGGCAATCGTCTGCCGGGCTTCATCCAACGCTGCGCGGTTCTTTCGGCCAACACTGTGAATGCTTGACGGATTCCCGAAATTCTCTTTTAAATATGGAAGCATCGCATCCACAACCTCTGGACGGACCGGCGAAGTTGCGGCGTGATCTAAATATATGGTGTCCATCGACTTCTCCCTCCTTCCATTGAAATCCATACCCTGACTTAGATATAGAACATATACGGAGCTTGTTCTTCTTCATCCTCATAACTGGCCAGATCTTCAAGGGTTGTACTGTCAAGAACATCCTTAACAGCATCGCGGATTCTAATCCACAAATCACGCTTTGCCGGCTCCTCATCGTCTAATACCTCAACCGGCGTAATCGGGCCTTCCAACACACGAATGATATCCCCGGCCGTAATTTTGTCAGCACCCTTATTAAGAATATACCCTCCGTATGCACCTCTTACGCTCTTTACATAACCCGCGTTACGTAAAGGCGCAATCAACTGCTCCAAATAATGTTCCGACAGCTCATGCTGTCTTGCAATTTTCTTCAACGATGTCGGCCCTTCCCCGTAACGGTTGGCCAAAGCGATCATGATCGTTAAGCCGTAACGGCCTTTCGTGGAAATTTTCAACGCCAAGCTCTCCTTTTTGAAGAAAAAACAACTCTTTAAATCCGTAGCCATTATATCATACAACCCGTCTTCATCTAAATAACGTGCATTACAGGCTCTTCGATCTATTCACCTGAAGACAATTGAACGCAACGTGTGGGACACATAGGACAGGCTTCTTGAATTCCACGGGACCCTGTAGTACCTTCAAAGAAGAGCGATCAAGCATTCGGGCCCACGCCGGGGTCCCCGAAAAACGCTTTTTGTTTTTTGGGTGGCGCGATGGGGGGCAGTCCGCCGTTACGACATGGACGCCACGTTCTTATTCGCCCCTCCTTTATTGCCCTTAAAAAATTTGTGAGGCTTCTGGCCCACACGAATGTGGGTTACTCAGACGTTGCCTCAGGACGCGGCGATCTTAGTCTGAGTTCCTTTGCTTCAGCAGAAGTTATTCCTGAATAAAGTTAAAACAATAATTTACGCAATACGACAGATTGAAATAGGAAAGGAAAGATTCAGCTTGGACTTATTTGATTATGCTTCCAAAGAAAAAGGCCCGCTTGCAAGCCGTATGAGGCCGCGAACACTCGATGAATTCACCGGACAGGATCATATCATAGGAGAGGGCCGGCTCCTGAGACGGTCGATCGAAGCCGATCAACTCTCCGCAATGATTTTCTTCGGACCTCCTGGAACGGGGAAGACAACATTGGCGCGGATCATCGCCAATACAACTTCCGCTCATTTTCAGCAGCTCAATGCCGTTACCTCTGGAGTGTCAGATATTCGCGACATTACCAGTGAGGCGAAAGAACGGCTGAAAATCCATGAGAATAAGACTGTGCTTTTCATTGACGAAATCCACCGTTTCAACAAAGGACAACAGGATGCCCTTCTGCCTTTCGTGGAAGACGGAACAATCATACTAATCGGTGCAACAACGGAGAGCCCGATGTTTGAAATCAATCCGGCGTTGCTGTCCCGATCCCGGCTGTTCCGATTTGAACCTTTAACCGACGATCATATTCGCGATATTATTGTAAAAACAATTAAGGATGAGGAACGAGGCTTTGGGAGTTATCAAATCGATATCGATAAGGAAGCAGTCGACCATCTTGTTGATGTCGCAGACGGAGACGCCCGAAGCGCCTTAAATGCTATAGAATTAGCTGTGTTGACAACAAATCCTGATGAAAACGGGAAAATTCGAATCACACTTGAAGTAGCCGAGGAGTCCATCCAACAGCGTGTCTTGCAATATGATAAAAAAGGAGATAATCATTACGATACGATCTCAGCGTTTATCAAAAGCATGCGCGGGTCAGACCCCGACGCCACCCTGTATTGGCTTGCCAAAATGATATATGCCGGTGAAGATCCACGTTTCATCGCACGGCGAATCTATGTACATGCCGCGGAGGATGTCGGACTTGCAGATCCCAATGCCCTGCTCATCGCCCAATCTGCCTCCTATGCCGTCGAATTTATCGGAATGCCGGAAGCGCGAATCCCGCTTGCAGAAGCCGCCCTCTACATTGCCACGGCCCCGAAAAGCAATGCAGTCATTACCGGAATAGATTCAGCACTGACAGCTGTTAAACAGGAAAAAACCGGTCAAGTCCCTGTCCACTTAAGGGATGCCCATTATAAAGGCGCAAAGCAGTTGGGACACGGCAAAGGTTATCAATACCCGCATGATTTCGAAAACGGATTTGTCCCTCAACAATACCTTCCCGACACTATGGAAGGAAAAGTCCTTTACAAACCGGCAGACCGTGGGTATGAAAAGACTGTCATGAAACGTCTGGACTACTTTTCTGAAAGAATTAAGCAAGAGAAAAACAAATAATCCGCGAAAACTATTATTCATAATGTATAAATCGCCATGTTTTGGGTAAAGATTCAAATAGTTGAATTTAACTTTATTCAGTAGAATTCCCCCGCTTCAATTAAGAGATGAATGGAACGGAAATAGACTTTGCATTTAGCAGAGAAGCTGAATAAAGTTAAAGCCTGCGGCGAATGCCACAGATTTTCAAAGGAAGGTATCGGGCTTAAGCTTGCTTCCGGGACTTCGAAAAACGCTCTTTGTTTTTTCGGGCAAGGCAAAAATCTGTCAGCAAAGGCGCCAAGGCGAATTTGATTAATAGTTAAGGAGAGATCAAAACATGGCCAAAATACGACAAGACGCCTGGTCCAAAGAAAACGATCTATTATTGGCTGACACCGTTCTTCGCCATATTCGTGAAGGCAGCACACAATTAAGAGCATTCGAGGAAGTCGGCGATAAATTGAATCGGACTTCGGCGGCCTGCGGATTTCGCTGGAATGCAATTGTTCGTGATCAATACCAACAAGCCATTGAAATTGCCAAGAAACAGCGGAAGGAAAGAAAGAGAGTCCAGTTTAAACAGAAAGGCTCTTCGGAAACACATGAGGCAGAGCAAAAGTATACTGGGAAGCCCCAAACTGCTCCCTCTCAACCAGCCGCCATCACCCACAATCAAGCAGCACCAGACCATGCGGCAATGACACTTGACGATGTAATCTCTTATTTGCAGGGATTAAAAGCGAATGACGGATTGCAACTGGAGAATGAAAGACTTGAAGGCGAAGCCGATAGGCTGCGAAGTGAAAATGAGGACCTGAAAAAACAATTGGCCAACCTCCAGCGGAAACACGAGATGGTCAATGAAGATTATCAGTCTCTAATCCAGATTATGGACCGCGCCAGGAAAATGGTGGCTTTTCAAGGAGAAGAACAGAATCCATCCTCTTTCCGGATGGACAAGAACGGGAACCTTGAGAAAATCGCAAAATAGAATCAATTACGCTTTAGCGTAATTGTCTCTACTCTGGGGCACTCAGCATTGCAGCACGATGTGGCGGCCCCAGGCTGAGTTTTTCTCTTCCGGAAAAGCTAAACCAATTAAAAACGCTGAGGTTTAACCTCAGCGTTTTTAATACAATCTAAGAGTCCCAACTGTGCCGCCTTCGCCTCAGTTTTAAACCCGCTCCCGGCAGGTGGGTGCCCTGTTCCGTCTTTTGTACTTCCACTTTCCCGAGGCTTGCACGCCAGATGGAAACGATTCGGGCTCCCTCTTCATTGATGTTCGGTAAAAACGTTTGGTAGCTAACGAACACTTCAGGACTCTTAACTTTGTAACTGCATTTTAGCATGGCACCGGGAAAAAATCAAGTTCAAATTGAAACGCTTACAGAAAAATAGAAAAAATGATTCGCCAGTCCTAGAAATGGACCGGCGATTTGTCATTTACTCGTTCTTTTTTCTTATATCAAGATGCAACTCATCAAGCTGTGCCCGGCTAACAGGAGAAGGCGCCTCGGTCATTGGATCACTTGCACTCGCTGTTTTGGGGAACGGGATCACGTCACGAAGAGTGTGCCGCCCCGCCAGAATCATGATAATCCGATCATACCCAAGGGCGATCCCGCCATGTGGAGGAGCACCATATTCAAAGGCTTCAAGCAAGAAGCCGAACTGTTTCTTCGCTTCTTCCTCGGAAAACCCAAGCGCACGAAACATTTTGTCCTGGATTTCCCGTCTATGAATACGGCGTGAGCCTCCGCCAATTTCATAACCGTTTAACACAAGATCATACGCCTCTGCTCTCACTTCACCGGGATTCGAATCAAGCAAGTCAAGATCTTCCTCCATCGGCATTGTAAACGGATGATGTCGTGCAACATAACGATCCTCATCTTCGTCATATTCAAGGAGAGGAAACTCTGTCACCCACAAGAAGTTTAATTTGCTTTCGTCAATCAATCCCCGGTCTTTTCCGAGTTTCAAACGAAGGGCCCCAAGGCTGTCAGCAACAACCTCTTTCTTGTCAGCTACAAACAACAACAAGTCGCCCGATTCCGCATCCAGTGCATCCTTCAACCCATCGCGCTCTTCGTCACTGAAGAACTTGGCTATCGGGCCATTCAGCCCTTCTTCTTCAACCTTCAGCCAGGCTAAACCTTTTGCCCCGTAACGGGAAACATGTTCTTCCAGTTCATCAATGGCCTTTCGGGAATAATCAGCAGCGGCATTTTTCACATTAATCGCCTTAACTTCCCCGCCTTTTTCAACCGTTCCGCTAAATACCTTAAACTGGCTGTTCTTCACAACCTCGGACACGTTGACAAGTTCCATGCCGAAACGGGTATCCGGCTTATCAGAACCATAACGATCCATAGCCTCCGCAAAAGTCATCCGCGGGAACGGAACAGGAGCTTCGATCCCCTTAACTTCGTGAACAATCTTCCCCATCATGCGTTCAATCATATGCAGGAAATGTTCTTTCTCCATAAACGAAGTTTCAATGTCAATCTGTGTGAACTCCGGCTGGCGGTCAGCGCGTAAATCTTCGTCGCGGAAACAACGGACAATCTGATAATATCGTTCAAAGCCCGCCACCATCAGCAACTGTTTGAAGAGCTGGGGTGACTGCGGAAGCGCGAAAAATTCGCCGGGATTCACGCGGCTTGGTACCAGATAATCGCGCGCACCCTCTGGCGTGCTTTTCGTCAAGACAGGCGTATCAATCTCGAAAAACGCTTCATTATCAAGAAAATCACGGATCAATTTCGAGATCCGATGGCGCATCTGAAAGGTTTTCTGCATCACAGGGCGCCGCAAATCAAGGTAACGGTACTTCAACCTGACCTCTTCAGCCGCGTCCGTATTATCTTCGATCATAAACGGCGGCGTTTTCGAAGGATTGACAATCTCTACTTTTTTCGCCTTGACCTCGATTTTCCCTGTTGACAGCTTAGGGTTCACCGCCGCCGGTTCCCGATCCACCACTTGGCCCTCAATGTCCAGTACGAATTCGCTCCGTACTTTTTCCGCAATTTGCAAAGCGTCCTTTGATACCTCGGGATTAAATACAACCTGAACAATGCCGGTCCGGTCACGCAAATCGATGAAAATCAATCCGCCAAGATCGCGGCGGCGCTGTACCCACCCTTTTAACCGTACCTTCTCTCCGCTTTGTTCCTCGGTCAATTTCCCGCATTGATGTTCTCTTTCTGACAATAGAATCACCCCATCCTTTTAAACAATAGTCAAATTCTCTCTTCTATATAATGAACCAGCTGGTCCAGAGCTACTTCCTGTTGTTCACCGGAGGCCAGATCCTTAACATTGATCACACCGTTTTCCAATTCTTCATCCCCGAGAACAGCCACAAATTTGGCATTGGCACGATCAGCACCTTTGAACTGTGCCTTTATCTTTTTGTCAAGGTAATCTTTATCGGCCGACAATCCGCTGCTCCGCAACTTATATAACAACGACGGGGCTTTATCTTTTGCCTGGCCACCAATCATAACCAGATAGCAGTCAATCGACTTTTCTACCGGAAGCGAAATCCCTTCCGCTTCCATCGCAACAAGAATCCGGTCCAGCCCTAATCCAAAGCCTATTCCGGGTGTTTCAGGACCGCCGATTTCTTCTACCAGCCCGTTGTAACGTCCGCCGCCCCCTATGGTTTTAATGGCACCGAGACCTTCGGCATGGCTCACCATTTCAAAAGCGGTGTGATTATAATAATCCAGGCCGCGAACCAGTGTTGGATCGACAATATACTCGATATTCATTTCCGACAAATACTGCTTGACCTTCTCAAAGAAGTTGCTAGACTCCTCATTTAAATATTCCAGGATAGAAGGCGCTGTTTCCATTAACTCGTGATCCTGGTCTTTTTTACAATCAAGAATTCGCAATGGATTTTCCTCAAGACGCCTCTGGCAGTCCCCGCAAAATTCATTGATTCTCGGCTTAAAGTGAGCAATCAAAGCTTCGCGATGAGCCACTCGGCTTTCCGCATCCCCCAGGCTGTTCATCACAGGCTTGAACTTTTTCAACCCCAATTCCCGGCAAAAATCAACCGCCATCGCAATTACTTCAGCGTCAATGGCCGGATCGACACTTCCGAAAGCCTCGATACCAAACTGGGAAAATTGCCTCATACGGCCTTTTTGCGGGCGCTCATAACGGAACATCGGTCCCAAATAAAACAATTTCGTCGGCTGCTGCGGCTGCCCGAACAATTTATTGTCAATAAAGGCTCGAACAACCGATGCTGTACCTTCTGGCCGAAGAGTCAAACTACGCTCGGAACGATCTTTAAATGTATACATTTCTTTTTGAACGATATCGGTTGTATCTCCAACTCCTCGTTGAAACAACTCGGTGTGTTCAAACATCGGCGTCCGAATTTCTTGATAACCGTAACGCCGGCACAAATCACGCGCCCTGCTCTCCATATACTGCCATAACTCTACATCACCTGGGACTACGTCATAAGTCCCCCTTGGAATGTTCACTTCCATGTCCGTTCCTCCTTCATATTCGTACTGCGCCGAGTGCGCTTCCCTGCTCAATAAATGTGCCGCCCCTTTATTTTGACGCGGTTTGTTGCCTATCCCATTTGGTTATCCAAATAAATCTTGCACAATAAAAAAACTCCCATCCCGAAAGGGACGAGAGTTGTTACCCGTGGTACCACCCTGATTGAAGCCTGTGATCGGCTTCCGCTCTCGGCAGTTAACGCCTGCCATGACGTCCTTCTCCTAATAAGCGGAACCGCCGTTCAGAAAGAAACCTTCGGAGTGTCATTCACAAGTCATCACGCAAAAGTGCTTCCAGCCAACGGCACTTTCTCTCTGGCCATGTGGGGCCTGCTACTTGTCTCCGTCATCGGTTCTATCGATTCGAATAATTGTCTCCTATCATACCCATGAAAAAATCGCTTGTCAAGCGAAAATCCTTTATAATCTTTTGTTGTTCTCCTTAAGCGTTTTCACTCTTTGTTCC
Source organism: Caryophanales bacterium (assembly GCA_036381575.1). Classification (GTDB taxonomy): domain Bacteria; phylum Bacillota; class Bacilli; order Bacillales; family DASSOY01; genus DASSOY01. The sequence goes on from DASVCO010000044.1 coordinate 35,140, forward strand.
GATACGGGAATTTCATTAGAGGATGTCATATCCTCCCCTTCTTCCCGTTGGATGGGATCATAAACGTCCATCCCGAAAATCTGTCCTGAAACCGTATTGCCGACCGATTGCAGCAAACTCTTTCGCATTCGAATCCTTCCTTTGGCCTATTTTCTATTAGTTTGTCCGAATTCGACAAAAATCAATCAAATGTCCTAAAGGAATTCCTGAACGAACGGCGAAGTGAACAAGGGAAGGGAGGTACATGGCTTTGCACAGACAAATCAGAACATGGATTTTACTCTGCGCGCTGTTCGGATTCTTCTGGATGGGATCCGGCGCTCAAGCAGAAGGCATCAAGGAAGCGGAAGTCGGTGTAAAGGTACTGAACGTACGGGACGGACCCAGCCTTGAAGATGAAGTGATCGCCCAGGTAGAGGGCGGTAACACATTCAAGGTTTTGGACGAACGTTTCGGATGGCTGGAAATTCGGTTGGACAACGGAGAGTCGGGGTGGATAGCCGGACAATTCACAATTAAATCAACCGGTGAAACCTCTCCCCCTGCCAAAGTCAATACATCGGACGGCCCAACTGTTACCTTGCTTTACGACGGCACCAACCTTCGAAATGGGCCGGGACTTCGCTACAACGTAATCACTCGGGGAAGCGAAGGAGATCGTTTTTCTGTTCTTGGAAAATCAGGAAATTGGTATCGGATTCAACTTCCAGACGGCGCAGAGGCATTTGTGGCCGGATGGATTGTGGTTCCTTCCGATCAAAAGAAAGCCGCCTTACAGGGAAAAACAATTGTCGTAGATCCAGGACACGGCGGTTTTGACAGCGGTGCTATCGGTAATTTCTATGACACAGTAGAAAAGGACTTAACCCTGAACACGGCGGAACAATTAACGGAGAAACTTCGCAACGCGGGAGCCTATGTGATCATGACCCGGAATGATGACACATTCATTTCTCTGGAAGACCGCGTCAATATCGCGGAGAAATATGAAGCGGATGCCTTCATCAGCATCCATTACAACGCCTCGCTATATCCAAGAGCAGATGGCGTAACCAGTTATTATTACACCAAATCCAAAGACCGTCCGCTGGCGAAAGCCATCCAGGAAGTACTCGTCCAACAAACAGACCGGGATAACCGCGGCGTACGCTTTGCGAACTATCATGTATTACGTGAGAATGCCCAGCCTGCAACCTTGCTGGAACTCGGCTTCCTAACTAATTCATGGGAAGAACACGTCGTCAAGACTTCCGGCTACCAAGACACCATCACCACCGCAATCGTCGACGGCGTTGAAAATTACTTTGAAGAACTCGAATGAGGCTGGGACATAACCAGTCAAGAATAACTTAAAAAAGGTTCCAATCATCAAAAATCGATGATTGGAACCTTTTGGGTTGGGATGATTGTCACCCTCTATGATTGGATTGGTTTTCATGGCGGTGTACTTTCTCAAGTTTACCGCCATGAATGCAAAACCTAATTCATTTTCCACTTCCTCTTTGCCTCTCACAGACATACGTGTGAAACGCAATGAGCCTTCAGGAATCCGAAGACAGGTTCCACCTCAATTTTACGTTTACCGTAAATGTCACCCGTTTCTTTTTCCGAAAGCTGCTGTCTCGTATAGGCTTTTTGATTTTCCCATTTCTCATTATAATAAATCTTTCGGTTATTCCTTCCTTTGCTTTGGTGCACTGGGATCTTAGTGGACAATCGGAACAGTCCTCACACTTATAAACTTTAAATGTTCTTGTATAACCATATCAGTCTGTTCGATTGGAGAGGTAGCGGAACGTTAACTTTTTACCATTCGGACAGATAAAATGATCTTTTTCCTCGTTATATTCCCAATTAGCCGCATTAAAGGGGTCATCCTTATATTTCTTTTTCTTTTCTTTCCGGTATTGGTTATATGTGATCAAGGGCGTGCGTTTTCGGTTTTCCATGACCTCTTCATAATGAAGAGGGCTTCGATTTTTCTCCCTGAGACCACCGATTGCGTGTAGACGCATAGGATCACTTTCATTATCATTCGAGGGTGATAAGCCGGACAGTCCGTCTTACCTAGAAAACCCGTGAAAGCTTCGTTTTCCTGTAATTTTATTTCTAAAGTCCCTAATAAAAGGTGCGCCGAAAATGGCACACCTTTTACAATCTTAACTTAAAATTCATTATTGAGTGAAACTACCTTAATTTGTTTATTTTCATCACCACATTGCTTCAACACAAAATATATTTGATCCTTGCTTTCAATTTTCCTAAAGGCATGACATTTGATCGTTCTAATTTCCTGATTCCCATACTCATCCCTGGTGCTGTCAATGGTATAGATGATTTTTTCTCCGTCATATTCAAGGAAATAGTAAATTGGATCTCCTTCCGACGTTATTTTGATGACCTTTATAGCATATTTTTTCCGATTATTGAAATGATTGATAAGGTCAAATAAAGAGTCTGTATTTTTTATTTTATTATTTGTAATTGTAACAGAATCCTCTATTTTTTGCTTAGGACTATAGGTAACTTCTAACTCATGTTGGTCAATGGAGGCTCCATTCGAACCAAAACATCCTGCCAAAAAAATAATAAATATACTCGTCCAGAAGAATAGCTTCATCTGCTGCCCCTTTCTTTTCCAATTTTTAAAGTGGGCTATCCATATAAAATATTCAAACGGATTTGGACATCTTCCGATAAATAAAATCGAAAAATGTCCAAAATTAGTGAGGTATTATATTGTTACTGGAAGTTTTATGACCGCTAATTAATTACAGTAACACACTACCTCAAAACAATTTCTTTAATACCTTTTATCCCCTTTTCAATAACTTTTTTATTTATTTTACCATTCACAGTTCCCTTAAGTGCTTTATGGTTTGATAAAAGAAAGGTTGAATTAGGATTATACATATAAAATCCTTGTACTCCCCTAATGGTTTGATATTTTCCATTCCGCTTCGTGTTGTCATGAATTTGCTCGAGAAAAAGCAGATATTGTTGATCCTTCTCCATTAAAGGTAATTCAGCAAAGATTTCTATTTTTCCATTTGGTCTTTTGCCTCCATATTGAGAGACTATAATACTTTGCGTACCTTTCTCCCCTTTAAACACCTTATCTATTTTAAACCTAGCATCAGTAAAGGTATCTTTTAAACCTTTACCTTTAAAAGGTTGATAGGACGAGAGCTCCTGTTCCAAACTGCCCAAAACAACAAGATCAGACGCTGCAATCAAAGATTCAACACTTTTAAATTCGTTGCCCCAAGATGCATGAGCTATAATTAAATTGGGATCAGACATTTGTAATTGTTTGTTAGCACCTGTTTCGAATGTAACATTGTATCCAAAATAACCGAAGGAAAGAACTATCGCGATAGAGATGCCCGTTAGCATTTTGTTCATAAATTGAACCTCCTCGTTTTTAAAGTTGATGATAATAGTGATTCATGATAGTTACATCCTCAGTATCATTTGGAGTATATTGATTCCTATTATCGTAAGGGTACATTAGATAATCAATATCATCTCTGTGCATCAAACCTAAAGCATGCCCCAATTCATGGGCAATCAAACCAGCCAACTTAGCATTGCTGTAGTTCAAGATCCCATTTCGGACATTCAATTCAACATTTACACCATAGTAATGTGAATTAGAATCCCAGTTGTAGCTTGCCCCTGAAGCTTTGCCCGTCCAAGAAGTTGATGTGTATACATCTTCAACTAAAACTAACCTTCCTAAGGCGCTATTACTTTTTACATAGGTAACAATATATTGATTATTGTTAATGTTATCCAATGCTGCATTATTCACCAAAGCTTGTAACCTTTGATAATTGTAACTAACATTATTTAAATAAGGGATGTAATCCTCATTTGCCCAGTGTCCATTCCACGTGAATGCATTGCTTGCATTTGCCTTATTACCTACTAACATACCTGATCCAAAGGATAATATTGACAAAACGATGACCACAAATAAATACTTGATTGGCCTTGAAACAATACTCATGTTTTTTCCTCCTTTGATAATTATCTGGAATATAAAAATCAAACATTCAATACAAAATGTTTAAATCTATATTCCATCTTTCCAGTACCGTGTAGATTAGTTACTATAATAAAATGGTATCTAAAATTTAGGTAGGGTGATTTATTTTTCATCCCTTTTTAAATTATTCCAAAATCTTTTGCCATTCGTGCAGCTTCTTTGTAATTAGTGGTACCCATTTTTCTATTAATTCCTCTGATATGGCTTTTAACCGTATCTTCACTTCGATAGGTTTCATCGGCAATTCTTATTCGACTGTAACCTTTCGCCTTTAATTTCAAAATTTCTTTCTCGGCAGGTGTTAATGATCTTTTAATTATTTCTACCTTGTTCTCTTCGATTTGTTTTTCCAATCTCTTGATTTCTTTTTCTGAATGTAGTATGGAAAGCTTCATTTCCCGCTTTTCTTCCAGCATCTGCAAAGCCGAAATCATCATAAATTTGTTGATCGGTTTGGGCAAAAAATAATCAATCCCTGCAGAATAGTATTTCAAAATGGCTTTGTCCGAATTTATTTTTGCAGTCATAATCATCATACCTTCAAAGGCATTATTTCTTACGTGTTCAATCCATTTCATTCCGTCAGTACAGGAAATAAAGAAATCTCCTAAAACTACCTCAACCCTCTGTTCAACTAACATTTTCGCATTCACGGAAAGAACATCATCTACAGTACCGACAACCACATTCCCAAGATCTTCAATTATCTTAGAAACCTCATCACAAACCGCTTGATCCTTATCTGTAATGAAGAAACGCATCGTTCTTCCCCCTCGTAATAATGGAAATAAGGGCTTTGGTATTGCTTAACACAGTGTGTATAAGCACATTTTTGGCTGAAACTGTATGCTAGAAATAACCGGGAGATTTAGATAATTTAATGGTAGGTAAATTCATGGAGTGGTTAAGTCTAAAGTGGTCATTGTTTCAAATAAACACATATTCCCATCTGTAAATTGACAATAACTGAAAAACCCAAAAATGTCCATAAGAAATTTATCGAAAGTTGTATGATTCCGAAAAAGAGTGCTTAAGAAATGGGTATAAAGACCTAATTTTATCTAATGAAACAGGAGCTTTCATCAGTATCCATTTCAACTACAACGTTTCGGTGTTCCCAGATAGCGTCATCACTGCAATCGTCAGCGGTGTTGAAAATTATTTTGAAGACAAACAAAGCATACCGAAAACGGCACATCTTTATTTGTCTTCAAATCCGATTGCTTTAATTCTTGCTCTTTTCCATCATTTCTTTTTCTCCGATTACGGTTGTTTCACAACCTCAATGTTAATAGCCTTTCTGACCTCGGGAGCTACATCCGTAACAAGATCCTTGTACCCTATTGTTACCTTAGTACCTTTATGAACCTTCATTTCAATGTTTGTATCTCCAATGTCAAACGCTGTACGTTGTTGTCACCGTAGGTAATTGTTATTTGATCACCGTTTTCCATTGTATCTTGCACAGTTCCAGTAACCTTCAAGGTAATCCGAATTTTTTGTTGGCAACCTAATACCACCATAAGACACATCAAAAAAACTAAAAAGCTCCTCTTCTTTTCATCACTTCGCCTCCACCGCTATAAAATTCACATCCTTATTCCGAATCCGCTTCAACCTGAGGCTTGCGAATGTGAGAATTGATCCATGCCAGAAGCACGACGCCTTTAATCCATAACCCTCCAACTACAAACAAAATTGAAACATCGGACCCCGGATTTTACGTTAGGCGAGCCGGTTTAGGTATACTGTTAAAGCTGAATTAAAAGCCCAAAGGTTGACGGAATTTGCTGTCACCCCGAGGTTTAATGATCCTTACGATAATGGCAGCGAGAATGATAAAGCCAAGGACCGCAAAAAAATTTTTTTATGTTGTCCGCTTCAATGCATATTCTCTCCAGGATTGATTTTAAACCAAGATCATTCCTTGCCTGCTCCCATGGTGTGAAGCCATCATCTGGATCATTTAATTGTTGGATTTCATCCTCTGTTAATGGCTCATCTTCAGTTTCTTTCGCCTTAATATCATCCTATCTTTTTCTTCGTTTTTCAATCAATGAAAAACATAAATTCATATATTGTTCTTTTGTCATCTCATCCATTTGGTCAATGAGATCCCATAATTCATTGTCTTTTATGTGCATTTAAATACCCTCGTAACTTTTTTATTCATTGTACGTTTAAATGTCACTATTTTCAATTAAAATTCTGAATTGAGTTTTGAAAAATTCATTTAATGGAGGTTGGAATGGAAGACACTTCGATGTGCTGAACTCTTATAAGAAGATGGCTTTTAGCATCTCATGTAGGTCGGTCCTGGAGAGAATGCCTCGATATTTCTTTAAGGCGTCCGGGGTGATTCGGAGTATGCTGGATGTGTGGGATTTAATATATGACTATTTTCTTTAATCCTGCCTGTTGCCAATCATGAACGGGAATTTTATATAGATCGTAATGTTTTGGAGGATCTTTCGGGGGTGTACCAGTCATCGGGGCTGCGATCAAAACGGTTGGGTTCTTTTCAATGTCAACTATGACGATGGGCCTTTCTTTTTTTCTGCCATCTCCTTCTTGATAAGCTACTTCAACTGAGTAAATTTCACCTATTGAATAACTGCTCATTAGCTCACCCTACACATCGTAATCCTCATCTTCTCCAAACCACTCACGATGTTTCGGATTCTTGGGATCAAGTTGGATCACACCCTTTTTGACATTCAGGGTTTCGAATGACTTTCGAATTTGTTCAAGATCACCCTTAAGACCGGGATACTTTTCTGTAACGTGTGACTTCATTTTCTTTTCCTCCTTTTGGTTATGATTTTTATCCATAGAATATCGCCTCCACATCATTAATCTACACTGGATTGGTTGAAAGGATACTCAAATGGTGGACTTTAAATGATTGTACCGTGATTTCATTTAATTTTCAATAAAAATATAAAAAGTGACTGCCCACGGCAGCCGCATCTTACCATGCTTATTTACCTTCCACAATCAATGTCACCGGGCCGTCGTTGGTCAGATGGACATCCATCATGGCGCCGAATTGGCCGGTTTCCACAGTTACTCCTTTTTCACGCAAGATCTCGTTAAACAGTTCATACAGCTCTTCCGCTTCTTTCGGTTTGGCCGCCTCAACGAAACTTGGCCGCCTCCCTTTGCGGGTATCGCCGTACAACGTGAATTGAGACACCGACAGTACCGCTCCGCCGACATCAAGCAACGAAAGGTTCATTTTGCCCTGCTCGTCTTCGAAAATCCGCAAATTCGCTACTTTATCGGCCACATGCCGAATGTCTTCCGGCTCATCTTCCTGCTTTATGCCGACAAGCAACATTAACCCGTGATCAATTTGGCCCACGGTTTCGCCTTCCACCTCTACGGAGGCTGTTTTTGACCGCTGGATTACGACCTTCATCTATTTGGCCTCCTTGTTCCACTGTGATTGATTTTGATCGACTTTGATTGTTTCTGATCGTAAATGATTGTTTTTGATCGCAATTGATCGAATTTGAATGTTTTTGATCGTCTTTCGCTCATTTTTTACAGTTTAACATTTTATTGCGTCACCCGGCGAACCGTATAAATATCGGAAATACTCTTGATTTTCTCGACTACCCGTTGCAGGTGGTTGATGTTGTTGATCGCGATTGTCATATGAATCGTAGCCATCTTATTCCGATCCGTGTTGGCCGAGACGCCTCTGATCATTGTTTTGGTTTCCGTAACCGAATGCAGCACTTCATTCAACAAGCCACTTCTATCAAAGCCGTGAATTTCAATGTAAACATTGTAGCTTTGGCGCTGCTGGTTAGTGCCTTCCCACTCCACTTCCAACAAACGATCCTTCTCATCGACGTTTTGGATATTCGGACAATCCTCTCGATGGACCGAAACCCCGCGCCCTTTTGTAATAAACCCAACAATTTCATCGCCTGGAACCGGATTACAACACTTGGACAAGCGGATCAACAAGTTGTCGGCTCCCTTGACACGAACTCCCGAGGCAGGCTTCTTCTTTGCTCCGTCCGGTTCCCCTTCAGGCGTCGCCTCCAACAAACGCTGTGCCGTTTTTTCCTGATCGAGCTTTTTGCGGATTTTCTCCGTCAGCCTTGTGACAACTTGCTTCGCCGACAGGCCGCTGTACCCGACAGCCGTATAAATCTCATTCTCACCTGAAAAATTATATTTTCTCGCGACGTTCTCGAGATTCTCCGGAGTCAGGATCTCTTTCGGATCGAAATCCTGATTTCTCAACTCTTGCTCAACCAGCTCGCGGCCCTTCTCGATATTTTCCTCCCGCTTCTGGCGCTTGAACCATTGGCGGATCTTATTCTTGGCCTGCGAGCTTTGCGTCACTTTCAACCAATCCCGGCTCGGGCCGTATGAATGCTTGGAAGTCAGGATTTCCACAATGTCGCCGGTCTTCAATTTATAATCCAGCGGCACCATGTTCCCGTTTACTTTCGCGCCAACTGTCTGATTCCCGATTTCCGTATGAACTCGATAGGCATAATCAATTGGAACCGAACCTGCCGGAAGCTCAAGTACGTCGCCTTTCGGTGAAAAGACAAACACCATGTCGGAAAACAGGTCCACTTTTAAATTCTCCATGAACTCTTCCGCATCGTCCGTGTCGCTCTGCGATTCGAGAATTCCTCTGAACCATGACAATTTTTCTTCCAGAGGCATTTTCGCGTTAACTTTCTTTCCTTCTTTATAAGCCCAGTGAGCAGCAATCCCGTATTCAGCAACCTTGTGCATGTCCTTCGTGCGGACCTGGACCTCAAGCGGATCACCTTTCGGCCCTACCACCGTTGTGTGCAAAGATTGATACATATTCTGTTTCGGCATCGCGATATAATCTTTGAAGCGCCCTGGCATCGGCTTCCAGCGTGTATGGATGATTCCCAACACTGCGTAACAATCCTTTATGCTGTTCACGAGGATACGAACTGCGAGCAAATCATAAATCTCGTTAAAAGGTTTATTTTGAATGACCATTTTGCGGTAAATGCTGTATAGATGCTTCGGCCGTCCGTATATCTCCGCTTCAATGTTGACATCAGCCAAACGACCCTTGATGTCTTGAATCACATCGTCAATAACCGACTCTCGTTCCGTTCGTTTCTTCTTCATTAAATTTACGATACGGTAATACTGTTGCGGATTCAGATAACGCAAGGAAATGTCCTCAAGCTCCCACTTGATTGTGGAAATACCGAGCCGGTGAGCGAGCGGAGCAAAGATTTCAAGTGTTTCATTGGCCTTCTGGAATTGCTTGTCCTTCGGCATATATTTCAACGTCCGCATATTATGAAGGCGGTCCGCCAACTTAATCAGAATACAGCGGATATCCTGGGCCATAGCCACGAACATCTTGCGATGGTTTTCCGCCTGCTGTTCTTCTTTCGATTTGAACTCAAACTTCCTCAGTTTTGTCACACCATCTACCAGCATGGCCGTCTCTTCACCGAAAGCTTCCTTCAAGTCTTCAAGGGTGACCTCCGTATCTTCGACGACATCATGGAGAAACCCTGCAGCCACCGAGGTCGCATCCATCTCCAGTCCAACCAGAATACTCGCGACTTCAATGGGATGGGTAATATAAGGCACACCCGACTTTCGAGTCTGTCCCTCGTGCGCATCTTTGGCGTAATGATAGGCTTTATCTAAAAAAGAAAGCTCATCTTCGGAAAGATAGCCCTTCGCTTGTTCAAGCAATTCTTCAATTGCCATAAAATCACCTGAATTCATAGGATGGTTGCCGCTGACGATGTCGAAAAAAATTTGATTTTATCCGATTCGCCGCAGAACATTTATATAACTTCATTCCGGCAGAGCCTTGCCCTGCAGACTTAATGTCAGATGTGTCTATTATCTTTAAAAAAGGGGAAATTGTAAAGCGAAATGCGAATTTTGTCACCTCATCCCCACAATTCGAACGGTGAGCCTTGCAATTATTGAGGAAAAAAAGCGCCTGCACTCAGCAGGCACCCGTTTCTCTATTCATATTGCATGAGCGTAAAGGTATCGTAGCCCTCTACCATTTTTCGCCCGTTTAGATACTTCAACTCAATCATGAAGGCGCATCCTACTACAATGCCGCCCAATTGTTCCACAAGCTTGATCGTGGCACCGGCAGTCCCCCCTGTCGCGAGCAAATCATCAACGACAAGCACACGCTGCCCCGGCTTAATGGCATCTTTATGCATAGTCAAAATATTTTTCCCGTATTCCAGGCCGTAATCGGTTTGGATAACTTCACGAGGCAATTTACCAGCTTTGCGGACAGGCACAAATCCGACTCCAAGCGCATAAGACAGCGGGCATCCGACAATAAAACCACGCGCCTCAGGGCCGGCGATAATATCAATTTCCTTATCCTTGGCATATTCCTCCATCTCGCCGATGGCCTCGCGAAACGCGTGGCCGTCTTGCATCAAAGGCGTAAGATCCTTGAAACTGACCCCCTCACTCGGGAAATTCTCGACAATCGAAATATAATCTTTATAGTTCATTTAATTTACAGCTCCCTCAAGTGTTTGCAAATCTGAGTCCAAACGATCAAAATATTGTTTTAACGACGAATAAGAAGAATAGCAAAGTTCGTTTTCTAGTTCAGCCTGCCGCTGTCTATCACGATAAATACCGGAAGCAGTCAAATCCCGTTTTTCCGGGCTTTCCTGTAAAGTGACCATCCCATGATCAATGTTGATAAAATTCAATTCCGCAAAAACTTCAGCCATGAACAAAACGGTTTCCTTTGACCAACCCTTCGCTTCGGCAAGACCTTGCGAATACCGACTTAGGTCAAATGATTTTCTTTTCAAAAGAAAGGCATAAAACCATTTAAATTGCGCTCTGGACGGAACACCTGTGAAAAAATGCTCGTCCTGATGATGAAATACCGCATAGATTCGATCAGGCATGGAATGTTCGGTAAACAAAGATTCCAGATGTTCTTTGTCATAAGGCAAATCCAGCAAAACGACGTAACGGCCTGAAAAATCAAGTTCATCTATCTGCTCGTTCGCAAGGCAAACACTCGGCTCTGCCCATTCGCTTATCTGTTCATCATCAAGGGTTTCTTTCCTGAAAGCAAGAAACAAAAGTTTTTCCTTCGGTAAGGAGGCAAACCGCTTCCTAAGGCCACGCCCGTTACGGCAATCGTACAACTGCCAATGCTTAACAGCTATGTCTTCCAACATCAACTGCGGCTTACGAAAGCCATTCCATTCATTGATCTGCAGTTCCCCTACCGCTGAGAGCCTTGAAGTTGCGGCGATTTCATCAAGCAGATGACCGAATTGAAACCCGATGCCATCCAGCTGCCCGCCGTCCTCTTTCAAGACAATCTTCAAATGATTCCGGTCGCTGCCAATTTGTTTCATACTGCTGACAGGAGTATCCTCAATCAGAACTTTGGGCTTTGGATTGGCGGTACCGAAAGGTTCTAACCGCTGCAAATCCTCGATTAATTCCAGAGAAATATCCCTTACTTTGCAGGTTAAATCAATTTGATTAACCGGGATGAAATCTTCGGCGGTTAACCTTTGCTGTGCCTGGTGATTTAATCGTGCCCGCAATTCATCTACATTGTCGATCTTGACGGTCATTCCAGCCGCCAAGGGATGGCCGCCGAAAGCCTCCATAAGATCCCGGCATTCAGAGAGATTTTCAAATATATCAAAACCCTCGATACTTCGTGCGGAGCCTTTAGCCACTCCCTTATCAGGATCTATTCCCATCACAATGACCGGCCTGCCGTAAAGATTGATCAGGCGTGAGGCCACAATACCAATCACACCAGGATTCCATCCCTCTTTGGCAAGCACAAATACACTGTTCTCCTCAGGAGGGTATGTATTTTCAATTTCGGTGACAGCTTCCTCTGTGATATCTTTAACGAGCGCTTTCCTCTCACGGTTGATTCGATCAATATTTTTTGCAAGCTGTTCCGCTTCACCGGGTTCCTCTGCCAATAGCAATTGAACGGCAGGCTCCGCGGAATCAAGCCGGCCTGCAGCATTCAAACGGGGACCCAAAGCAAATCCTACATCTTCAGCGGAAAGCCTATGCCCGTCAACTCCGGAAACCTTCAACAGCGCCTGGATTCCGGGCTTGTCCGATCTTTCCAATGCCTTCAGGCCTCGAACCGCCAACAAACGATTTTCCTCCACCAACGGGACGAGATCAGCAATCGTTCCCAACACAACCAGATCAAGCAAATGTTCCGGTTCCCGGCCAAGCAAAGCATGGGCGACCTTTAAAGCAACACCCGCTCCGCACAGTTCCTTAAAAGGATACATGCACCCCTTCTGATGCGGATTTACAATACTGTAGGCTTTCGGGAGAACCGGCGGAGGCTGGTGATGGTCGGTAATAATGAAATCCAATCCCATTTCACTCGCCGCAACAGCTTCATCCAGCGCGGAGATCCCGGTATCAACGGTCACTACAAGAGAAAATCCTTCTTCCTTCGCCTTTTGCAAAGCGGGTATGTTTGGACCGTAACCTTCCGTGAAACGATTTGGTATGTAATAATCCACCAATGCCCCGATTTCCTTTAACACTGTCACCATAACGGTTGTACTGCTGACACCGTCCGCATCATAATCTCCAAACACAAGAATCCGTTCATTGTTCAGGACAGCCGTCTTAATCCGGTCAACTGATTCGGCCATCCCTTTCATTAAGTACGGATCATAGAAAGATTCCTTGGTTATATTCAAAAATCGCCTCGCCTGTTCTGCCGTTCGGATATTCCGATTTAACAGCAGTTGGGCCACGAGCGCGGAAGTCCCGATTTCTTCGGCAAGCCGCTCAGCTTCTCCGGATTCAGGATTTGAAACCTTCCATCTCGTTTTGGGCTTTAACATTCAATCACCTCATGACCGTTCCATTATACCCGAGACGGCCGAAAGCTCGCAATCATGGTCAAGGTGATTTTGTGGATTTTTTATTCTCTGTCTCCTGTCGATCCTCCTGCTGCTCAGCCTTTTCCCCTGGTAGTTCTTTATACGAAGTAGCCTCTACAGGTTCAGAAGCACTGTCAAATCCGGTTACATCTTCCGTAAACTTATCCAGCTCCGCTTCCAACTGTTGATTTTTCTTGACAAGCCTGCGGTTTTCCCGGCTTAGGCGAAATACGCGAAACATGCCAACTGCTCCCACAACCAAAGCTCCCAGAAGAGCAGATGCCAGAATCACAATAACCAGCGGCCAGCGAGAAGTCCCAAACAAATAATCGACGGTCACCGGCTCTACATTAATAACTGCAAAAATAGCCACAATCAGAGCAAAAACCAAACCTAACAACAATCCCCATTGCCCTTTCATCCAATCCCTCCTGTTCCAGATGTCGAAAATCATATGCAAGTTCAAAAAGTGAACTTACCATAAGCACTCCACAGCCTTCGAGACTGCTATTTAATCTGATATTCCAACACTTACATCAAAATCCTATATTATTATTTTACCTTAAACGTTGTAAACCAAACCAAAACCCGCAGACGAGCCGCGGGATTTTAATCAAGCATGATTTTCTTTTGGTTTCGAACTCACGTGTTTCAAGGCTCTCGCTTTCCATATGGCCCATAATTGCGCCGCAATGAAAATCGACGAATAGGTTCCGGCAACAAGGCCAACTGTCAAGGCAAACGCAAAGTTGCGAATGGCTTCATTTCCGAAAATCAGAAGCGCAAGGGCAGCGATCACCACTGTCAAAACTGTATTAATGGAACGGGCCAATGTCTGATAAATACTTTGATTGACGATGTTTGATAAATCGGAAAAACCTCGAATCCGTTTGGTTAAGTTCATGTTTTCACGGATACGGTCAAACAATACGATCGTATCATTAATAGAATAACCGACAATTGTCAAAACTGCAGCTACAAATTCTATGCTCACTGTGAACTGCAGTAAGCTGAATACGGCAATTATGAAGAAGGAATCGTGCAGCAAGGCGACAATAGCTGCCAATCCTTGCAGAATTTCAAAACGAATCCATACATAGATAACAATCCCAATGGAAGCAATCGCTACAGCAAGGATCGCATTCTTTGCTAAATCGCGGCCGACCTGAGGCGATACTGTACTAATGGCCGGAGCTTCACCGTATACTTCATTAAAATGCTGCTTGGCCTTGATGACCTGATCCTGCTCCAGCTCAGTGTCAAAACGCGCAGAGGCAATATTCTGCTTCTCCCCCTTAAGAACGATCTTGACCGGATCAAGGTTGATGGCCTCGAACTCCTGCTGTAATTTATCTACTGAAATAGGATGATCGGCATGAATCCTGATCCTTGTACCAGCTGTGAAATCAATCCCCAGGTTCAATCCTTTGATAAACAGAACCCCAAACCCGACTACGATAAGGACAAGGGAAAAAATAAAAAATTTGTTTCGTTTTTCAACAAAATTGAATTTTGCTTTTTTATAATCAAAGCTCACTGATATCCTTCTCCTTTACGCCAAAGTAGCCGGGTTTCCTGTCCAAATAACGGCTTTTCACCCAGAATCCGAGCATGACCCTTGTCCCGTATACGGCAGTAATGAAACTGGCAAGAATACTGACAATCAACATGACCGCGAAACCTTTAACAGAGCTGTTCCCGAAAGCATACAAAACGGCAGCAGCCAAAATTGTGGTCAGGTTCGCATCCAAGATGGTAACGAACGAACGACGAGTTCCGGATTTGAAAGCCGACAAAATCGATTTCCCGGAACGGATTTCTTCCTTAATCCGCTCGTAGGTAATAACGTTGGCGTCAACCGCCATGCCGACCCCGAGGACAAATGCTGCAATACCCGACAACGTCAGAACGGCATTCATCCAATCATATACAACCAACACCAAATACATATAAGCACAAAGCGTAATGACTGCGATGATGCCAGGGAAACGATAATATATCATCATAAACAGAAAGATCAACACGACCCCGATCGCACTGGCAAACAATGTTTCTTGAAGGGCATTTTGACCGAATTGCGCCCCGACGGAGTTGGAGTAAACTTCCTCCAAATCAACCGGCAATGCACCGGCATTCAATAACTTCGCCAGTTCCTTTGCTTCCTCAAGCGAGTCCATTCCGGTAATAATTGCTTCCTCTCTTAAGACGCTCTGGACGACCGGAGCTGATATTAAATGGGTTTTCTCATCCGGTTTACTAAGCGCTTTTTCGAGGGAATCCCCTTTTTCATAATCAAGCCAGATTGCCATTCTTTTATGCAGCAGTCTCTTGGTAACCTTGGCAAAGTGATCGCCATTTTTCACCTTTAACACGACAACCGGGTTTCCATTTACGAAACTCACCTTCGCCTCACCCGGAACAAGATCTGAACCATCCAGTACCTTTTCTCCATCCGCAGTACGGAAACTCAAACGCGCCTCGGTGGATAGAAGCTTTCTTGCCTTGCTCGGTTTCTTCACGCCCGCTAATTGAACACGAATGCGATGGCCGCTTTCAATACTGATTTTCGGTTCGGCAACGCCGATGGCGCTGATACGCTGCTGCAAAGCCGCTACTGTGCTTTGCATGACATCATCGGTGATTTTCTGGCTTTTTTTCGCGGGTTCCACCTTGTACAGAACTTCAAACCCGCCCTGCAAATCCAGGCCCAGCTTAATATTCTTGATGGTTCCCGTTGCCGTAAATCCGATCAGCGCCGCGAGCGCCAATAAAATAATAAAAAAGGCAATAATATTACCTTTCTTTCTCTTCATATGTATGATCCCCCTTCATGTTGCCCCAAAACACTTTCTTCCGAAAACTCACATAAGACCATTATATTTTCATGTCGAAGGCTCGTCAAATTCATTCAGGTTTAACGGTTTGTCCCCCGCAAACCAATCGGGTCCCTTCAAGCTTTCCATCCTGAGCCGATTCATGTAATCATTCAACGACAAACCGATCAGTTCATCGACAAACCGATGCAAACGTACGGATTCGTCCGCGTATTTCTTTTTCACTTGTCCGACCGCACATTTCCAGATTTCTTCACGATCTGCTTCACCGTACCCAAGCAATTCAAATTCGTCCGCTTTGATTTCGAGCACCGGAAGGAGCTTCTGTTTCCATTCTTCGTACCCGGTTGTATCGGTCATCCTATCACCCCGCTCTTATTCTACCACTTTCCGCAACATATTTGTCCAAATTCAGATAAATTGCTTTACTCCTCGCCAAATCTGCCATCAAATCCATAAAACAACCGGATGACAGTCCGTCCAGAATACTTGTCATGCTTTGTCCAACCCGGGGCATATACATAGAGCAAATGGAGAAGGCATTCGGCTGCGTCCGGAACTTGGAATCAAAACCCGGATGAAGATGCAACTAAAGCCAATGACTTATTTTGGTTTTCGGCCTCTTACTTCTGACCCCTGGAAAGGCAGGTTATTATGGCAAAACAGACATTCATCAAAGGAACCATGATCCTCATTTTTGCAGGGTTGATTGTGAAAATTCTCGGCTTTATCAATAAAGTGATCGTCGTCCGTATTATCGGCGGAGAAGCCTACGGCTTAGTCACTATGGCATTTCCGACCTTGATCTTAATAGTTACACTCACACAATTGGGGTTGCCCGTCGCTATTTCCAAAATGGTATCAGAAGCCGAATCACTTGGAGATCGCGAGAAAATCAAGCGAATTCTGGTCATTTCCCTGACCACTACAGGTGTTCTCAGCATCGTTTTTACAACAGCAATGGTTCTTCTGGTTCCGCCATTAGCTCACATTATTTTCACCGACGACCGAGTGATGTATCCGTTATTGGCAATCTCGCCCATCGTCCCGATTGTCGCCCTATCCTCCGTTCTCCGGGGGTATTTTCAGGGCCGGCAACAAATGGGCCCTATCGGCTTTTCGCAAATTATTGAACAGATTGTCAGGGTTTCTTTTTCAGCATTGCTTGCAACGGCACTTCTGCCGTATGGCATTGCTTTCGCCGCGGCAGGAGCCATAATAGCCAATGTCCTTGGTGAACTCGGTTCATTGCTGTACATGTTTACGACATTTAAACTTAACAAAAAAATCAAAATCCGCAACGGGTTTTGGAAATATGTCAAAGGCGGCCGCCAAACCTTCAATGACTTAATGGAGGTGGCTCTCCCCGCAACAGGAAGCCGCTTGATTGGCTCGCTTTCTTATTTCTTCGAACCGATTGTTATTGCCCGAAGCTTAATGATCGCCGGGATTTCCACACAAACCGCAACCACTATGTACGGGGAACTGGCGGGACTGGCCCTTGCCTTCCTGACCCTTCCGTCTTTTATCACTTACTCCCTGTCGGTCTCTCTTGTTCCGACAATCAGTGAGGCAGCGGCTCGAAACCGATATGACATCATACATTACCGGCTTCATCAAGCCTTGAAAATATCGATGGTAACCGGCGGGCTCGCCGTTGTCGTCACTTACATTTTTGCGGGGCCGCTTATGAAAATTATGTACGACGCCCCTCACGTTGCCGTTTACGTAAAGCTAATGGCGCCGTTTTTCTTTATTTTTTATTTTCAGAGCCCGTTACAGGCAGCTCTGCAGGCATTAAACCATGCCCGGGCAGCTATGATGAACACCGTTTTCGGGGCTGTCATCAAAATAGCGGTGATTTTCATATTTGCTTCCCAGTTTGGCATTATCGGGGCTGCTCTTGGTTTTGTGGTCAATGTGGTGCTTGTAACAATGCTTCATTTCGCAACAGTTGTGAAGTCAGTCGGATTCACCCTGATTTTCCGCGACTATGCAAAGGGATTGTTATGTATTGCTGCAACGGCGCTTTTTGCTTCATTTATTCAAAAAAACACATTGCCGTCAATTTCCCTCGCTCCGAAAACAGGGCTCCTGATCTCTGCAGTCATCTTATTTTATATCATATTAATTGCAGTGGCAGGACTAATTAAGAAAGATGAAGTGGCTCAAATCCCGATTATCGGGCGATGGACTTCCAAATGGCTTTAAAAAAACAAAAGCTGTTTTTTGGGGACAGCCTGTAGGGGCACAGCTTAAGGCGAGGCATCGTCGAATTAACCCCTGTTGCAAACCTGCTATAAACGTGGAAAGTACTCCTTTGTGACACGGATATCACGCCTTAAAAAAGACTGTGATATCCGCGGGTGATTCTAGATTTCATCTTTCAAATCGATGTAAAAAGTCCCGTCCGGCTTCATTTCGCAATACGAGATGTTTTTAATATCCTTATAGCCGAGCATTCGTAACTGTTGCCTAAGCCAAAGCGGGGTTTGATGTATACGATCAAG
>DASVCO010000045.1:0-11883 GCA_036381575.1 Caryophanales bacterium
CCGGTTCCGCTGTAAACTCCGGTGATTGATAAGTCGGCAGCCACTGAACGCCAATGGTTTCAACGCCTGCGCTTTTGCCCGCTTTGATATCAAAATCACTGTCCCCGACAAAAATCGCTTCTTCAGAAGAAACATTCAAGGCCTCAAGAATTTTCAAAAGCCCTTCCGAATCGGGTTTCGGCTTTTCAACCTCATCCCCGGTCACTGTCATGTCGAACAAGTCCGTCATTTCGAGAGCTTTCAATGAAGCATCAAGGCTTTTCCGGCCTTTGCCCGTCATAATCGCCAATTTCAATCCGCTTGATTTTATATCATGAAGCAAATCTTCAATCTCCCATGAGCGCTCTACCCACTGTTCATGATGATCCCAGTAATAATCGTGGTAGGTTTTGATCGCCGCCTCCACTTGATTTTTTTCAAAATGTTTTTCGATAATGGCATTTTCCGCCGGGCCAAACATCGCCTTGATTTCGTCCGATGTGATCTCTTCATTACGATACGTCTTGAAAATATGTTGGAACGACTTATAAACGATCGGCAGCGTGTCCGCCAACGTCCCGTCAAAATCGAAAATGATGGTTTTGAGCATTGGTTTCTCCTTCGTTTTTTTATCAGTTCGGCTATTTCAATTTCCACAATTCTTTAATCCATAGATAAGTTACCTTGAAAAAGAAAAACAGCCCCATCACATATAATAATTTAAATAGAGTATGGACTATATCCTCTAAAAATATGGTTAAAAAGCGAATATGCGGCATATTATAAAAAATAGTACGGTTTCCTAAATCATAAGAAACATATATGAGAATCAAACTTACTCCTAATGCTATGAACAATTTTACAAACCGATCCATTGTACCTTTCCTATCAAATTTTGATATCATCCTATTCCTTACTTTGCTTTATATTCTTCAAGCTCCTCATTGAACTGCTGAATCGAGATCTTGCTATCATTAATTTCCTTTAGAACGGGAACTTTATCTTCAATTTTCAAATAGGAGAGTCGATAAAGTTGATCTTTTTTTATTAGATTCCATACATTTTTATTTTTGACAATGATCTCTTCGGTTACAATTCCCTTTACCTTGATGGTTTTAATTTCTATGGATAAGATCTCCGTCTTTGCATTCGGTGTTTCCCTTTGTTTGTTTATTATCTTAGCCCTAGCACTTGTTGTGGTCGAGGAAATCCCGTTTCCTTCATATACATTTAGAACAAGAAATAATCCAACGATGAGCGCGACTGTAAACATAATCATACCGACCAACCGAGTTTTCTTCATTCCTATCCCTCCGCAGACATCAAAGCCATTATAACACGAATATTGCAAGAATTACCCAAAAAAATAAAGCCGACACCCTGACAGAGTGTCGGCTATTACAAAATCCATATTCATTTTTTTCACCGTTACCCCCGGTCATGAACTTCCTGAACTTGTCTCCGTTTCGACCTGGAGGATTTCTTTCGTTCCTCTTTTTGTTCTTCAAATTCACTTCTGAGGCCTTTCAACAACGACCAGCACATGATCGCCATGATAATCGCAAACGGAAACGCAGCCGCCAAAGAAGCGGTTTGCAGAACGTTCAGCCCGCCTGCCCAAAGCAGAACTGCAGCCACGGCTGATTGAATAATGCCCCAGGTCATTTTGATTTTCAACGAAGGGTTCAATCTTCCCTGCTCACTGAGCATGCCCAATACAACAGTTGCCGTGTCAGCTACTGTTACGTAATAAATAGCTACAACAGCAAAGCCGATTATACTCAACACGAAGGTCAACGGCAGATGCTCAAAAAAGGTGAAAATCGACAGCGAGATATGCCCCGCAATGTAATCAGCCAATTCATGGTTCCCCGCACTTTGAATGATATCAAGAGCGGCGCCGCCAAAGATCGTCATCCATAAACATGTACCGAGAGTCGGCACGATCAACACTCCGAAAACAAACTCTCGAACGGTCCGTCCGCGGGACACCCGGGCGATGAACATTCCGACGAAAGGTGCCCAGGCAATCCACCATGCCCAATAAAATAACGTCCAATCCGCAATCCAACTGGCATCTCCGAAGGGTTTCATCCTTAAACTCATCTGAATAAAGTCATTGATGTAATTACCCGAGGTGTTGAAAAACACTTTAAAAATCGTAAAGGTCGGCCCGAGAACGAGAACGAGCAATAGCACCGTAAAGGACAGAATCATCGCCGCGTTAGACAAGAATTGAATCCCTTTCTCCAAGCCCGTAGAAATGGAAATCAGGAACAGGGCGGTAGCGACGACCACCACAATGAGTTGAACCGTTAACGTATTCGGAACGCTAAATATGGCGTTCATGCCGGCTGTAATCTGTAAAGCTCCCAGCCCGAGAGAGGTCGCAATGCCAAAAACCGTGGCAAATACGGCAAGAATGTCAATCGTTTTTCCGATAGGGCCGTAAATCTTGTCTCCCAGAACCGGGTAAAAAGCCGAACTGATTGAGGCCGGTAATCCTTTGTTATATTGGAAGAAGGCAAGGGACAATCCGATTACGGTGTAAATGGCCCAAGGATCGAGTCCCCAGTGGAAAAAGGTATATTTCATCGCCGTATTGGCTGCTGCAGCTGTATAAGGCTCTCCGAACGGAGGGTTTGTGTAATGGCTGACAGGTTCCGCCACACCCCAATAGACAATACCGATCCCCATGCCGGCTCCAAACAACATCGCAAGCCAGGAAGGCGTTTTGAATTCCGGACGGTCTGTCTGTTTCCCAAGCCTGATATGGCCGTATTTTGAAAACAACAGAAAAACCGCAAATATGACAAAGAATAATGTAGCCGCGAGATAGACAAAGCCCAAATAGTCGATGAAAACGTTATAAACCGCATTGGTCACACTGGTAAGGCTGTCTGTGAAGAAAGCCCCCCAAACAATAAAAATCAGGGTCAGTACCAATGAGGCTGCAAAAACAATGTTTTTCTTAATGATATTCATAGCATCCCCCTAAACAACGACAAAATCATTTTATGTGCCAAAAAACGCTTTACTTCTCCAATAGGTTGTACAGAAAGGTCCATTTCTCCGTATCAGCCAATTCTTCTTTTGACAACTGCAAGTCTCCCCCGAGAATAACTGTTTCTCCATGAATAGCGACAACCATAGCTTCAATCGGAGGTTCACTATTGTTCTTCGTATAAACATCACCGATATCCGTAATCTGATCAGTGTCAGAATCATTGTCCTGCGGCTGATCCTCATACATATCAGGGTCTTCCAACCCTTTATCATCTTGATAATCAATTGGCGTGCTGCCCTCTTCACGCCCCGGTACCATAACCATGTATTCCCTGTGTTTAATTCCGTTCGATCTGTTCGTGACAACACCATTCTTTTCAACGCTTGCCACCTTCTCAATTTCATTCAAGAAGTAATGATCCATGTAATCGGGGTCGGGCTTTGTTATCAGAATATAATCCCCTTTTTCAGCCTTTTTATCATAATGCAGCGTATACCTCTTTCGATTGAAAAGGAAGGTATCAAGGTGTTTAGGCTTGTATCTTTCGATTTCTCCGGCATTGCAAAGTTGCTGTTCCAAATCCCGCAGCCTGACAAGATGAATGGATTGCCTATACACAGGCTTCACTGAATAGACCCTGTTTAATTCATTGTTATAATAGACCAATTGGCCTTTTCTCACCTGATACAATTTCACAATGATAGCTCCCTTCCACATTTTTTCTGTCCACCTGTAACAAAGGCCCTGGCGCGCCCCTCTACCCTTAGTTATTTCCCAAGTGAAAAACCTTCAAACAAAAAAGCCCCCTTAAAGGGCAAAAATATCGCCGGCAAATGGGATTAGATCAACTTTTTCTCCGGTTTTATAAAAGTCATAAGGGGGCATGAATTCTTGTGTGCCTACGCAAGCGAAAGCATACAGGCTTTGCAAAACTTTAAAGTAACTTTAAGGTTTATTTTTCGTCTTTTATTACTGTCCTTTGATCACATGAACGTTTCTCATATACGGTCTCAACACTTCTGGAATAATGACCGAACCGTCCGCTTGCTGGTAATTCTCAAGGATTGCGGCAACCGTGCGGCCGATTGCAAGCCCCGAGCCGTTCAACGTATGAATGAATTCCGGCTTCGCATTGGCCTCCGGCCTGAAACGCAGTCCTGCGCGGCGGGCCTGGTAATCCTCGAAGTTACTGCAAGAAGAGATTTCTCGGTAAGTGTCATAGCTCGGCAGCCATACCTCTATGTCATATTTCTTGGCTGCATGGAAACCGAGATCCCCGGTACACATGCTCATGACCCGATAAGGTAATTTCAACAACTGGAGGACCTTTTCCGCATGGCCGGTCAACTGTTCCAGCACTTCATAAGACACTTCTGGTTTGACAAAATGTACAAGCTCTACCTTGTTAAATTGGTGCTGGCGGATCAGGCCGCGTGTGTCCCGTCCGGCTGAACCGGCTTCCGAACGAAAAGAAGCACTGTAAGCCACATATTGAATCGGCAAGTCCGCTCCATCCAAAATTTCACCGGCATAATAATTCGTTACCGGCACTTCAGCCGTTGGAATCAAGAAATAATCTTCTTCACGGATTTTGAAAGCATCTTCTTCGAATTTCGGAAGCTGCCCGCTTCCTGTCATACTTCCGCGGTTCACCATATACGGCGGCAACATTTCCTCGTAGCCGTGCTCTTCCATATGCAAATCCATCATGAAATTGATCAAGGCTCTTTCCAGACGTGCTCCCAAACCTTTGTAAAATACAAAGCGGCTGCCCGTCACTTTCCCGGCCCGTTCAAAATCGAGAATCCCCAAATCTGTTCCAATGTCCCAATGGGGTTTAGCCTCGAAATCAAGTTGCGGAACCTCGCCCCAAGTCCGAATTTCGACATTATCATCCTCGTTTTCTCCGATTGGAACACTTTCATGCGGCAAATTCGGAATCCCCAACATCACGTTTTGCAGTTCTTCTTCAACCTGTGTCAGTTCCGCGTCAAGCTCCTTGATTTCCTTGCTCACATCCCGCATTTCCGCAATCATATCGTCAGCATCCTGCTTTTCCCGCTTACGCTTCGCAATTTCCTCAGACACGCTGTTACGCTTTTGCTTCAATGTCTCCGTCTTTTGGATCAACTCACGCCGTTTTTCATCCAATTCCCCGAACCGGTCGAGTTCCTTTAAGTCCTCTCCCCGGCTCTCCAGACGCTTTTTCACATTGTCAAAGTGGTTGCGTACATATTTTAAATCCAACATCGACAAAACCTCCCTTATATTTGCACTACGTCGTGATTACATCTTTTGTTCAAATAGGAGCGTGTGCCGCACCCACCTTCGGTGCGGCCTCCCTATTCTCGGGGGCCCACACGATGTGGGTCAGTTCGACGTTGCAACCTCGGGGTCCCCGAAAAGTGCTTTTTGCTTTTTGGGGTTGGATTGACGTTGCGTTTTTAGTCGAACTTCCTTAAAAATAAAAAACTCCCGTCCCGAAAAAGGGACGGAAGTTGATTCCGCGTTGCCACCCTGCTTACAAGTACACTTTTCGTGCACTTGCCGCTCTCATCCAATAACGGTGGACCTTCCGAAAATGCTTACTGAACTTGGGCATTTCACTCAGAGAAGGATTCACGAAAGCTCTTGATCGGTTTACAGCACCCACCGACTCTCTGCACAAGCCTCTTTCGTTACTATCTCTCTTCAACGTTTTGCCATTCAATATTTCGGGACAAACGATCCCGGATATTTCCTATTATTAAAGTAATGTACACTATTCCTGAACTTTATGCAAGGTGCTTTTCGATTCCTCGACCATCTGAACGAAAAGGCCGTGGAAACGAGGGTCATCGGCCAGCTCCGGGTGAAACGCACATGTCAACAAATGCCCCTGACGGGCAGCTACAATTTTGTCATCAAGCTTTGACAGTACCTCTACATCCGCGCCTACCTCGATAATGTAAGGTGCCCGGATGAAGACCCCGGTGAAATCTCCGTCGATCCCGCTCACCAATAATTCAGCCTCGAAACTTTCACGTTGGCGCCCAAAGGCATTGCGCTTTACTTTCATATTCATAATCCCGAGGTGGACGTTATATTGGCCTTCGATTTTGTCAGCAAGTAAAATCAGGCCGGCACAAGTACCGAAGATTGGCTTGCCTGCTTCGGAAAATTCTTTCAGTGGCTCAAGAAATCCATATTGATCAATCAATCGGCGCATCGTTGTACTTTCACCGCCTGGCATAACGAGGCCGTCAATCTCTTCAAGCTGTTCGGTTCTCTTGATTATAACGGTTTCAGCTCCTGAAGCCTGCAAAGCCTCAACATGTTCAGGAATCGCACCTTGAAGCCCGAGTACACCTATTTTCACCATGTTTCATTTCCCTTTCTGCACCGAAACCTTAACCTTAGAAACTGCGGTCTTGCATCCGTTGTCCGGGTTCGAGCGTTGACATTTCGATCCCTTTCATCGCCGTACCGAGATTCTTCGAAAGGTTGCCGATCAACTCATAATCCTCATAGTGAGTCGTAGCTTCAACGACGGCCTTGGCATATTTCGCCGGATTATCGGATTTAAAGATCCCCGAACCGACAAATACACCATCTGAACCGAGCTGCATCATCAATGCAGCATCCGAAGGCGTCGCAATTCCCCCCGCCGCAAAGTTAACTACCGGAAGCCGTCCGGCTTCTCTGATTTGCAACAACACTTCATACGGAGCGCCAAGATTCTTTGCTTCCGTCATCAATTCGTCCTCGGACATGCCGACAACTTTGCGCACCTGAGCTTGCACGAGACGCATATGACGAACAGCCTCGACGATGTTGCCCGTTCCGGGTTCACCCTTCGTCCGCAACATCGAGGCGCCCTCGCCAATACGGCGTGCAGCTTCACCCAAATCACGGCAGCCGCATACAAACGGCACGGTATAATCCCGTTTGTTGATATGGAACTCCTCATCCGCCGGCGTCAACACTTCACTCTCATCAATATAATCCGCGCCGAGCGCCTCAAGCACACGCGCCTCGACAATATGTCCGATCCTGGCTTTCGCCATAACCGGAATCGACACAGCGTTCATCACTTCTTCAACGATTGTCGGGTCCGCCATGCGCGCCACGCCGCCAGCCGCACGTATATCAGCCGGAACGCGTTCCAGCGCCATTACGGCCACCGCACCCGCTTCTTCCGCGATTTTCGCCTGTTCGGCGTTCACAACGTCCATAATGACGCCGCCCTTTTGCATTTCAGCCATGCCGCGTTTGACTCGATCTGTTCCTGTTTTCTGTGCCATTCCTATTCCTCCAAACGTGAATTCATCTGGTTCTATTGTACTGTGCCGCTCAGGAAAAAACAATTATCAAATGCGCCCTGGCGTATTTATGCTGAATGAAGTTAGAACCAGCCTGTCACCATATCGGTCAAACTTGTCCAAAGGCCGGAGAAGAAATCCCCGATTCCCCGCATCGTTAGAGTGAACCAACTTGCTTTATCCACGCTTTCCGTTGTGACAACAGAAACGGATGCCAGTTCACCACCGTTTTTCGTTAAATAATCGTATGGCTTTCCTCCGGTATAAACCATCTTTACAGTCCCGACCTTTTTCCCTTTTTTGGTTAACAAGGATTGATCGATTGTCAATTCCGGCTTATATTTCTTCTTGGTCCCTTCCTGGATAACCAACTTGATTGGCTTACTTGTCTCAATCGAAACGCTGTCTGTTTTTCCTTTGGTTACCGGCAATTCCTTTTTATTTTTCGGAGTGTAGCCGTTCTCGAGAAGAGTTACTTTCCTGAAATTGCTGAAGCCATAATCCAACAATTTGGCAGACTGTCTAAATCTAGCCGGCTCAGAAGCGGTTTTCATCACGACGGAAATCAATCTCATGCCGTCGCGTTCGGCCGTCGCTGTCAAACAATATCCAGCTTCAGAAGTATGTCCTGTTTTCAGTCCATCCGCACCCTCATAGTAAAAAGGGCTTTCCGGAATCACGAGTTCATTCCAGTTGCGCATTTTTTGAGGTTGATTCAACCCTTTTTTAAACATGGCTGACGGCATCTTGGTATATTCCAAAACTTCTGGATGGTCTTTAAGTAAATGATACGCCAGCGTGGCCACATCGCGCGCTGACATTTGATTTTCCTCATTCGGGCCGCCTTTCGCAATATGCCCGTACAGGTCACTATTATTCAATCCGGTACTGTTGACAAATTTCGTATCCGTCATCCCGAATTCTTTAGCTTTTTGGTTCATGGCCTCGACAAATTTCTCTTCATTCCCATAAATCTTTGCCCCGAGAGCAATAGTCGCCGCGTTTGAAGAATAGACAGCCATGGCCTTGTAAAGCTCTTTCACGGAATAAGTCAGGCTTTTTAAAAGCGGAATGCCGGAAAGACTATTATCCTGCGACAATTTATACATATAATCGTTAATACGAACTTTGGAATTCCAGTCAATTTTCCCTTGTTTAATGGCGTCCAGAATTAAATACTCCGCCATCATTTTCGTCATACTTGCGGGCGAACGTGGAACGTCCGCTTTCTTTGCGAATAAGACTTTCCCCGTTTCAGCGTCCACCAATATTGCCGATGGAGCTTCCAAATCCAGAGGAGGCTTCGCTGCCTCGACCTTTGTTGCCTGTGGCAATACCGCCGCCGCAACAAACAGAACGGCAAGCATGTACACCAGCCCGCGATGAATTAGGCTTTTCAAGTTCCTCACACCTCCATAAACTCTCACACAACCGCTATTTTACCACAAAAAAAGGACGAAGGAGAACCCCGTCCTTTAAAAAAAATTGTCCAAATCGGCATTTTTCAACAATGGTCATAAAGGAAAATCAGAGACCGGAGAGCTTTAGAAATCAACATTTCTCCATAAGGGGAAAATTCCAGGAGATCCGCCTCTGATCCCGTGATCAGCTACATTGAGTAATTCGGCGCTTCTTTCGTAATATTAACGTCGTGCGGATGACTCTCACGCAGCCCTGCTCCTGTAATTCTGGTGAATTGCGCCTCTTCACGCAGAATATCGATGGACTGGGTACCACAATACCCCATGCCGGCACGCAAACCGCCGACAAGCTGATAAAGCGTATCGGCCAACGGCCCCTTGTAAGGAATCCGCCCTTCAATTCCTTCCGGAACCAGCTTCTTCTGGTTTTCCTGGAAATAACGGTCGCTCGATCCGGACTCCATAGCCCCGACGGAGCCCATGCCGCGGTACACCTTAAATTGCCGTCCTTGATAGATTTCTCTTTCTCCCGGCGCTTCTTCCACACCGGCAAGCAGGCTTCCGAGCATCACCGCATGGCCACCGGATGCAAGCGCCTTGACAATCTCTCCGGAATATTTAATCCCGCCGTCTGCAATAATTGGTATGCCGTGCTTGCGTGCCTCAGTTGCGCAGTCGTATACCGCAGTAATTTGCGGCACGCCGACCCCGGCAACAACCCGGGTCGTGCAAATGGAACCGGGTCCGATTCCAACCTTTACAACATTGGCACCAGCCTCGATAAGGTCACGTGTCCCTTCGGCTGTCGCCACATTACCAGCGATGATATCGAGATCCGGATAAACGTCACGCACTTCTCTGACTCTCTCCAACACACCCTGGGAATGTCCATGTGCAGTGTCAATCACAATTGCGTCTACGCCGGCTTCGACGAGTTTTTCAATTCGAACCATGGCATCCGCCGTTACTCCGACAGCGGCAGCTACCAGCAACCTGCCCTGGCTGTCTTTGGCGGCATCCGGAAATTCGATCGCTTTTTCAATATCCTTAATCGTAATGAGACCCTTGAGAACCCCGCTGTCATCTACAAGCGGCAATTTCTCGATCTTATGCTCCTGAAGAATATGTTCAGCTTCTTCAAGCGTCGTGCCGACAGGGGCGGTCACAAGACGCTCCCTCGTCATAACTTCATTAATTTTGATCGAATAATCATCGACGAAACGCATATCACGGTTTGTGATGATTCCGACCAGCCTCCGTTCATCATCAACAATGGGGACACCGGAAATTCGGAATTTCCCCATCAAATGCTCGGCATCATAAACCTGATGTTCCGGTGTCAGATAGAACGGATTCGTGATTACACCGCTTTCTGAACGCTTCACACGGTCCACTCGCTCAGCCTGATCCTCAATCGACATGTTTTTATGAATGACACCCAGCCCGCCGAGCCGAGCCATCGCAATAGCCATCTTGGCTTCCGTTACCGTATCCATCCCGGCGCTTACAATCGGAATATTCAGCTTCAGCCGTTCCGACAGTTCGGTTTGGACCGACACATTTCGGGGAAGCACCTCCGATTTGGCGGGAAGCAACAGCACATCGTCAAAAGTCAAGCCTTCTTTCTGGAATTTCGATTCCCACACGTTGCCTCACTCTCCTTTTCACTTTATCAGCAGGCGTTAAGCACGCCTGCCCTCAATACTGGTTCCGGGAAGCAGCGTTCCGCTTAGTGGCGTCGCCACGTACTTCCCAATATGATACCTGGGCTTTCTCTTCTTACATTGTCGCACTGCGTCGAGTTCACTCGGTGGCTCAACCGTGCTTTGTCACTATCGCACCGCTTCAGGTTTGAATCCAGCCTAAAGGCGCTTTTATTAGGATTGTCCATAAAAAGATTATTAGTAGGTTATCAATAGGTTACACTACTGTCAAGAAGGAGGGGATTTCATGCATAAAGACGTTTGGGCGGGGTTCTCTCCCTTCCGCTCCGTGTCGTTTTCGCAGCGTTTTTTGGCAAAGTGTTACCACAGCAATGGTTTAGACAAGACAGAAAAGGAAAGCTATAAAAACAGTTATCCCTTTTTGTATTATTTACAGTATGGTAGAAAACATTATGAGCTGGCGGAAACGGCCCCTATTGAACTTCAGCCGCTATTATTATTTTACGGAATGACCCAACTTGTCAAAGCATGCCTGCTCACGAAGGATCCCGACTATCCGAAAACGACAGAGGTACTGGCACACGGGGCTTCAACCAGGAAAAAGAAGAAAAAAAACTACACCTTTTTCGAAGACGAGGTTCGCATTCAGAAACATGGGCTCGTCCCTTACTTTTCGGATAAATTGTTCGGGATCAGGCAGTTGGAAGGCCAGAAATATACCATGGGTCAGCTGCTCAGGCGGATACCGGATTTAAACAGCCTGTTTGCCGATATGTTTAAGCAACCTCCCTTTTACCGGATTGCTTCAGAAAGCGGTTGGGAGACAGTCG
Organism: Caryophanales bacterium; assembly: GCA_036381575.1. GTDB lineage: Bacteria > Bacillota > Bacilli > Bacillales > DASSOY01 > DASSOY01. The sequence continues at coordinate 11,203 of DASVCO010000045.1, forward strand.
TTCCTTTCGGCATTCTCGATGATCTTAACATGACATTCCCGCGTTTCGCTGCTTTTCTTGAAAGCCGCCTAAACATGGACATGAGCGGAATCCACCGGGCCCAAAAAGGCATTCTTCTTCAAGGAGAAAAGGCAACAGCAAAGTTCCCATCAAGCTTCTCGGGACAGTATTACATCCCTCGGTCACGAGAACATTATGACGGCATGCCGGAGGTCCTTGTGCATTTCTTATTGTTGTACAACTTAAGCATGATCAGCCGTTATGAAACGGAGTGGTGGAGTGAACTGTTTCTTCAGGCTGCGGCCGATGAACTGCCATTTATCGAAGGCTTTCTCAATTTAACGAAAGAAAAAATACCGCTTTTGCTTTCGCGGTACTTGAGAAGTTTCATGTAAGAATGGTTTCAATGGCCAGGTCCGAACGTTCGGCCAAAGCCACAATTCCACCATTGTTTTCCAAACGGACGAGAGGCTTGGTCGGTTTGTGAGGAGGGATAAAAATGATTTCCCCGAGCTGATGATTGGTTAACCGGACCTTCGTACCGACCGAAAGTCGTACAACCGCCTTTGACAACGTTTCCAGAGCAACCAGATCGTAGCATCCGAATTGTTCCTCTTTCATAATTTCGAGGGTCTGGAACGGGGAAAGCTTCGCACGGTGAGGACGTTCACACGTCATAGC
>DASVCO010000046.1:0-7820 GCA_036381575.1 Caryophanales bacterium
TTTCCCGCCAGCCACAATTTCAGCTCCTTCCTCAACAGCTTCCTGTACCCATTGTTCAACTCTTTCCGCTTCTTTCACATCAATCATAGGTCCAACATCAGTACTCTCATCGAATGGGTCTCCTAATTTCAGGGCCTCTACCTTGCCTTTCAAAACCGAGAGAAATTCATCAAAGATTTTTTCGTGTACATAGACCCGCTGAACGGATATACAAACCTGACCGGCATTGTTAAAGCCACGGGCTGTGATTTGCGATGCGGCTTTTTCCAAATCGGCATCGCAATGAACGATGGTCGCCGAATTGTTGCCCAATTCGAGCGCAACTTCACGAACTCCCGCTTTGGACCGAATATACTCCCCAACCTCTTTACTGCCGGTGAATGTAAACATATCCACGTCTTTATTTTCAAGCAGCCAATCGCCGATTCGTCCACCGCTTCCGGTGACTAGATTTAACCGGCCGTTCGGTAGACCAGCCTTCTCAAATAGTTTTGTGAGCAAAACCGATACAACAGGAGTTTTTCCGGCTGGTTTCAATACAACACTGTTTCCCGCTGCCAACGCTGGACCAACTTTATGGCATACAAGATTCAGAGGCACATTGAACGGCGCAATCGCAGCCACAACACCTACCGGTACCCTAATGGTGAAAGCCATCCGATTTTCCGATCCCGGCGCCGCTTCTACCGGCACACCGTCACCATGTATACGTTTTGCTTCTTCAGCCGAAAGAAGCAATGTCTGAATGGAACGATCCACCTCTCCATAACATTCCCCAAGCGTTTTGCCAACCTCTTTCGTTAAGGTCCGGGCGAACAATTCTCTTTCCTCTTTCAACAAAGAAGCCACTTTCATTAAAACCTCATACCGTTGATAAGGCGAAAATTCATTATCAAGTGCCCGCCTGGCTGCCGCAACGGATTGTGAAACATGGTTGTGCGAGGCCACCGATACCTTAGCGAATGCTTCCTGGCTGTACTTGTTCAGAACATTTGTCGATTCGTCCGTTTCAACCCATTTTCCGTCGATAAATAAACCGTGAGTTTCCACCTTTGTTTCTACCATTGTTCTCCTCCTTTAATTGATAATGATGTTTGGTAATAACATCACTACCAATCAACCATTTTATAAAAATGCTGCCTTGCCATCGCTGCCGAAAACACGGATTTTTTCTCGTACCTTTTCTTTCATTACTTCCCGTCCACGATCCAAAGACACTGCAAGATGCCATTCTTCCGGATTCTCCTGAAAAATTTCCTGTACACCAAAAGTAAAAGATTGGCGTAATTCGGTATCAACATTGATTTTCGCAACACCGAGTGAGATAGCTTTGCGCACCTCTTCATCAGGGACACTTGAGCCTCCGTGCAAAACAATTGGCCGTTGAACAGAATTCGAAATTTCCTCTAACCTGTCAAGGCGCAGATTCGGAGTACTCTTATAAATCCCATGTGCCGTGCCAATAGATACCGCAATATAATCAATGTCGGTCTGCTCTGCAAATTCCACTGCCTCTTCAACAGATGTGACAAGTGCATCTTCTTCGGCAACGGTTATACCGTCCTCGGTTCCACCGATTTTCCCGATTTCCCCTTCAGACCCAATTTCCAATAACTTAGCAATTTCCGCTACCTTTTTCGTAATCTCTACATTCTTTTCAAAAGATAGTCCGGAACCGTCAAACATCACTGATTGAAATCCAAGCTGAATGGCCTGTAATGTTTGCTCATACTGGCGACTATGATCAAGATGGATGCACACAGGCACAGTTATATTTTCGGCAAAGAGATCAACCATCTTTTTCATTTCCCCCAGACCGATGTATTGAATAACTTTTTGACCGACTTGAATCATAACCGGTGCCTGCTCTTCTTCCGCCGCCCAAAGGATCGCCTGTATGGTTTCAGCATTGTGGGCGCTGAAAGCTCCGATCCCGTAATGATTTTCATAGGCATGTGCCAACATTTTCTTCCCACTGACAAATGGCATAGTTTCCTCCTTAACGAGTTAATTCTACATTGTAATGGTAGCGATCGGAACGATATTTGGTTCTGGTATATTCGATGGGCTTATCATCTAACCCGTAACTCAAGCGTGACATTTCCAACAATGCTTGCCCTGCGCTGATCCCCAAAAGATCTGCTTCATAGAGCGTAGAATTAACAGCAGAAATGGTTTCATTGGCTTTTTTCAAATACGTCTCGTGATCCTCCAGAATTTGATAGAATTTCGCTCCATCCAAATCATGTTGTTTCAGGATTTCTCCGATTTTTTCCGGCCAACAAGTCCGCTCAAACGCTATCGGTTCATCATCCGCAAACCGAATTCGTTCAATAACCAGAACACTCTCATCTTCTGACAACTGCAATTTTTTCTTTTCGGTATACAGATCATTGTGGAATTCAGCCCGAATCAATTTGGAATAAGGTAAATACCCTTTTTCCATGACTTCTTCAGCGAAACCTGTTAATCGCCCTAACGAACCTACAAGTTTCTGGGATTTAATGATCGTCCCTCTTCCTTGTCGCTTTTCCAGTAAACCTTCCTGCACTAACTCTGTGATAGCTTGGCGAATCGTCGTTCGGCTTACTTTAAATTCGTCAATCAATTCCTGCTCAGTGGGGATCAAATCACCCGGCTGCCATCTTTTTTCCTGGATTCGTTTGACAAGGATTTCTTTTACTTGATGATATAACGGAATTGCACTGTCATAATCTAAAAGTTTTACTTTCATAAAGGTCACTCCTTTGAATCAAAGCTGGATAGGATTGCAAATCAAAACCGACCAGAGGTCGTAACCATTGATAATACCGGTTAAGGTCCTTTATATAATGATTCGGCAAATGCCGCTCAGCCCCTCCCACAACTTTTTCTAAAGAAACGGCTGACAACCGGTATTGATAATCCGTTTGACTTGTTCGATTGATTGCAACCATAACCTTTGAAATCCCTTCTTCAACGAACAGGGCAGCTTTCTTTCCAACTTCATATGCCTCACGGCGATCCTGGGAAGAACTCGCTAATTGATTGGCACGCTGGTTCATTCCAAGCAATTCATCCCTCGCCATCAACCCAAGTTCATCATGGACAAGTTGAGCCAATTGAGTGGAAATCCCCCCCAAAACCTTCCTCCCATTAACAATCGCCTTTTCTACAGACGGCCTTTTCTGAATTGTAACCCCTTCACTTACTACAATCGACACAAATCCGAACTTTTGTACAAGATCTTCAGTATTTTTTAGAAAACCTTCAGCAGTAAGCCTTTGTTCCGGAAAATAGATCGCATGCGGGCCGTCCGTTTCATGGTTTTTCAAAAGACCGCTTGCCGCTGCCAGCCAACCAACATTCCGGCCCATCGTTTCTATAATTCGAACCTGTTCGAAATTACGCATCGCTTCAAGATCTTTACTGATGTCTCGTACTGCCAATGCAACATAACGTGCAGCACTTGCAAACCCCGGAGAATGGTCTGTTTCCGCCAAATCGTTATCCACGGTTTTCGGAATCCCGACCACCTGCAATTCATAGCCGATGTAACGAGCCGTCTGGCTCAACTGACAAAGTGCTGACATCGTACCGTCACCGCCGATAAAAACAAGTGTATGAATATCTCGCTTCTGTAATTGTCGAAGGGCCTTTACCTTTTGATCATCATTCATTTGATAACGCCCCGCACCCAAACAAGCCCCTGGCACATCGCGATGCTGATCGATTTTTCTCTTCATATCTTCAGATATTTTGACAATATCTCCTTCAACCAAGCCCTGAAATCCATTCAACACACCGTATATATCGCCTTGGATCGTGTCCAAAAAACCTGCCAAGCTTGTATTGATGACAGCCGTCGGACCTCCTGCTTGACCTATGGCTATTTTCCCCATCTCATCCGACGCACCTCTCCTGCTAGAAATATTGTATGGTTTCGATACCCAATCTTTTTCCCACATCTACTAATTGATCAGCTACATCAGCGTAAACAAGGGCATAATGCGGTTCAAGACCATCTTCCATTAATTGATACAACGTTTCTGTCGCATCATTCTCCAACGCCACCTCGACAGAGGTTCCCGAAAATTGCTGTGGAGTATCGAGGGCCTCACCTTTCATTACGAACATTCGATACCCTTCGGACACCTTACTGAGACGAGCAATTGTCACCTTCCCGGCCTTTAACCCAAAATCCATCGCAAACCCAAGTTTACGATTGGGGTGAACGCCAGCCTTGGCACCTGTCTTCGGGTTGGCCAAAGAATAAGCAGCAGCACCACAATGCCAGAATGTCACTGAATTATTTTCTTCATTTAGGTGAACCATGTCTCCCAGATACGGCGCGCTTTCTCCAAGCTCCTGAAGCATATACATTGAAATGGATCCATGAATATCAGATTCACAGGAGGAAACGATTCCTTCCTCGGTAAATTGGGATAAGGTTGAACAGGCTGCTGCCCCCAACTCATTGAAAAACTCCGGCCAACACCGAACTGCCAGGGCATTAATCCCGTGCTGTTTAATGTACTGATCCACATAGGTAGTGAACTGAGCGAACTTTTCAACCGTCCCGTCTCTCCTCCTCAAACCGACCACCTGCTTTTCTGCACGTTCAATGGCCGGGAGCCATTCTTCCTCGGGCAATTCCACACACTCCTGAAAGGCCTTCTCTAAATCAACGTTATGGATTTTGACCCCGGTTACCTGCTGCAATTCCTCTTCGTCTGTTCCGGAAAAATAAAATCCCGGTTGATGTTCTCCGATCACCCCAATAGTTAACCGTGACAGTTTTCCCATTAGTTTTTCCGTTCTCAGGTATCGAACAAGCCGATCCCGCAATGCCTCTTCATCAGGATTACCGAAAACGAATCGGTATGATCTCTGATGGACTTTCAAGGTATGACAGGTACTGTTCCCGCCTGTCAATGAATTCAGCCTGAGCCTTCCTCCTACGTCTGGTTCGCGTACTGACCAAACGACCACGGGTTGTGCCAGCTTTTTGATCGCCTCCACAACGAATTCCGCATCTGCAAAGGTAACACTTTGATAGACAATGAGATCAATCTCATTTCCCTGTATACGATCAAGAAAATCTTTCATCTCTTCAACGGATGTTAGAATTCCTTCGGGTGCAAAAACCCTCTCGCACTCACCTTCCAGCAACGATTGGCTTTCTTTCCGATATTTCTCCCCTGCTTCCAAATCAAAGGTTTTCCTTCCAATTGGCAAATAAACAACGGATAAATCCGGCATCCTACCACTCCTTTTTTCTACTAAAGAACTATCCTTTCATCGAACCGGCGGTTAATCCGGCAATGAAATAACGTTGCAAGAACAAATACGCAACAATCATCGGAATAGAAGCGACTATAACCCCGGCAAAAATCAACGGATAATTCGTTAAATATTGCCCTTGAAAGTCCAGTAAAGCAATCGGCAATGTCTTCACAGCATCAGATTTTAATAACAATAAAGGATAGAGCAGGTTATTCCACACAATCACCAACGAAAATATCGAAACTGTAGCAATAGAAGGCATTGAAAGCGGAACAACAATCCGGGAATACATTTGCCATTCATTGGCTCCGTCCACTTTTGCCGACTCTATCAATCCGTTCGGAAGTGTTTTCATAAATCCGGTCATAATAAACACGCCGGTTGGAATTAAAAAGGCAATCAAGACAAGAATGACGCCCAAAAGAGTGTCGTAAAGACCAAGTTTCGTCACCAAAAGATAAATAGGGATCATGTTTGCCTGTGTTGGAATCATCATTCCTATAACGAAAAATCCAAATACGACATATCCGATCTTTTTCGACATTCGAATAATGGCGTAGCTGATCAAACTTGAAAAAAGCAAAATAAAACCAACACTGGCGGCCGTTACAATTACACTGTTCATAAAGTAACCCAACATTGGTTCCTTCACAAATAGTTCGCGGTAGTTTTCCAACGACCAGGAATTCGGCCAACCAAGTGGTGATTGGAACAGTTCCGAAATACTTTTAAACGTTGAAAAAAAGACCATGAAAAACGGTAAAAGAATAATCGCTGCCCAAATCAACAAAACTACCTGTCTCGGCAATTGCTTTTGCAAGTCAACTCCTCCTTTCCTTAATACTGCACATCATCCGTTTTGATGATCTTAAATTGCAAGACTGTCATAATGACAATAATGGCCAGGAAAATCACAGCTGCCGCTGCGGCATAACCGAAATTAAAGTTTGTGAACGCCTCTTTATACAGAAAGGTAGATAATATTTCTGTTGCATGAGACGGTCCCCCGCCGGTCATTGCAATAATCAAATCAAACGCTTTGAAACTTTGAATTGTCGTATAAGCTATAACAATTGATGCCGCCGGGGCCAATAACGGCCAGGAAATATGCCTGAATCTTTGCCATTTGCCAGCACCTTCAATATCAGCAGCCTCATAAAGCTCCTTTGGAATGGAATGAAGTCCAGCAATAAAAATGACCATCACCTGTCCGGTGTGCATCCAAAACTGAACAAATGCAATACTGTAAATGGCTATATTCTGGTTTCCAAGCCAGGATCGGGTCCATCCATGCAGCCCCAATGATTCCAAAAGATTATTGAGAACACCCAAATTCGGGTCATACATAAACGTCCATGTAAAAGCGATAGAAACGGAGGCGATGATGGTTGGAAAAAAATAGATTGCCCGAAAAATGATATTGGGTTTTGTGTTCTTTACAAGCAATAGCGCAAAACACAAACTCAAAACTGTTTGGAAGATAACCACTACTAAAGTGAATTTGATATTGTTAGTCAGCGAATGTAAGAAGATCGAATCATTCGTCAAAAGTTCCGTATAGTTGGACAAACCCACAAAGTTATAGCTCTCAGAAAACCCATTCCAGTCAGTCACACTTAAATAAAGAGAATAAACTGTCGGACCTGCAAAAAAGAGCCCGTAAAGAATAAAGCCAGGTAAAATAAAAAGTAACAGCGGCCAATTCCATTTTCTTTTCCTTGTGTTAAGTTGATTGGAAAGGCGGAGAGAGGAGGCCACCCCCTTCTCCCCTTTCACAACATTATTTGTTGATTGCATTATTTACCTCCTTTTGTGCCTTCTGCGCTGCTTTTTTCGGATCCATACCTCCAATCACATCCGTAACGGAGGTCTGGACAGCCTGACTGATTTCAGGTACGGAAATGGTATAACGTGGTTGAAACATTGTCTTCTTATCTAACCATTCAGCACTTGCTTTTAATGCGGGAGTCTTATAGTTAGCCTCTTTAACGGTCAATAATTGCCCGGTTTCATTGGCATATAGGGAGGAGATATCAGGTTCCGTTAAGAACTCAAGGAACTTCAATGCTGCCTTTTTATGCTTAGTATTTGCATTAATCCCTAACATAAAGGTCGAGGTGTGAATGCCCCACCATTCGGCTTTGTCTTTCGGAACGGTTATCGGAGCTAACAACCCCATTTTGATATCCGGATTTTGTTTATTAATTGTGGCCATCATGTACGAACCAAGAGCAAGCATTGCGCCCTTCTCCTGTGAAAACAATGCAGTAGATGCCGATTTTGAAGTGCCGAGCGGATGATCCTGAAAATAGCCTTTATCAGCCAACTCTTTAATTTGTGTAAGTGTTTTTACATACCAATCACTCGTTAATTTGGTTTCACCTGTTTCCAATTTCGCCAAAGCATCTTTGCCAGGCATGTTATTCATAACCATCGGGTTGATAAATTGCGATTTGCTAATTGTCGACCATAGAATGGGAGCATACCCGTTATCCTTCAAGGTTTGGCAGACTTTCAAAAATCCTTCCCAATCTTTCGGCGGTTCTAAGCCCAAT
>DASVCO010000047.1:0-13123 GCA_036381575.1 Caryophanales bacterium
TACCGCGATGCCCGGGACACTATTAATTTATCAGCAGGCTATTGGATCTGAAGATCATGTTGACACCGCTTATCCTATTAAAGTGTTATATTTAGGCCTTTCTGCTTTGAGAGTGAAAGGATTACCCGATAATTACCTGATAGGGCCAGGGGAAACCCCAATTTTCCAGCTGGGAAAGGGATTCACGGATTATGAACAACTTATGCTCCAAATTATTCGTGAACAACAAGGGGGGCTACCCGAAGCCAAAGTGATCGCGAACGGCTGGTTGTTAGTGCTTATTGGGCGGCTTGTACAGAGACTTTATCATAACGTTGGGGAACCGAAAAAGGAGTATTCCTCTTCGGCCAAATCCGTTCTTGCAGTAAAGCGGTTGATTGAAGAACGATACTGGGAGAATTGGACATTGGAGCAGCTTGCCGAGAAGGTATTTCTGAGTCCATATCACTTATGCCGGCAATTTAAACGCAAGATCGGGTGGTCGCCGGGACAATATATCATCCATTGCCGGATGGAAAGGGCCAAACTATATCTAACCTCTACTGACGATACAATGGAACAAATCGCAGACCGAATTGGGTATCGCAGTGAAACACATTTTCACCATGTATTTAAAAACAGCACAGGGGTAACTCCAGGGCATTACCGGGTTATCAAGAGAGGGAAAATGCCCCTTCAGAATCAACGTCCACCCGGGGTCTTGCCGGAACATGATAAAGAGAATAGCTTGTCTAAATAGGGACTCTTAAAAAAATCAGAGGCGATGAATCAATGAAACAAAATAAATACGACGATCCGGAATTCTATGCCGCGTATGAGCAAATGCCCCGTTCAGTCAAAGGTCTTGAAGGGGCTGGGGAATGGCATGTTTTAAAAGCATTGTTGCCGGATTTGCGACATCAAGATGTACTTGATTTAGGATGCGGTTTTGGTTGGCATTGTCGATTTGCCCGTGAACAGCAGGCAAATTCGGTTGTAGGGGTCGATATCTCTGAAAAAATGCTTCAAAAAGCTCGCGAACAAACAGATGACCCTGCCATTTCCTATCGGCAAATGCCCATTGAGGACATCAGCTTTTCAAATTCACAATTTGATATTGTAATCAGTTCGTTGGCTTTCCACTATGTCGAATCGTTTGAGGCCATTTGTAAAAAAGTACATGACTGCCTAAAGCCGGGAGGAGCCTTTATTTTTTCAGTCGAACATCCCATCTTTACCTCCCGCAATGAACAAGATTGGTACCTTGATGATCAAGGAAATCGCCTGCATTGGCCTGTCGATCATTATCAATCTGAAGGTGTACGGGAAACGGGGTTCTTAACAGAACACGTTATTAAATACCATCGCACGTTTTCAACCTACATAAACGACCTGATTGGGGCTGGATTTGCAATAAGAGCAGTCAAAGAACCAACGCCTTCCGATGAAATGTTGAAGAACGATCCGCAGATGAAGGATGAAAACCGGCGACCTATGTTTTTGATGATTTCAGCTGAAAAAGAAGGAATATCAAGGTGAGCCTCAGCGGAGGCAGCCAAAAATGAAAAAGCGCCCCCGAAGCGAGGCTTCAGGAGCGCTTTTTTAAAATGCTGAAAGATGTTTTATGAAATTTTACATCATGCCGGCAACTGTCCATCCCAATAAACCGAGGATAAGGACAATAATGCCAACAATGGTCGCGATCCAAGACCAGGTCCTTTGCTGTGTTGATACTGTCCCCGAAACGGAGATGATTCCGAGAATCGCACCGACAATTCCCAATCCGATTGGGGCCCAGAAGAAGAACCCGATCAAAGCCACGATAATTCCAATCCAGCTCAACCATTCATGCCAGGTCACGCCGTGCTGAGTCATCCGTTCAGTTTGGGTAGCCATGTACCTTACCTCCTTTAAAGTAATGATGTTGCCTGTATTTTTCCTTTTCCCGGTTCAAAAATTAATAAAACATACGAGAAACAAATCGGTTCCGGTTCACTGGAGTTTGTAAGTTGCGAAACACGGGTATGATACTGGAAGGGAAATGATTCCACAAAGTATGAAAGGAGTCAAACGATGCCGAAGAATAAAGTCAGGTTACTGAAAAAGGAAACCATAGCAAACGATACGATGGCTTTTCATTGGGAAAAGCCAAAGGAATATGAATTTAAGGCCGGACAATTTTGCGATATGACGTTAATTGACCCGGACCAGACTGACGAGGATGGAAATGTACGTACTTTTTCACTGGCTTACGCTCCATATGAAAAAGATTTGGTGACGGCCACACGCATGCGCGATTCGGCTTTCAAACGAGAGCTGGAAAATATGCCGGAAGGGACAGAAGTGAAATTAGATTCGGCGTTGGGGGATTTCACTTTGCATAAAACGGAAACAACACCGGCAGTGTTTATCATTGGAGGAATCGGAATTACTCCTGTAAGGAGTATGATTGCTCAGGCAACGCATGATAAACTATCACACGATATCACATTGTTGTTTTCGAACACAACACCAGCGGACGCTCCTTTTATGTCCGATTTAGAAGGGTTCGCCAAGGAAAACCCCAATTTTACACTTGTGCCTGTTATGACGGACGCTAAATCGGGTGAATGGAACGGAGAAAGCGGATATATTGATGAAGAGATGCTGAGGCGGCATGTCTCAGACGTTAACACGCCTATTTATTATCTGTCAGGTCCGGCAGATATGGTTAAAGACATGTATCAAATGCTTGTTGAAGCTGGAGTTAACGAAGATTATATCAAAGCCGAGGAATTTTCGGGTTATTAAAACAAAGATATATTTCTTAGATCGGGTGGCAACTTGGATGCCATCCATTTTTTTAACCCTTTGCACCTACAATTTCCCGGGAAATAAACAGGATTTTGCCCATTGTTGTCGATCTCTGTTGAACGTCCGGTATAGGGTCTTTTCGATCGGTTGCCGACCATTTCGGATTCGGATCGCTTTGGGATCTTTGCTGGGTCCGGCGGCGGGAAATATGTGATTGCCTGCAGTCATGCCTTGCAAGACTAGGGAGCTAAAGCTGATTTCTGCGGTCCCATCCGGTCGCCAATTCTCAGCGCTCGTACTTAAGGCAAGGCAGTTGGCATCACTATCTTTAGAAGAAAACATGAATATTTCCGAAGAGGGTGTAAAAACTATACTTCAGTAAGGGGACACTCAAAAATCGCGTGAAAGGATGAAACCACTTGCAACAAGCACCGTTAACGTCATCCGAATTTGCAACGCTTTGGATCGTTTATGAAAAAAAAAGCATGATGGTAAAAGTTATGGATTATTTTCTGGCGACGAACCAGGATCCCGACGCCCGTCAAATCTTACAGTCGTTCCAACAGGGCGAAAGCAGTTTTGTCAGTGAAATCGCTAATTTGTTCCAACAAGAAGGGGCCGCCGTTCCGGTCGGTTTTACAGAAAATGATGTGAATCTTGAAGCACCGCCATTGTTTGATGACATCTTTGAGATCATGTATTTACGAACCATGATGAAAATCGCTTCAGGGATTCACTCTTTGCATATTTCGATGAGCTATCGAGAGGACATTTTAGATTTGTATAAAAGGTTTACACAATATGCGGAAGAATTTTGTACGGTCACAACCCAGTATTTACTCACAAAAGGCGTCTTGCCCAAATCTCCGCATATCAATTCCCCCGACCATGTAGAATTCGTTAAGAATAAGAATTATCGATCCGGATTTTCCTTCACCAAACAAAGAAGATCTCTAAATTCGGTTGAAGTGGCCTATCTTTATCAAGCCCTTGAATCAAATGTGGCAGGGATGAAATTAATGACAGGCTTTGCCCAGGTAGCCAGTGATCAAGATCTCCGAAAGTATTTTTTTCGGGGAAAAGAATTATCCAAAACCATTATTAAGAAGTTCGGTAACATCCTGTTGGAAAGCGATATCACTCCACCCTCGACAGCTGCCGGACAAGTCACCAATTCAATTATGTCTCCTTTTTCAGACAAGCTGATGATGTACAATACATCCTTGTTGAGCAGCTTTGGCCTGGGCAGCACCACCATAGGCACTTCCTTCAGCATGCGGAAAGATTTGCCGATAAAGATGCTGGCGATAGCCAAAGACATTTTGGAATTTGCAAACGATGGAGGGGATCTTATGATTGAACATCAATTGATGGAAGAACCTCCGCAATTCGAGGATAGAACCCAATTGGTGAAAGGAAAGAACAGGTGACCTTTTTCGTTGAATCATGAGGAGGCGGAAATCTAAGCATTGCAGTTCGTCTTGTTGCGGCTCAGCCTCTGGCGGCATGGATGGTTATATTTTTTGGATTTGTATTGTTACTGATTATGGGTGGTCTTGGTCTGTCTACGATTTTTTTCTTGTAAGAATCCAATCACGTACAAAAAGCAGATCGAATAAAAGCCGAAAAAAAAGAACTTTGACTTGTCCTTGCCCGGGGAAGCTTTTGGGTGAACACCTCAATTGAGAGCCTGTAAACCTTCGATGTGGTGGACAAGGCCCTTTCTTAAAGCGATAGAAAGATAACTGTATCAAAAGGATGGAATCCGGTCATTGTTCTTTTTTTCGGCAGATTAAAATAAATTCATCTCCGTTTTCAATAGGTGTGCCGTCATACCAGCCCATTCCTTCAGTAATTTCAAACCCCGCTTCATCTAGCAGTTGACGCAGATCATGTTCCTCGTAATACCGAATTTGTAAACGGTCCCTATATTCCTCAATTTTCTTTTCCGTTCCGGAAACGCGATAGAGATTGTCGAAAGTCATCAGCCGTTTCCCCTCGTCCAGTTCTTGTAAAGTAGTGTAACGGGTGACCCATTGGCCGTCTTCCAGAAACACGGCGGATTCCTGCGTTTCCAATCCGGTCTGCCAATCTTCGGCGAAGTCGGCGTTGAAATGGGAGACATTCAGGATGAATACCCCGTCCTTGTCAAGATGACTGTATACGCGGGCCAGGCATTTTCGAGCCTCTTCATCAGAGGATAAGGCTTGAAAACTGTGGAACGGGATCAGAATCATTTTAAAGGTTGTAGCGAAGGAAAACTCGGTCATTTCCCCCTGGCAGATTGTGATTTTCTCCTGTGTTTCGCGAGGCAAACCCTGAAGCTTTTGCTCAAAAATCGAAAGCATCTCCTGAGAAAGGTCAAGGCCGTACACCGAAAAACCAGCTTTGGCAAGCGGAAGAGTTACCCGACCTGTCCCACAGGCCAATTCCAGGATCGGAGACCCAAACAGGGAAGCTTGTTGAAGATAAAACGGAATATCTTTGTTCTGAGCCGGGTGCTGGTCAATATCGTAAAAACGTGCTGTGTTTTTAAAAATGTTTTCCATTCATTATCGCTCTTTTCGATCAGTAAGATTGTCATTTGGGTGCTTCCGGTTCTTTTGTGATTATACTATAGATGTTAATCTAAGGGTTAATTCAGGGCAACAGGAAGGTGCGCGGGCAGGGAGCTTTTCTGTAAATAAGGCAGATTGATTCGGATGATTGTAGTATCGGATGGGATTTGGTATAATGCATATCAGATTGTCTTGAACAGCAACCAAATATTTCGTCCATCGCAATGTGTTGTAATAGCTCAGCTGGACAGAGCATGTCCGAATCGGCTTCCGGGTAAGACTTCAACGTACACATTGGGCAATGCTTCTTGAGGTTGCTTATCCCGATGGGGACGACCGTGTGTGATGGTCCAGCGTACAATTAAAAACCATGTCCCAGTAGCTCAGCTGGACAGAGCAACCGCCTCCTAAGCGGTAGGTCGGAGGTTCGAATCCTCCTTGGGACGCTGCCAAGCCTTCGGAACTTTTCCGGAGGCTTTTTCTCTGTCCGTAGCTCCACTTATCCGATTGCGGCTTTGAGCCCTGGATTTTCCATCCCCGTTAAATGACTAAACATTTTGACCAAAAAGTTGTATAATCAAGGGAGAATTGAAAATCTATTAAAAAAATCTTTCACGTATGGTCTATTACTAGATTGGGCATCATAGAGATAGAATCAAGAGGAGGGGAATTATGATGGAAACCCAAGTCTATCTGATGATTGTCAGGTCGGTGATGTCACGGATGCCGCGAGAGGAAGAACAGGTGGAGGATTTTTTTATTGGATTTGATAGTTGTGACCGTCCTTACTTACTTTTACCGACACCGGAAACACTGGGAGACGACTCTCTGTTTGCGATTCGGCTGATTGCGGATCCGTTGAATCGTTTCCGATTCAGGTTGGACTCCCATTTTACCTGCATGCCTTTGCAAAGGTTGAAATATTTTTTCGATGACAAAACGTACTTTTTCGGACCGGAAGACAATATGTTGAAACGTTTCCTGAAAGGGCGGACTTACCGGGTTTATACCGAATGGATTAACAATCTTTGCGGGCAGCCTGAGATAGAACAAAAGAAGCAAATTTCGTAAAAGAGGGACAAGCCCTCTTTTTTTTGTATCTATATACGGACAAAAACCCGGGAGTTTAGGAGAACTTTCTAATAGGAAGGAGGTGAATGGATGACGAGTCGCTATTGGTGGATGGCAGCGGTTGTAGCGGTTGCGGTTTTGATGTTTCCGGGGGCGGTTTCCGCGAACAGTAATGGGCATCATTCGATTCATAACGGAGCCAATCAAGGAAACAAACCCAATGACCCGCCAAACTCGGGAAATAACGAAGGATCGAAAGATTCTCAGGGGAAAGCTCCCGGCCATAAAAAAGAACCTCGCGGTTTCGGAAAACAACTGAAGGACGTACATCATGATTCCGGGAATCGGAACCAGCCCAAGGGTAAGGCGGAGAAAAATCATTCAAATTCCGAAATCCGGAACGACCAGGCTGCCGAACATGCGAGTGAGCAGGCCAAACGTCATGCAACTGAACAGTCTGCTGTACATAAGACAGCCGAACGAAGCCAAACCAGTAAAAAGAAACAAAACCAGGGTCAAGGGAAAACCGAACATCCTGAAAAAGCAATACATAACCATTCGTTGGCACGTGTGAAAGACACTGTTCAAGATGAAAAAAAGTCGAAAAAATCTGCACCCCCGCCGGAACAGGGATCCGCGGAGGATATAGTTTTGTCAAAAGACAAGATGCGAATCAATCATCAGAAGGCATCGAAGAAAGGTCATATGCCAAAACAGGCGGAATCATCGAAGTCGCCTTCGCAATCTGGTGGGAGTTCAAGTCCGGCGGATGTACCAGATCCTGTTGCAGTAGTCACGTTAACTGCGTTTAGCTCGGGATCAGGATCACATCCTCATCCGCAGAAGAGTCAGGATTCCTATTTTTCCGGAGTCGGTTACGGGATTACCCCTGAAAGGGAGCACAGTAATCGGTTCTCCGTTCAATTGTTTGTTTCACGACGGGCTCAGTACGGCAATCAGTGGATCAACGCGCCACCTTCTCCGCCGCCCAAAAACGCTTCTCTCTTTTAAAAAGGAACGAAATTAAAAAAAGAGAAGGAGCGAATAAAATATGAAAATCATGATGAAATCTTTCGTTTTTGCAGGAGCTTTGTTGCTTGCCGGATTTGTCGGCGGCCATATGAGTGAGGCGGCCGGTCACGGTCATGGACATGGAAACGGGCACAAGGCCGAGGTTCAGGCTAAAGGTCATTCGAAGGCGCACCCGCAGGGAGCGGAGCATGCGAGCGAACAGGCGAAGAAGCATGCGGCGCCGAATTCGGCGGTTCAGGCAGCGAAAGAACCGGCTGCTGAAGAGCCGAAGGCTGAGGAAGAGGAATCTGAGGCGAATGATGAGCAAAAGGCGGAAGATGTGGATGAAGGCACTGTAGAGGATGAAGATCAGGCTGCTGACGACGAGACCGCAACGGACGAGGACATGGCTGCCACAGATGAAGAAGGCGATCAGGAGAAGGTCAACAAGTCCTGGAAGAATAAAATTCATTCGCAAGCGGCGGAGCATGCCAGCGAGCAAGCCAAGCTCCATGCAGCACCGAACTCTGCAGTTCACGCTGTCGCTGAAGAGCCAATGACTGACGAGGAAAAAGCGGTAGAAGAAGATGAAGAAGGTCTCCAATTGGATGATGACGCGACTGCGGAAGAAAACGACACGGACATGGATGAGCAGCAGGATCAGGCAACAGAAGAAGGAACCATGGAGGAAGAGAACACCGCAGATGGCGTGGTCGTTGATGGATCAGAAGATGAAGACATGGTAGCCGATACAGAAGGCGAAGATACTGCCGCGGATCAAGATGAGGAACAGGACATGGATGTGAATCGGGACTGGGAAAATAAAGTTGATTCGATGGCATATGAGAACGCCAGTGAAACGGCGAAAGCCCATGCCGCGCTGAATGCCGCTGTCCATGCGAAAGCAACCGAAGGTGAAGACATGGAGGGCGCTGAGCCGGAAGGGACCGAAACAGAAGAGACAGATACGGAAGTGACAGAGAACGAGGAAACGGATACAGAAAGCAGTGAATCCGTGGATACGGATTCCGGAGACGTTCCGGTTTTTGATCTGCAGGAGGAAGCTGTTATAGAAGAATAGACCATGAGCCGGAGGGAAAATCCCTTCGGCTTTTTGCGATTGGATTTGATACAATGAGGGTGGAGGTGGTCTGATGGAAATTGGAGGAATCAACCACTTGACGTTTTCCGTTTCCGATTTGGGGAGAGCAATTGATTTTTATCGGAATGTATTTGGGGCAAAACAGCTTGTGAAGGGTGAAAACACGGCTTATTTTGACCTGAATGGACTTTGGCTCGCGTTGAATGTGGAGAAAGACATTCCGAGAAATGAAATTTACCAATCGTATACGCACATCGCTTTTACAGTGGACGAGGCGGATTTTCATCAAATGGAGGAAAGGCTCAAGTCGCTAAACGTCAATATTTTGCCGGGACGGCGGCGGGATGAACGGGATCGGCAATCGATTTATTTTACGGATCCGGACGGGCACAAGTTTGAGTTTCATACGGGAACATTACAGGACCGGCTGGACTATTACCGGGAGGACATGCCCTATATGGAATTTTATTCTTAACGGGAGAGAGAAAGAATATTGGGTGGGGTTGTTGAAAAGACACTATAAATCCTTTATCAACCGATAGAAAAAGGACTGAACCAACAGAATGTCAGATTTTCAAAGGAACCAGGACGAGAAATACATGCGCGAAGCGATGGAACAGGCAAAAAGAGCCGTTGTTCTCGGTGAGGTGCCGATTGGCGCCGTTATTGTAAAAGAAAATAAGATCATCGCGTCTGCTTTTAATTTGCGGGAGTCTTTGCAACGGGCGACCGCCCATGCGGAACTGCTGGCCATTGAAAAGGCGTGTGAGGTGACAGGATTTTGGCGCCTTACGGATTGTACGCTCTATGTCACGCTGGAGCCTTGTGCGATGTGCAGTGGGGCAATCGTGCAGTCGCGGATTGAGCGTGTCGTTTATGGCGCGCCGGACCCGAAAGGCGGGTGTGCTGGCACGTTGATGAATCTGTTAGAGGAAGACCGATTTAATCACCGGGCCGAGGTGGTGCCTGGTGTGCTCGGCGAGGAGTGCGGGCAGTTGCTGACGGATTTCTTCAGAGCCTTGCGGGCCAAAAGGACCCGCGGATAAATCGCTGCGGGTTCTTTGGCTTACAGATAAAGATCGAACATATTGATGTCATAGCCAAGCTGTTTCAGGTAATTAAAAAATTGGGCGCGATGGTGGAAAATGTGGGTGACAGTTTCCGTGAGCCAGCGAGCTTGTGTTGAGCCCTTGTCAAGGTAAAAAGGTTTTGTTTCTTTTTTGAGAAAGTCTTCGTCCGACAAACCGGTTATGTAGGGTTTATATGCCTCATAACCCTTGTTCATCGCTTCTCCCAATTCATCAGGCGATTTTATGGCCTCGTATTTAGCCTCAAGTTCCTTGATTTCACCTTCTGTTTTCTCTTGCATAATGGCCAGATCAACTTCGGGAATGGATACGAGATGCTCCGCCAATTCTTTTAAGGTGCGCATATTGTTAGCCGGGCGGTAATCCCAATCTTTTTCGTTCACCTTTCCGAGAAGATGGTTTGTTGACCGGATGCCCACTTCCATTTCATCCAAAAGCACATTTCTTAAAGTGTTGACTGCCTCCATTGTTCATCATCCTTCCTGGTTTTCGCTCTCTTATAACGTCTCATGGAATACTGACAGATGATGTCATAATTACGAAAGAAATCTTTCCGAAAATAACGGTTTCATCAATCCAAACGTCTGAAATGATATGAAAGCGAGATCCTGGCCATGAGAAAAGAGCGGAGGGGAACTCTTGCCCTTACGCCAGCTTTAAAGAAAATCATCCATATTGTTCCTCAGCTTGTCTGCATGTTGTTCAGCTTCATTCCTTAAGGAATCAGACATATGATCCGTGTTGCCGTCAGGATCAATGTGCTGGCCTCTCCGTTTTGCAATGATGTCCATCATCACACCGACTAAGATAAAGCCTCCCAAAATGATTAGAATCCATATCCATGGATTCATGGGAATCACCTCCCACTAAATTATAAGTTTTTTCGAGACTTACCCAGAGTTCCATAAAAGGATTTGGGAATTGTGCTATGGTTATGGGTTCTTTCCGGATTCGGGATAAACAAGTTCCTGAGGCATTCTTTCATTCCAATCCCTGCTGATTTTCCATCCTTCTTTCGTTCTGGTTAATGTTATTTGGCCTTTAAGGGAAATATTGTGTGTGATCTTCCCTTGTTCATTTTGAAAGGCTAATTTCATGCGGTAATTAAAGTTGATGCTGTTATCCTGTTTGCTTTCTTCCGTTTGATCAAAGGTGATTTTTTGGACGGATATATTGCTTTTTTGATTGAGAGCAGCCTCCCCCGGTATTCTGAAAATCCGATTGGCAGAAAGGTTGTCAAATGCCTTTTCGGTTAAATACGGTTTGAAGGTTTTTTTATAGTGCCGAATGGCGGTTACGCTGTTCTCCGGAACATTGTGATAGTTGATATTGTATTCTGCTTTTTTAAACCGTTTTGCGAGTTTGATGGCGGTGGCAATTTCTTTTTGGCTGAATCCGTTATTGCCTGATTGCATCAGAGGCGCCGGTGTTTGGCCGTCTTGATTGTTGACTATATAAATTCCGCCAACCAGAAGGGCAAAACAAACGGCGGTCAATATAGCCTTTCCAAGATGTTTAGACTTATCTTCCATTGGTGTCGGCCTCCTTCAATCATTTATACGATTTCGGAAAAACAATGTTTCAGAAATATGAAAAATCACATAAATTGTTGAGGGGCTAAAGAAATATGTGTACATACGGACGGTTATTGAATTAAGAGTCGTGGTACAGATTGTTGAGGGTTGCTAATTTCTGTTTGATGTACTGGATGGCTTCAGGCGGTTGATGAATAATCGCGTTGGCGCCGAAATTCCAGATGAGATCGGTAAAATAATTCAGTTGTGACGAAGGAATGTTTGTATCAATGTGGCCTGTCCCATCTGGACGAACTTGAACCATATGTTCCAGATCCAGTTCTGACATGGCTCGCCGTGCCCCTTCCCTTGTGAATTCTACTACAAAGGGCATTGGATCGGGACAGTCTTTCTCTGAGAGGCGGATCCAATCGATGACGGATTGATAAGGCAGATTTACCGTTTCACCCTCAGTTATTTCTGCTTTACTGATCCTGTCCGCCCGAAACAAACGAAATGCCCGGCGTTTGAAACAATAGGCGGGACAATACCAAAACCCTTTGTAGCTGTACAGGCCGACAGGCTGGATGCTTCTTTCGGTGATATTTTTTTGGCTGTCGTAATGAATGGAAACAACCGATTGTTTAACAGCTGCTTCCAATAGGGTCTCCAGATGTTTCGCGGGTTGGGCACGCTCCGGGTTCCAGAATACGATGCGATCTTTCATAGCATCAATTCGTTTCTTAACGTCTTCCGGCAAATGCAGATAAAATTTCTCCAGCGCTTTATGTGTTTCAGTTTGAAAGGGCAACGAATCAAAGAACTGCAGCGATTGATAAGCGAAGAACATGGCGACGGCTTCCGATTCTTTAAAAAGAATCGGTGGCAGCATTCGATTGTTCAGCAGGTTATAGCCGCCGTTTGCGCCTACCTCGGAATACAGGGGGACACCGAGCGCGCTTAATTCATCCAAATCGCGGAGAATGGTGCGGTAGGAGACACCGAACTCTTCCGCTAATTCTCGTGCGGTGAATTTTCGCTTCGCATTCACCGTCATCATTAATTCGATCAACCGTTGTGTCTTCGACATTGCCCATCCATCCCTCGTCGTCATGGTGATTTTATTATAACATTTGGTCATGACGGAAAATGTCAGGGTTGGGTTACTCAGCGGAATAAATGATGTCTTTTTTGGACTTTTTTATGATCTCATGCCAGTCCAGTTCGCCAGAGGGAGTAGTATCGGCTTTTAGCGTGTTTTTCATGAGACGCAAAGCATATTTATTGTCCTCCTCGGCATTGGAAGCAACGCAATCGGCTGGAATATGCAAATTATATCCACGCATGTAAGCATCGTTTGCAGTAAACAGTACACAAATATTGCCCGCCATGCCCGTAAGAATTAAAGTGGTTGTCTGGAGCTGGCTCAAAAGCGTGGAGAGAGGCGTGGAGAAAAATCCGGAATGTTTCGGTTTGACGACGAAATAGTCGTTTTCTGCGGGGCGCAACCGTTCGACGATTGGGCGGCCGCGTCCTGTTGAACATTTTTCAATGATGTGTTCTTTATTGGATTGCCACTGGCCGAAATTATCGTTCACATAAATAACGGGAACTTGATATTCAGCTGCTTTTTTTCGCAGGCGGTTGATTGGATCAACCAGGGCTTGCGCGTTTTCAAGCAGAGATTCCCCATGTTCAAATTCAAGATCGTTAATGACGTCAATAATTAATAAAGCTGTATGTGTGGCCATTTGTGGTGGCTCCTTTCTTTTTTTAAGATGGCGAAAAACGGGGGTCCCTATGTATTTGAAATTCCCGGGGAAATGTGGTACATTAGGTCATGTTGAAAATTTGGAGGCGTACCCAAGTCCGGCTGAAGGGGACTGACTCGAAATCAGTTAGGACGTCTTTCGGCGTCGCGGGGGTTCGAATCCCTTCGCCTCCTCCATATTTCAAACCCGTAATGACGGGCGTTCTAACGTTTAACAGACGAAAAGCCAAGGCGTG
>DASVCO010000048.1:0-2387 GCA_036381575.1 Caryophanales bacterium
TTTCACAGAAATGGACGGCAGACTACTAATGGGCTCCTTCAATTGCCCAGAGGAATTGAAGGAAGACTGGGAAGCCAGCGCAAAAACCATTCTGCATTCCTTGAAGGTAAAAGAGTAATAGAAAACTGAGGCAGAAAAGGCTTTTGTCCTTGGTTAATTGGGGGGATACCATTGAATCCAACACAAATAGGTATTGATGTAGGCGGGACATTAATAAAAGTTGCCTATGCAGACGAAGGTGACGTGACCTATCGTAAATTTCCCGCTAACCAATTGAATGAAGCTGCTTCTTGGGTTCGGGAGAACTTTTCCGAAGCGGAAATATGTGTGACCGGAGGGAAGGCGGCTCTTTTTCAAACCGCATTGGAACGAGAAACCCGTACGCTTGTAGAGTTCGACGCTACTTGTCGGGGAATTCAGTACCTATTGAACAGTGCAGGGATCTCTCTTGAATCTTTTATCTTAACAAACGCTGGGACAGGTACATCGATTCATTTTGTCAAAGGAAAAGAACATTCGCGGGTTGGTGGATCCGGGATCGGCGGCGGAACAATCATGGGTTTATCTTCATTGCTGACGGGTGTACAGGAATACGGAAAAATTGTTCGGGTAGCCGAAAGAGGGAACCGGGGGACCATTGATCTTAAAGTAAGGCATATTTACGAGGGTTCGGAGCCGCCTATTTCAGGGGACCTGACCGCCAGCAACTTTGGCAGGATAAGTGAAGGTCGGGATGAAAAGGACATGTTGGCTTCCGTTATCGGTTTGGTCGGAGAGTCGGTGGCGACTGTCAGTGTTTTTGCGGCCGAACAACGCGGCGTTTCATCGATTGTTTTTATCGGATCATCCTTTGTTGAAAACGTAGTGCTTAAGGAAGTGGTGAAAAGCTATACGTCTTTAAAAGGAATGCAACCTGTATTTGTTGAGAACGGAGAATATAGTGGTGCTGTCGGCGCTTTGTTGGCGTTAAATCAGGATTGAAAAGTTGAGCAAGTGGCGGCGGATATTTTTGCCATGAGTTGGATATCCCATTAGAAAAGCTTACTTTGGAGGTTTTTTCTATGGATTCCAGTCACCGACCGTGGCCTGTTCCTGATAGTCCCTGGATCATGACACAAAACTGGCGGCATGTTCTTTTTGCCCATTGGCCGGTCGATCCCGATTTGATCAGGCCTTACATCCCCGACACACTGGAACTTGATCTCTATGATGGCCAAGCATGGATCGGTTATATTTTTCTCAAGATCAACGGTGTTCGTTTGAGGTATACACCGGTCGTACCCTTTCTGTCGAGCTACCCCGAATTGAACGTTCGCACGTATGTAAATTACGGGGACAAATCCGGGGTTTATTTTTTCAGCCTGGATGCGGATCATCTTCCGGTTGTTATGGGGGCAAGGTCTTTGTTTTATCTGCCGTATACCCTTTCGAAAATTGCCGTAAAAAAAGATCGCAAAGGAATAGCTTGCAACTGCAGGAGGGTCGGTTCGTCGAAAACGTTCGAGGCCCGTTACTGGCCGGCTTCGGAAACCTTTTGCGCGGAAAAGGGCTCTTTGGATTATTGGTTAAGTGAGAGATATTGCCTCTATACCGAGCATGACGGGGGATTATATCGGTGCGATATTTTGCATGAACCCTGGCCATTGCAACAGGCAGAGGCTGAAATCTCGAAAAACACGATGATGGTGGACTTCGAAGGGATTTCGCTTTCCCGGGATCCGCTTCTTCACTATGCTGATCGGCAGAAGGTCTTGATGTGGGGGCTTCAGCTTGTTTAGGAGTGATTTTTTTACTACACTTTTTTACATACATAAAAAATGAATGCCGTTCAAAGAGAGGAAGATCATATTGACCAGAATCGGAATTGTGCGCCACGGAAGTACAGCATGGAATAAAGAAGGCAGGGCGCAGGGGAGTGCGGACATTCCGCTTGATGAAAATGGGCGGGCTGAGGCCGGGAAACTTGCGGAGCGATTGAGCACCGAGAATTGGGATTTTATCTATTCGAGCAATCTGCTGAGAGCGAAGCAAACGGCTGAAATCATAGGCGGAAAAATCGGCGGACTACAGGTTCGGCTGGATTCCAGGCTTCGTGAAGCCGGCGGTGGCCAAATTGAAGGGACAACGGAAGAAGAGCGGATCGAGAAATGGGGGAAGGGCTGGAGGGACCTGAATCTGGGCCTTGAAAGCGCTGATAGTGTAATAGCCAGAGGTTTGCCCTGCATCGAAGAGATAGCCAAGCAACACGAAAATAAAAATATATTGATAGTGAGCCACGGCTCATTCATCAGGAGTCTGCTTTTGGAATTGATCGATAATGCAAGCACGAAATGGGATTTGAAAAATACGTCCCTGACGACCATTGCCAAAACAAAGAGTGGATGGGA
>DASVCO010000049.1:0-5981 GCA_036381575.1 Caryophanales bacterium
TCGGTTCAGGATTTTGCCTTCGGCTTCCTTCAGATTCCACCTCACGATGGACACCCTTGCCATTGGCTAACAGTTCCTACTGCCAAGCCTGTAGTGGACTTTCACCACCAAGTTATAGCCCATGCCGGGCGCACCATAAAAGAAGGCCGGAGAATACAATCTCCGGTCTTTTTTTATTTCTTCACCCAGCTGAATTTTCTCATCTCCCTGTTATACTGAAAACGAATTGCTCCGTTTATATCTGTTCGCAAAACCTTTACACCATGTTCTTCCAACCTTTTGACCACGATAGGGCTTGGATGGCCATAAATATTGTTTTCACCAACGGAAATCAAAGCAATGCGGGGAGAAATTTCATCCAGGAATTTCTCTGTGGTAGAGGTTTTACTCCCATGGTGACCCACTTTCAATACATCGATGTTCAGATTCGAATAGTCATGAATAAGACGCTGCTCCCCTTCTTTCTCAAGATCACCTACAAACAACCATTTTAAACCGCCAAGACGGGCGGCAATTACAATGGAACGGTTATTCTCATCCCCTGCTTCTATCGGATTCAGTATCGAAAAAGAAGTTTGCCCTGACTTCCACCCCATCCCTTCCTTAACACGTATAATCGGGATTCCCAGTCGATCTGCCTGCCCCAACAACCTTTTTGCCCCCTTTTCAGATATCGGTCCTTTCCCGAACAATATACTGCCAATTCGCACCTTTCCCAGCAAAGCCTCCGCACCGCCAGTATGATCCCGGTCTCCATGTGTAAGAATCAACTTATCAACCGCGCGAATGCCTCGAGCCTTTAGTTCATGAAGGACTACATCTCGCCCAACGTTAAAAGAATGTTTTTGCAGCCGCCAGGGTTCTTTTTCAAAACCAACCTGGCCACCCGTATCAATCAGATATACAGCCCTTCGGTGCGGCAACTCGATCAAAATACTGTCCCCCTGCCCAACATCAAGCATTGTCACCTCTCCTGTATCTGAAAGATACGGTGAAAACCACTGAAACAAGCAAAGGCCGAGAAACAAAACAGCAGGCTTCGCCAAACGCTTTCGACCTCCCGATTCCCAAATCATAAATCCGTAAAAAATGACAGCGTAAAGTATAAAAACCAGCCACAATGGCGGCTTTCCAAACACCAGCATCCCAAAGTGCCAACTGTCAATCTCCAATAAGAGTCGGTGAGCGAGACGAATCACGAAGGTAAGGACTGCAAGCAACGGAGCGCTGAGAAACGGAAGGAAGATGGAGGTGAAGAAGCCGATGGAGACGAAAGGCAGGACAAACAGCGAAATAAAGGGAATGAAGAGGAGATTCAATGGAAGGCTGAGGAGGGAAATCGTGTAAAATCGGTACAAAAGAATCGGGAAAGCAGCCAGTTGAGCGATAATGGAAATCGCAATGAGCTGCGAAAGCGGATGGGGGTAACGATTTTGAATAAAAGGAGCGGAAACGATTAAGGTGAAACTGACGAGGAAAGATAACTGGAAGCCCGTTTCAAATAACTGATAAGGATTGAGGGCGAGCATGAACAAAGCAGCCCAACTGATTCCGTCAAGGGCATGCAAGCGCCGGCGAAGACGCAAAGCGGCCAGTACAACCATCGCCATAACACAAGCCCGTATAACCGATGGTGAACCCCCAGTCATCAGCGCATATAAAGGGAGCAACAGAAATAAAAGATCCAGTCCGCGTTCTCTTGTGATACCAAATCGAATCATCAGAAAATACAACGCCCCTACCACAAGCCCTACATGTAAACCCGATACCGCGAGGAGATGAATAAGGCCGAGATTCCGGTAAGCTTGGAGAAGATCTTCCGATACATTGCTCCGCCAGCCAAACAGAAGCGCTTCCGAGATACCGCGAATATCGGTCGGAAAGCGAGATTCAACCCAGCGAATGCCCGCACCGCGCCAATGTTGGATTCTGTCATAAAGAGAATATTCGGTATCTCTGCAGGTTGAACCACTTAAAGAATCCGGTGTAACCTGCCAATGAATATGCTTTCTGTATAGATATTTTCTATAATCGAACGCGTAATAATTGCTTGCCCCTGGAGGTTTTGCCAATTTGCCGGGAAACGAGCAAATCATACCAAATCGATATCGCCTGATAGGGGAGACTTGTGATTTTCGCTGCAGGTAATAAGTAACACGAACTTCTTCACCGCTGGCAAGCTTCATTTGAAAGGTGAGCTGATCTCCGTCAAGTTCAGGTAAAGAAGCAATCGTCCCGACAAATTGGGTTTGTTTGGGGGAAAGCAGGGTAACATTGGAGTGATCGATATAAAGAAAGTAACAAAAAGCGAGGGAAAAAATGAAGGAACAAACGAGGGGAAGCCGCCTTTTTCTCCAAAAACAGAAGACAAGAAAAGCGGCAACAGGCAGGAACGCAATGTACCATGCAACGCAGGCAGCCGCCACAGAAATCCCTGCAATAGCGGAAAGCCCTATAAAATGCCATTTCCCTTTCATCTAATCAAGCTCCGCATACAGTCTTCCTGCTTCATCGTAGAAAGCACGAATTTCCTCCTCATCCGCTCCTGATTCCTCCAATTTTTTCAACAGCCTGAATGTCAAGGCTGACTTTTCCTCGGCACGGCTATCGAAAACCGATCTCTCCAGCTCCACTTTTTGCGTTTCAACTCCTGCTGATTCAAGTAATTCCACCGCATAAGGATGATTCTTATAATCGCTCGCATAATAAAGTTTCCGAATGCCGCTCTGGATAATCGTCTTACAACATTGCAGGCAAGGAAAATGTGTTACATATATCTCGGCACCCGCTGTGGACACCCCGAATTTCGCACACTGCAATATGGCATTCACTTCTGCATGGATGGTTCGGACACAGTGACCGTCAATAACATAACATCCCTCATCAGCACAGTGCACACCTCCCGAAATTGACCCGTTATATCCGCCGGCAATAATTCGTTTGTCACGGGCAATTGTCGCACCTACTGCCAAACGTGTACACGTACTTCGAGTCGCCAACAAATGGCTTTGCGCCATAAAATACTGATCCCATTCAATTCGTTTCATTCCAGCGCCTCCTGTTCTGATTTAATTGTAGCCGTGCTTGTTTCCCCACGTCAATCCATTTTACCGCAAAGAAATTCGGCCTTTCATTTTTTGCAAGGTGCTGTCCCCGATGCCCGAAACCTTCAGGAGGTCTTCAATCTTTTTAAACGGCCCATGCTTTTTTCGATAGGCGATAATCGCCTCAGCCGTGGCCGGTCCAACCCCGGGAAGCTCGTCCAACTCACTTGTATTTGCCGAGTTGATTCCTATCTTTTCATTGGTTTCTTCTGAATCAGTCAGGGATATCGGAGCCCGTAGATGCGTGCCTTTCTCCCCTATTCCCGGCACATAAACGACCATTTCATCTCTCACCAGTTTCGCCAGATTGATCCGTTTGCGGTCCGCCTTCTTTAAGAGGCCTCCCGCTTTCTCAATGACATCAATAACACGAGTTCCTTCTTTCATTCGATAAACTCCCGGTGACTTCACAGCTCCTTTGAGATCAACTACGACAAACTTCGGTTGTTTTTCCGGCGACTCGTCAACTTCCTCTGCCGGTTCAGCAGGTTCGCTCGTTTTCTCTGGCAATTCGCTCCATGACAATGAGCGGGCATCACCTTCACCGGAAAATGGATGAACATAACTGACAAGCAGCAAGAGCAGAAAAGCGGCTGCACAACCCCCGAGAATCAGCTCCCGTTTGGACCAATTTAATCCTTTCACAGCATCAAATCCTTTCTATACATAATCAGTAAAATTGAACATAAGATTAGAAATAACGTAGTGTCGAAGGAGGGGAGAACCCAAATGAAAATCGGAGTTATCGGTACGGGGAATATGGGAAGCGTTTTGATTCAAGCCTTCATTGAATCAAGAGCGGTGGCCCCATCGAATCTTTTGATTACAAATCGAACTAAACAAAAGGCTGACAAATTCAAAGAAGAATTCCCCGAACTACATGTTGCCGATCATGCTATCCATGTCGCGGAAGCTGCCGACATTATTTTTGTCTGTGTTAAACCGCTTGATATATACCCGTTGCTGGAGCAGATTTCAGAAAGCTTGTCAGAAGATAAACTGCTTGTTTCGATTACAAGTCCCGTTTCAGTAGAAGAACTGGAGTCTGTTTCAAATTGCAGTGTGGCCAGAGCGATTCCGAGCATTACAAACCGCGCCCTGGCGGGGGTGTCCTTAATAACGTTTGGAAATTCTTGCGGACAGAAACAAAAAGGGTACTTGCTAACCTTGATGGAACAAATTTCGAGACCTTACGAAATTGAGGAAAAT
This sequence comes from Caryophanales bacterium, assembly GCA_036381575.1. GTDB lineage: Bacteria > Bacillota > Bacilli > Bacillales > DASSOY01 > DASSOY01. The sequence goes on from DASVCO010000049.1 coordinate 4,314, forward strand.
ATTACGAGAGTGGCTTCAGATATTGTCAGCTGCGGGCCGGCGTTCTTCTGTTACTTAACCCAGCGCTTCATTCGCGCCGCCGCAGAACAAACTGAGATTTCCCATGAAGAAGCTACCGCTTTCGCTTCGGAAATGCTGATCGGACTCGGGAAGCTGCAGGAAAAAGGCATTTATACGTTACCGGAACTTCAGGAAAAGGTGCACGTCAAAGGGGGCGTCACCGGGGAAGGCCTTTCCGTCCTGGAAGCCAAAGTCGGAGACATGTTTGAGGACCTGTTCAGCAGAACACACGCCAAATACGCAGACGATCGAAAAAAAGTCAGAAACCAATTCGAATAAGGCAAAGAGCGCAAACCCTTTGCCTTATTCTTTATTCGACATTCATCGATTTATTCCTGCCTGTTAAGTTAAGATGCCGTCCAAATTTAAAGTCGGGGCATCTCCCCACAATTTCTCCAATTGATAATGCTCTCGTTCTTCTTTATGAAAGATATGGACAATAACGTTTTCGAGATCCACAAGAACCCAACGGCCGCTGTCGAAGCCTTCCAGCCTTTTCACCGGAATGTTCTGCTCTCCTGCCGTTTCTTTTATGGCTCTGGCAATCGCCTGCACCTGTTTCTCGGAATTCCCGTGACATATCATGAAATAATCCGTGATCAATGAGATCCCTTTCATGTTCAGAACCACAATGTTTTCCGCCCTCTTGTCATCAGCTGTCCTTACCGTCAACAAAGCAAGATCTTCTTCTGTCATGAATGCAAATCCCTCCAGTTCGTTTTAGCCCGTACACGTGCGGTCCATATCAGCACCTTATTTCTATGGCTTTTTCAACCATTAAACCAGGCTGTTATAAGCAGCAATCGTGTCCGGATACACTTTCTCGCCTTTTTCCATCAGAAATCCCACTGTATTTCTAAGCGCCCGGACGACCGCTGCGTCAAGATCGTGTTCCGCCACTTCCCGAACTTCCTGTACACCGGGAAAATTACGGCCCGGTTCGATATAGTCCGCCAGGAATATAACCTTTTCCAACCGTGACATGCCGGCTCTGCCTGTTGTATGGCTGGTAATGGCCTGCAGGATTTCCCGGTCTGAAATGCCCGCTTCCTTTTCGAGCATCACCGCTCCGACAGGGGCATGCCACAATTCAAGGTTATAGGCCAACAAATCATCGGGTATCCGGCTTTCTTGTGTGATCATTTCTTTCATTTCTTCTTTCGGGCGAAATTTGGCGTAATCATGAAGGATGCCCGCCAATTCCGCCTTTTCACAATCCACTCCGTATTTTCCCGCAAGCCGTATGGCTGTATCCGTCACCCGGACGGTATGTTCATAACGCCGATCCGTTAACTGTTTCTTAACGATTTTCAACGCCGTTTTCCTATCCATATAAGCCCTTCTCCCCTATATATTCTCTAACATTGTCCGGCATAAAATAACGTGTATTGCCGTTTTCCTTAAAGCGGCTTCGCAAAAAGCTTGCGGAAATGTCAAATTCCGGAACCTTTACCTCCTGAATAGAGCGGGCATACCGGGATTTCAGTGAAAAGCCCGGGCGCCCTACCCCGATAAAAGAAACAAGATCAACCAGTTCATCTATACGATGCCAGTTCGGTAAGTCCTCTGCCATATCCGCGCCGATCAGAAAGAAGAAACGGTCATCAG
>DASVCO010000050.1:0-14430 GCA_036381575.1 Caryophanales bacterium
TCGGTTCAGGATTTTGCCTTCGGCTTCCTTCAGATTCCACCTCACGATGGACACCCTTGCCATTGGCTAACAGTTCCTACTGCCAAGCCTGTAGTGGACTTTCACCACCAAGTTATAGCCCATGCCGGGCGCACCATAAAAAAACGACCCTTTAAAATAAGGATCGTTTTCTCTCAACATGGCTATCCATTCAATTGATTAGTTTCCGCGGCGGCGGCGATTTCGATTTCGCAGAAATGTGGGAATGTCCAGCTCATCCTGTTCTTCCTCTTCCGTCCCCTGGCGCCTTTGCGGTTGAGCAGGCTCTTCTCGTTGAGGGGAACCAGTAGCCCCCATCGGCCCTGTCGGTTTTGAAGCCTGGAACCGGGACCGTCCCTGCGAAGCTTGCTGTTTCTTTTCTTTCTCTTCAAAGCCTGTCGCAATCACCGTTACAACAATCTCTTCTTGTAAATCTTCATTAATAACCGAACCGAAAATCATATTCACTTCCTGATCCGAGGCGGTTGCTACGATATCAGCTGCTTCATTCACCTCATACAAGCTCAGGTTGCTGCCACCGGTAATATTCATCAGGACGCCTTTGGCTCCGTCGATTGAGGTTTCCAACAAAGGACTGGAAATAGCTTTCTTAGCTGCTTCCGACGCGCGATTTTCACCTTGGGCAATCCCAATTCCCATCAAGGCTGAGCCTTTCTCTGTCATAACCGTCTTCACATCGGCGAAGTCAAGGTTGATCAGCCCGGGTACCGCAATCAGCTCTGAAATTCCTTGAACACCCTGGCGAAGCACATTATCTGCTTCACGGAACGCTTCCAACATCGGTGTATTCTTATCAACGATTTCAAGCAACCGGTCATTCGGGATGACGATCAGTGTATCAACCTCTTCCTTAAACTGGCTGATCCCATTCATGGCCTGGGTTGAACGTTTCCGACCTTCGAAGGTAAATGGCCTTGTGACAATCCCGACCGTTAAAGCACCGATTTCTTTCGACACTTCAGCAATCACAGGAGCTGCCCCCGTGCCGGTTCCGCCTCCCATTCCAGCGGTAACGAATACCATATCAGCTCCCTGCAGAGCCTCTTCAATCTGTTCCTTGCTCTCTTCCGCCGCTTTCTTCCCGACTTCGGGGTTTGCTCCGGCTCCAAGACCTCTTGTAAGCTTTGAACCGATTTGTAACTTCGTCTCTGCTTTCGACAACTGTAATGCTTGCGCATCTGTATTAACAGCGATGAATTCCACACCTTGCACACCGTGTTCAATCATGCGGTTAACGGCGTTACTTCCGCCGCCCCCGACGCCGATTACTTTTATTTGCGCCAATTGTTCCGTATCCATTTCAAACTCTAACATGCTCAGATCCTCCCTCATCTTTGTCGCACTGCGTCGAGACCGCCTCCTGACCGGAAAGACATCCGGATCCCATCTGGCGGCGATCCTTCATTACGCCCGTTGAAGTCATCAGGGACTATTCGAAGAACAGTCCGAACCAATCTTTCACTTTCTTTCCTACTCCCGCGCTTTCAGGATCCTTCTGTTGTTTGGGCGATTTCTTCCTCGAATGCGATTCAAGGCTTTCCGGCGCGATAGCTGCTGCGACTTCCTTTCCCTGTACCTTCACATTTCTGTACGTAAATTGGATTAGTCCCACAGCTGTTGTATATTGCGGTTCCCTCACACCGATATAGTCAGGAACAGCCACTCGGACATTATGCTGAAAGATGTCTTCGGCTAATTCAAGCATTCCCGGTAAACCTACAATCCCGCCAGTCAAAACAAAACCGCCCGGAAGATCCTTGAATCCCGTGCGATGGAGTTCCTTTTCCGCCAAATCAAGGATTTCATCCAACCGCGGTTCAATAATTGATGCGAGATCAACCTGATTGAATTCTTGTTCCGCAGAACTTCCGATTTTCGGAACGGTAAATGTTTCATCTTCGGAAGCGAGATCGATGAAGGCATGTCCATGCTTCATCTTGACCCTTTCGGCATCTTCCGTCGTTGTCCGTAATCCGATGGAAATATCTTTAGTCAAGTGGTTACCGCCGAACGGGATAACCGAAGTTTGCTGAAGGGAACCTTCCTCGAATACAGAAATGGTTGTAGAACCTCCGCCAATGTCAATAAGGACGACACCTAGATTCTTCTCATCCTTTGACAACGCAATTGAACCTGCTGCAAGCGGTTGGAGACAGATGTCGGCGATTTCAAGCCCCGCTTTTTCCACACAGCGGAGCAGGTTATGTAGAATCGTCTTCGATCCGGTTATGATCGTACCTTCCATTTCCAAACGAACTCCGACCATTCCTCTTGGATCGTTGATTTCCTCAAGCCCGTCCACTACAAATTGCCGTGGGATCACATCGATGATTTCACGTTCAGGAGGAAGCGGAATAACCTGAGCGGCATCCATTACCCGGACAATATCTTCTTCACCAATCTCCCGGTTTTCGCTTGAAACCGCAACAATCCCATGACAAGGTTGAAGCTCGACGTGATTGCCCGTAACCCCGACGATCACACTGTTAATGGACAAACCTACCATTCTTTCTGCTTTCTCAACGGCCTTTTGAATTGAACGAACAGTTTCATCAATATCGACAATGGAACCTTTCTTGATTCCTTCCGATTTCTCGATACCTACACCAATAATATTTAAAGATTCACCGGTCATTTCCCCGATTATAACCTTGACACTGGACGTGCCGATATCCAAACTTACATAGATTTCATTGCTGTTCATTCCCTGGCACCTCCTTCTCCCATATCTCAACTATATCAAACTCGAACCTGTAAAAACCCTCTAAGGAATCTATTCAACACTTAAAGATTGATACCCTTCTTTTTTTTACGAGATTTTTCAACTTTCCTTGCCTCTGCCGGTTGACCATCTTGCGATCAACGTCCGGCGAATAATGGCAATATTGTTAAACAACCGGACCCCGAAAGCGAAAATAGCTGCCAAGTATAAGTCTACACCAAGTTGAACGCCGAGAAAAGCCAAACCCGCAGCCAAAAAAATGTTAAAAAAGAAACCTGTGACAAATACCTTATCGTCAAATTGGTTTTGCAGATAGGCGCGTATCCCGCCGAATAAGGTATCAAAAGCTGCCAGCACCGCTATCGACAAATAATTGGAATATTCATTCGGAATATGAATATTGGCCAAAAGACCGAGTAACACACCGAGCATCAATCCAATGATAGGCAGCCACATTACGACTCCCCCTTCGCCGGTTTCATGTATTGCACCAAAATAGGCTGGTCATAAGCAGGCAATACGAGATGACGCACCGGTTCGGAGGTTAATTTCAGTTTGGCCTCCGCAAACTCTCTTCTCGAATCGGAAACAACCATTTCATTATGAAGTTTTCTGGCATTCTCAGCCAACACTTCGATTTTGAACGGAACATCCGGAATACTTCTGTCATTCACATATATCTCACCGTTAACGTTACGGATCGGTGTGGTTGCGATCACACGTTGTCCGGCGATAGCAATTTCCCGAGCACCGTAAGCATCAAGTTCGTTTATCAGACGTCGAAGCAACTGAGCAGTAATGGGATGGTACGGTTCTCCGATCAAAGAACCGCTAACTAATGGTTCGACATGAATCACAATTCCTTGACCGCTCACTTGTGTCAAGCCTGCTTCCTTTTTCAATTCGCTCAAGACGTTTCTCATGGTCTTTACCTTTTGTTGATCTGCATTGCTTTGATACTTGGCAAGCAGTTCCTCAACTTCACGCCGCTCATTGTTTAATTTACTTGTGCGCTTTTTGGCATGGGACAAATCTTTTCGCAGTTGCCAAACATCACGAGTATCTCGAGTCTCTTCCTGCGATTGATTGGTCGTTTGAAACTGTAGCACGAGCATAAACCCAACAATGCAGGCAACCGCTGCCAGCATCACTTTCTTAGAACTGAACAAACCTTATCTCCCTTTCTGTGCGTAGTAAGGGGGAATAACAAGATGCTGTTTCTTTTCCACTTTCACATCAATGTTTTGATTCACAAGACGATCAACGGTATTGCCCGGCAATAGCAGGGATTTATACATTTTCTCCGGGGCTCCGATTGCTGAAATCACAAATGGCGCTGGATATTTATGGCCGTCCACCTTAATAACGGGACCCACACATTTGATGTAGGAGAAATTGGAAATGCGCTGGCCATTTATGGCTACCGCTTCTGCTCCCGTTACAAGTAATTCGTAAACTACAGAACGAACATGCTGCTCATGGACGATGTAATTGTTCGGATTTGCGCCATCGGGAATATATTCACTGTCAGACAACGTTACAACGATTCCCGGTCCCTCTACTGACTCTTTACCGAGCACAGAACGAAATTTCTTTAGCTCTTCCACAAGATTATAAGTAATCTGTTTACGATTAGCTAGCTTGTTCTCGATTTCATTGACTTTTTCCCGTTTTTGCTGAATTTCTTGCCATAGATGATGATTCATTCTTTGTTGTTCCAGCAATTGAGTCCGCAGCTTATTTTCCTTTTTCCACTGGGACAGTCCTTCCTTAGCCTGTGGTATATTTCTTTTCGCACTCGCATATTGATAGGAAAAAGTAACGATGAAGCCAGTTACAAGCATAATCAGGGCCAGGACAACGCGTCTATTCTTTTGACTCATTTGAGGACGCCTCCTCGTTCCTGTATTCCTTGAAATATGTACCGACCCTCATATATAGAATACCTTTTGTCTCCGGATTGATTTTACTGGCAATCTCGGGGTATTTCGTCATTTTTCGAGCGAAATCGTCAATTCTGGCGCGCACTTCAAGACCGTCATTCATATATACTGTGATTCCCTTCGGGAAATTCTCAGTGGGTGTGAAATAAATTTCGGAAATCCGATGAACAATCGGTTCCGGCAGCTTTTGGACTTGTGCCGCCATTGCCTCAAGCTTCTCCCCTTTCGGCCAGTTGACCAGAATGGGGGCACCTGTGGGAATTTCCTGTTTGGACAAGGCAGACAGGCGTTCACCGTTTTCTAATATCGGATAGAATTGTGCGTCTTTCTTTAAATAGGCAACGCGGTCATACTCTGTCACCTGAATAGAGATCTTGTTCGGAAAATGCCTTGTCACCTTAGCCGATTCGATTTCCTTAACCTGCTCGATTTTGTGTTCAAGCGTGGCCGGATCCGCGTCCCAAAAGCTGGTTTCTGCCGCTAGCTGGCTGGCATTGAGAATCACCTTATCTGAGACATAATGGTTTCCGTTTACGGTGATTTTGCCTACATGGCCGATCGGAGAAACGAAATAAACGATCACTAAAATCAGGAGAAAAAAGATGGATATGTAGAAAATCAAGCGCCGGTTCGCCTTTTGCCGGCGTTGTTCCTTCAATTTCGGAATGCGGTCTTCCAGCGTAATTACCTTTTCTTTGTCCCCCATGTTTGTCCCCCGTTTTTTTCTCCGAAACATGTTTGACCAAATAGTCTTAGCAATCTAGCAAATAATAGTCTTATTATAACATAGTTATCGGCTTTTTCTGTGGATCATTTCAACTTCTGTATGCAAATCAACATTGAATTTCTCGTGAATTTCATTTTGAATAAAATCAATCAATTCGAGAACATCCTTTGCCTTTGCATCACCGGCATTTACTATGAAATTCGCATGTAGTTCGGATATCTGCGCACCGCCTATCCGATGCCCTTTCAAACCTGCCGACTCGATTAAATGCCCTGCGTGTTCAGGCAGTGGATTACGAAACACGCTGCCGCAACAACGATCAAACGGCTGTGTCCTCCTGCGGTACTCCTTATGTTCCTTCATCTCGCCAAAGATTTCATCACGGTCTCCGGCCTTTAATTGAAACACCGCGGTCACGCAAATTCCCGATTCCTGTTGCAGCAGGGAGGTACGATAACTGAATTGCAATTCTTCATTGGACAACCACTTGAGTGTTCCGTCTTCAAAAAGAATTAATGCTTTCTTTAATATATTGGAAATGTCGGAGCCATGCGCCCCCGCATTCATGTATACAGCCCCTCCAACGGAACCCGGAATCCCCCCGGCAAACTCCAAACCGGATAATCCCTTCCGGCTTATGACAGCGGAAAGCCCTACAAGCGGGTAACCTCCGCCGACTGTAACCTCTTCTCCGTTAATTTCGAGTTCATCAAGTCCCCTGCCGAGCTTTATGACGACTCCTTCAATACCGTTGTCATCGACCAACAAATTCGACCCCCGGCCGATAGCCCGCCACGGTACTCCGGCTTCTTTTACAAGACGCAATGTCGTTTGTAACTGTTCAATCCCTTTTGGCTCAACAATCAGATCAGCGGGGCCCCCCACCTTCAACGTTGTATGTTTGGCAAGCGCCTCTTTTGAAGTAACCTTGCCTATATCATGTTGTGCCAACTTTGCAAGCAATGCTTCCATATTTATAACCCCTTCGGTGAAACAGCCAATTTATAGTATTCATAACCAATAATAAGTGTGTATTCCCACATAAAACCCTGTCAAGGACGACAGGGTTCCGGATTGAATCCAAACATGATCTATTGTTATTTTATGTGCTCATTCCCAATAGTGCAAGCACCGAAAAATTGTTCTGCGTTGTGACAGTGAATTACAGTTGACGCCTGGGGGTAAACCAATCGAATCAATATTTGGCAAATCTGCTGATATTCAACAGCACCCCAATCGAAACAAGCGTCAGAGTAAGGGATGAACCCCCGTAGCTTAAGAACGGAAGCGTGATACCTGTGACCGGCATTAATCCGGTTACAACCGCAATATTGATCATAACTTGAATAGCTACCATTCCGATAATCCCGACCGCAAGCAGGCTGCCGTACAAATCAGGAGCACTGATTGCAATACGAATCCCGCGCCACAGCAACAGGCAAAACAATAAAATTACAAATGAGGCTCCAATAAACCCAAGCTCTTCAGCAAGAATTGAGAATATAAAATCCGTCTGCGGTTCAGGCAAGTATTGAAACTTCTGGCGGCTGTGGCCAAGGCCGAACCCAAGAAGACCTCCCGGCCCGATAGCATACAAGGACTGGATAATTTGAAATCCGGTTCCTAACGGATCACTCCAGGGATCAACAAACGATGTGATCCTTTCCATTCGGTAAGGTGCAGAAAGAATCAGGCCGGCCAACCCGGCAACTCCGGCGAGACCGAGGCCGATAAAGTGGCTGATTCTCGCACCGGTCACATATATCATGACCACACACGTTCCGACAAGGACGACCCCTGTACCAAGATCAGGCTGCAACATAATAACGCCGAAAGCAGCTACAACCAGAGCCAGCGACGGCATCATGCCTTTTTTGAAGGAGGTAATTTTCTTTTGATTCTCCGAAAGGAATTTGGCCAAAAAGATAATTAGCCCGATCTTCGCGAATTCAGAAGGCTGAATCGAGAAAGCGCCGACTCCGAGCCAGCTTCTTGCCCCGCCATGAACCTCGCCAATACCCGGAATAAGAACGAGAATCAATAATGCAAAACAAATCATCAGGCCGATCTTTGCCCACTTCCGCCAGGTCCAATATTCCACGTTCATAATGAAAAACATGGCAATTACACCTAATCCGGCAAACAGCAGCTGGCGTTTCGCGAAATAAAATGAATCTCCATAGTTATATGATGCCCAGACAGCGCTCGCACTGTATACCATAACCAGTCCAATCGAAAGTAACGTCAAGGTCGTTAGAATCAAAAGAAAATCAGGGGTCGTCTTTGACTTAGGCAACGTGAACACCATCCATATTAGAAATTGGAACTTGGAGGCCGGAAGTCGGAAGAAACAATCAATTTCATTATGCTCACCATGACCTTCCGCCACCAGGCTGTTCCGTTACCTAAGTTTATGCACGCATTCGATAAACATGTCCCCCCGTTCTTCAAATGTACGGAACTGGTCCCAGCTGGCACAAGCAGGGGAAAGTAATATCACATCACCGGATGCCGATAATTTGTAGGCTGCAGGAACAGCTTCTTCCACATTATCGACACGTTCAACCAGTTCCATTCCCGCCTTTTGTGCGGCCTCCATCATTTTGGGGGCAGTCTCTCCAAAGGTGACCAGCGCTTTCGCCTTTCTCAGGGAGGGAATAAGATCATCGAAACTGTTGCCTCGATCTAATCCACCGGCCAGCAATACAACCGGTTCCTGAAATGCGGATACCGCCTTCTCCGTTGCCAATATGTTCGTAGCCTTGGAGTCATTATAAAACTTTCGGCCCCTGATCTCCTCAACAAACTGCAAACGATGACGGACACCTTTAAATCTCCTTAATACCGATGCAATAGCTTCATTTCCCACACCGTACAATTTGGACACTGCAACAGCGGCTAACACATCCTCAAGGGTGTGCTTTCCGGGGAGCACGATGTCCTCAACAGCTATAATCCTTTCTTCGCCAAAGCACACCAATCCCTCCTTAATGCAAGCTCCCTCTTCAAGAGGCTGATGGACTGAGAAAGGGATTTGTTTCGCCTCTGTCCTTTGCGCCAGATTGAGAACATCGGAATCTTCGGCATTAACTACGGCATAGTCATCTGCAGTCTGATTCGCGAAAATCTTTGCCTTAGCTTCGGCATACTGTTCACGTGTGCCGTGATAATCAAGATGAGCATCAACCAAATTCAAAAATACAGCGATGTGCGGGTGGAAAGCTTCTGTTCCTAGCAACTGAAAGCTCGATAATTCAACCACAATAACATTTTCAGGATCGGCTTCAGCGGCCACATCACTTACAACAGTCCCAATATTACCCGCCACAAGCGGTTTCTTCCCGCCCTCTTTCAACATTTCACCAATTAAAGTGGTGGTCGTTGTTTTTCCATTCGAGCCGGTAATGGCAATAAACGGAGCCGGGGAAATGATTCCTGCTATTTCCGGTTCTGTGACAACAGAAATCCCGCTTTGCAAAGCTTTCTCCACAACCGGATTGTGATACGGAATACCCGGATTTTTCACCATTAAATCAAAAGATCTTTCCAGCAAATCCGGAGGATGGCCCCCGCCAATCACCTCGACCCCTGCAGCCCTTAATTCCTCGGCTCCGGGATCATGATCAAGCTCTTTTTGATCATTGACGACGACTTCCGCTCCCAGCCGCTTCAACAAAAGTGCCGCAGCAAATCCGCTCTTCGCCAACCCGAGCACAAGACATTTTTTTCCTTGGAATGATTCGACGTTTTTCAAACTAGATCCACACCTCAATGTAAATTCCCAACGCCGCAAACAGAAATCCGACGAGCCAGAATGTCACAACAATCCGCCATTCCGACCATCCCGATAAATCGTAGTGATGATGCAGCGGGCTCATTTTAAATACCCGTCTTCCCGTCGTTTTAAATGAAATCACCTGAATGATGACAGAAAGGGTTTCAATGACGAATATGCCGCCAATGATGATCAAAATAATTTCCATTTTCGTCAAGATAGCCAAAGCCGCTATTCCCCCGCCCAGGGCAAGCGAACCCGTATCCCCCATAATCACTTTCGCAGGATGAGCATTGAAAACAAGAAAACCAAGCACCGCCCCGACAACGGCTGAAGCAAAAATCGCGACATCCAGATCAAGTGAGTTCCATGCCAAAACAGAGTAGGCACCAAATGCAATGGCAGCGGTACCGGGAAGCAACCCATCAACTCCATCCGTTAAATTCGTTCCGTTAGAAGCACCAATTAGCATAAAAATCACAAGAAGAAAATAAAATGAATGCAAATCGTAGACCAGATCCGTTCCCGGAATCGAGACTGTGGTCGCGACATTCGCTTTAACCATTCCTAAATAGAAAACTGCAGCTACGATTAACTGACCTAACAGCTTTTGTTTGGAAGTCAGACCAAGATTTCGTTTCTTCGTCACTTTGATGTAATCATCAAGAAAACCGAGAACACCAAAAGCGACAGTCACAAATAACAATAGAAATAACTCCAAAGACAAGTTTGCATATTGCAAACTGACAACAACCACTGTTATCAACAATGAGGTAATGATGATCAGGCCGCCCATGGTAGGGGTCCCTGATTTCTTCTGATGGGATTTCGGTCCCTCCTCACGGATAAACTGGCCGAATTTCAGCCTTCTCAAGATTGGAATGACCATCGGCGATAACAAAACCGCTATTAAAAACGAAGCAAGAATGGTTATAATGAGAACCTTGCCAAACATCTTCTGAACTCCTCCCGTTCCAAAACGCCCACGTGTCTACCCGGAATGAAAATCGGGCACATGATTATTCTTTATTGGTCAATTGATTCACAACAGTTTCCAGCCCAACCCCTCGTGATGCTTTAAACAAAGCAATTGTATCCGGAGCCATTAATGCCTTAACGGCTGTAAAGACTTCTTCTTTACTATCGTAAGAGGAGACCCTTATGGAATCACAATTGATCGCCTGTGCAATCCAGCGAGCTCGGCCGCCCACTGTCATCACATCTGTAATCGGCGGTTTAATAACCTCCGCAACACTTTCATGAAATGCTTTTTCATTCATTCCCAATTCATACATGTCACCGAGCACTAACACCTTGCGGGCATAACCCTTCAAATCACGAATGGCTTCAATAGCCGCCTTCATTGATGTTGGACTGGCGTTGTATGCATCATTGATCAACAGCGCACCGTTTTGCCCTTCCAACTGCTCAAATCGCATTTTCGTAATCGATAAATGCTTTAAAGCGTTTGATACCTCACTATCGGACAAGCCTAGTTCACGGGCCACAGCAATTGCAAATGATGCATTTTTCACATTATGTTTCCCTAGCATCGGAATTAGATATTGAGTTTCCTCACCACGCAAAGAAAATTCCAATCCGGATTCCATTGCTTCCACTGAGGTGATCTGTATATGGTTTCCTTCCAAATAGCCACAAGAAACCGAAGAAAACTCCTTTAACGGGGCCAGTAAAGGCTCATCTCCGTCATATATTACTTTCCCGGCGGGCTTTAGCCCCTCAACAATCTCCATCTTGGCTTTCGCTATTCCCTCGCGGCTTCCAAGGAATTCAATATGCGATTCACCTATATTAGTTATGACTGCTGCATCTGGTTCTGCCAAAAGGCTCAAGGCGGATATTTCACCAAAATGGTTCATTCCCATTTCAAGAATAACTGCTTCACAATCTTCTGGCATAGCCAACAAGGTCAAAGGCAAACCAATATGGTTATTGAAATTCCCCTCTGTTTTGTGAGTACGGTACCGCTGACTTAAGACAGCCTCAATGATATCTTTTGTAGTCGTTTTTCCATTGCTTCCGGTGACAGCTGCAACAAACGGGGACACCTTTCTCAGATGATCTTTGGCCAGCCGCTGTAAGCCTTCTACCGTATTATCAACGAGCAACAAGGGAAAATCACTGGGAATATGCTCTGGCCTCGGTCGATTGATTTGCCATAATGCAGCAGTTGCCCCCCGTTCGATGGCTTGCGCCAGAAACTCATGACCGTCAAAACGTTCGCCTGCAATCGGTATAAACAGTCCGTTCTTCGAATGTTTTCGACTATCCGTGAATATTTCCGTCACCGCGCTGACAGATGTCACATCGCCGTGATGAGATGGAAATAGCTCCAGCAATTCATTTCGTGTCCATTTCATAAGGATGAACTCCTCAATTCTGGAAGTAGGAAATCGGAAGAAACGCAGAGGGCAGCACTCCGATTTACATTTCCGTAATATATTTCACCGGTTATTTCATCAGAATCTTTTTGATGGCTTCCCGTGCTGTTTCACGATCGTCAAAGTCAATCACACGGTCGCCAAGAATTTGATACGTTTCATGGCCTTTCCCGGCAATAACAATAATGTCGCCGGGATAAGCTTCTTCGACTGCATAATGAATCGCTTCCGCGCGATCGGGAATCGAAACAAAGCTTTCTCCCTTTACTCCGTTTTCCATGTCACGAATAATTTCCTCCGGTTCCTCACTACGGGGATTATCCGAAGTGAACACGGAAATATCCGCGTATTCCACCGCTTTTTGGGCCATGAGCGGGCGCTTTGTACGGTCGCGATCCCCTCCGCACCCTATAACGGCAAATATACGGCCCTTGGCAAATTGCCTTACAGTGGCCAGAACATTTTCAAGACTGTCTGGTGTGTGTGCGTAATCAACGATTACTGTGAAGGGCTGGCCCTCATCGATAACCTCAAAGCGGCCAGGAACGCCGCCCGCCTCTTCAAGGCTTGCCTTCACCTGGGACAAAGGAAGTCCTGATAACAAGGAAGCCGTTGCCGCTGCAAGCGCATTATATACGTTAAACAGGCCTATCAACTTCAATTGAATGTTTGTATGGCCGAACGGGGAAACAAGTGAAAAGCGTGTTCCCTTTTCAGAAAGTTCAACTTCTTCCGCGCGTACATCGGCTTCCCGTTCTATACCATAGGTAATCACCTGGGCAGCCGTAACCTTTTTCAACTCATCCGCTCGTTTATCATCTGCATTGATAACCGCTGCATTTACTTTGTTTCTATCATATGTATTGCCCAATTGTGAAAAAAGAAGACTTTTTGCCCGGAAGTAATCTTCCATCGTCGAATGATATTCAAGGTGATCCTGCGACAAATTAGTGAAAACTGCCACGTTAAAATCACATCCATGGACCCGCCCCAGATCCAGTGCGTGGGAGGAAACCTCCATTACGGCCGTATCAACATTTTCGGAAATCATTTCCGAGAATCCTTGTTGCAAGGTAACAGCCTCAGGAGTTGTGGGAGTTGTAGACTGAAGTTTCAACGGTTTCCCGGAAATGGTCATTCCGATCGTCCCGATTAATCCAGTTTTTCGCCCGGCGTCCGTAAAGATCTTTTCAATCAAATGCGTGGTTGTCGTTTTTCCATTGGTTCCGGTCACCCCGACCAAATGTAGCTGTTTCGTTGGTTGTCCGTAGAATGCATCGGCAAGTACAGCAGATGCCCTGCGTGTATCCGGCACAATCACCACCGGAATTGAAGCTTCAACGGGATGATCGGCCACTATTGCGACAGCTCCGCTTTCAGCAACCTGGTCAACAAATTTGTGCCCGTCGAAATGGCTTCCCCTGATACATATAAATAAGCTGCCCTCCCCCACATGACGGGAATCGGTTTCCACTGATGTCACGGACGGATTATCGGGGAAGTCCGCCTCGCAAGCAATTAAAGATTGAAGTAATGTTTTCAGTTGCATACTATCCCGCTCCTTTCCTGACGACGCTGAAACAAGCCAAGCTTGTTATGCTTGGCCCCGTTCCACATAAATCCTTTCCCCATTTTAATCTTCTTTCTTTGATTTGTCACCTTTATCACTAAAGTAAATGCGTATCGTCGATCCTTTCTCTAATTTAACACCGGCTTTCGGAGATTGGGCGATTACAACGTTTCCTTTGCCTTCCGCCTCGATTGAAAGGCCGCTGAACAATGAATTATGCAAGTCTTTTCTAGTCAATCCTACCAGTTTTGGCACCTTGACCATAACGGGATCCGTCCATCGCGACTCAAATTCAAGTTGATTCTTTCGTTTCTTAACCCCCATCACACGAAGGCTGTCAGCAATAATGTTCCCAGCGATCGGAGCGGCAACCTGCCCACCGAATTGAGGAGCATTCTTCGCATTGTCAATAGCAATATAGACGAGAATTTGCG
The DNA here is from genome assembly GCA_036381575.1 of Caryophanales bacterium. Classification (GTDB taxonomy): domain Bacteria; phylum Bacillota; class Bacilli; order Bacillales; family DASSOY01; genus DASSOY01. Next base: position 13,613 of record DASVCO010000050.1, read on the forward strand.
GATCATCGGCGGGAGCGAATCCGATGAAAGACAGGATGTAATTGTTCTGCAAATAGACTCCGTTTTCCGCTTTTTGCGCTGTACCGGTTTTCCCGCCTATTCGCCAGCCCTCGTGGAACGCCCCGCGGCCTGTTCCCTTTGCTACAACGGATTCAAGCGCATGGCGAACTTTCTTCGAGGTTTCCTCGGAAACCACACGGCGCCTTAAATGAGGGGTGTTCCGTTGTATAACATCACCCGTTACCGGATTCACCCAGGCCTTGGCGATATAAGGTTCATAAAGATATCCTCCATTGATAGCAGCGGCTACTGCCATCACCTGCTGGATAGGTGTCACCGAAACCCCTTGCCCGAATGCAGTAGTTGCAACTTCAAGCGGCTTGGCATCCTCTCCAAACAGAATCCCCTTGCCTTCCCCCTGCAAATCAATACCGGTTTTCTCCCCAAATCCAAACTTCTTAATGTAAGAAAACAACTTTTCTTTCCCGAGTCTTAAGCCCAATTTCACAAATCCGGGGTTACAAGAGTTCTGCACTACTTCCATATAGGTTTCCGAACCATGGCCCCCACGCTTCCAGCAATGCAAATCGGTTCCATTCACATCAATATACCCGGGATCATAGAAATGATCATTCTTCAGGTTAACGATTCCTTCGTTAAGAGCGGCGGAAAGAGTAATAATCTTGAAAGTTGACCCCGGCTCATGAGTCTTCCAGACAGGCAAATTGCGATTATAAACCTCAGCCGGAACGTCCTGATAGTTCTCAGGATTGAAGGTTGGACGGCTCGACATCCCCAAAACTTCCCCGGTATTCGGA
>DASVCO010000051.1:0-3519 GCA_036381575.1 Caryophanales bacterium
ACAACAATAACTGTAATCACATAAAATAACCACATTTGCCCCTGCAAGATGCCAAAGGCCGCACCACGGTTACGATGCGAGGTAATGGAAACCACGCCATCCCAAACCGGAATGCTTTCCCCTATTGCCATCTTAAGAGCAACAAGCCATTTCGTCAGCTGATCAAGAATAATAATCCCGGCAGCTATAAGGTAATATCGCACATTCGTTCCTCCAGTAATGATGAATTCAATACCTGAATTTTACCATAGCCGCCAAAGAAGAACAAAAAAAGGGCCGCTGCCGAGCGACCCGCCTTGAAAAATTCAAATTTCCTCCTAAGGATCCTCCAAATGATCGTCATCTTCATTCAGATTTTCCTGATTCATCCACTGATCATATTGAATGTTTCTTTCAAAGTGAATATTATCGTCACCTTCATACCCTGCAATTCCCGTAGATGCTATAGCCTCAATTGGTGTTACGTATCCCATGCCATCCTCATTGTCAATCAACGAAGAACCTTCGTACGTCATATCTGTTTCATTAAAACGCGCAACCTGTTGATACGCATTTTGCTCATTATACTCGGTTTCGTCACTGCCCGTATAATATTCTCTTTCCATTCTGCGCAAAACATCTTCTTCCACCGGACGATAGTCGGAAACCATACTCGGTGTCGCCTCTAAGGCCGTTCTCGCGGTTGGAATAGCCTGGAGCCGTTCCAATGGAATCGGTTTGCCTGTCGTTTCGCAAATGCCGTAAGTGCCATTTTCCATTTTACTTAAGGCATATTCGACATCTCGAAGTTCCTCCTCAACCTGCTGGCGCAGGGCAAAGTCTTTTTCCCGCTCGAATACCGCGGTTCCGGAATCGGCGGGATGATTGTCATATTGGGATAATTCACCTGATGATTGCGATGAAGCCAGCGGAATGTCCAGCCCGAATTCGGCGTTTGCCTTTAATCGATGTTCCGATTCCTCTTTACGTTCCAGAAGATCCTGCTTAATCTCCTCATACGGATCCATGAAATGACCTCCTTCCTGTCTGACACTGTACCTTTAGTTTTACCGGTCAACAGCAAGTTAGCCACGTTATGATTTTCCACGTTTAAAAAGCACCCGAGCTTAAAAGATAAGCCCGAGTGCTTGTGATTTGATCATTTTTGATCATTTTTGATCATTCTTGATCGTATTTGATCGTATTTGATCGAAAATGATTGTTTTTGACTGATTCTGATTGTTTTTAGTAATATTTTTTCACAATGTCGGCGCATTCGCCGCAAAGTTTCGGATGATCCGAATCGCTTCCTACAGAGGGCCTTACGTGCCAACAACGGTCACAAGTTTCACCTTCAGCTGGCTGAACGGCCACAGCGGTATGATCATATTGCCTGGCTTCAGATGGAGCCTTATCCTTTTCATCTCCAACCTCGGCCTGTGAGACGATAAACAGTTTTTCAAGGCCTTGAATATCATTAAGCAACTCTCGAGTCGGCTTATTCGGATATAAAGTAATGGATGCTTCAAGTGATTTGCCAATCACCTTTTCGTTACGAGCTTCTTCAAGCGCCTTCAACACCTCGTCACGAACATCCACAAACCGGTCCCATTTTTCTTTGACAGCATCAGCATCCGTGACTTCAGTCGTTTCCGGCATATCAGTCAAATGAACACTTTCTTCCGTGACACCCGGAATGTAATTCCATACTTCGTCGGCCGTGTGCGGAATGACCGGTGCCACAAGTTTCGTCAAGGCCACAACCGTTTTATAAATAACAGTTTGTACGGCCCGGCGCCTTTGGTCGTTTTCCGGCTTCGTGTACAACATGTCCTTGGCTACATCGAGGTATAGAGAACTGAGCTCAATCGTACAATAATTGTGTACAGCGTTATACACTGTAGAAAATTGGTATTCCCCGTAACCTTTTTTTACTTTTTCAACCAACCCGTTTAAGTTCACAAGCATGTAACGATCAAATTCCGACAAATCCTCGGAAGCAACTGTATCTCTGGCTGGATCGAAATCATGCAGATTTCCAAGCATAAAACGAAGGGTGTTACGGATTTTTCGATATGTTTCCGCAACCTGCTTCAAAATTTCATTGGAAACGCGCGCATCCCCTTGATAATCGACGGAAGACACCCAAAGGCGAATAATGTCAGCGCCAAGTTGTTTCATGACCTTAATCGGGTCGATAACATTTCCGACCGACTTGCTCATTTTTTTCCCTTCACCATCAAGCGCAAACCCGTGGCTGACAATTTCCTTGTACGGCGCTTTTCCTGTTACAGCTACGGCAGTCGATAGCGAAGAATTGAACCATCCACGGTATTGATCGGATCCTTCCAAATAAATGTCGGCCGGACGCCGTAAATCGTCACGCTGCATAAGGACAGATTGGTGAGAGGAACCTGAATCAAACCACACATCCATAATGTCTTCTTCTTTTCGGAATTCCCCGTTCGGGCTGTGCTCTGAAGTAAAACCTTCGGGTAAAAGGTCTTGGGCATCCCATTCAAACCAAATATTTGATCCATGTTCACGGAACAATTCCGATACATGATTGATCGTTTCGTCCGTCATAATCGGTTCACCATCTTCACCATAAAACGCCGGAATCGGTACTCCCCACACACGTTGCCTGGAAATGCACCAATCTTCCCGGTCCTTAACCATATTGTGAAGGCGGATTTCCCCCCATGAAGGATGCCAGCTCACATCCTTAATCGCTTGTAAAATCTTCTCCCGAATATCACGGATTGAGGCAAACCACTGCTCGGTAGCTCGGAAAATGACCGGTTTTTTCGTCCGCCAATCGTGCGGATACGAGTGAGTGATGAACTCCAATTTCTGAAGCGCGCCGGCTTCATCCAGTTTTTCCGTAATCGGTTTATTGGCTTTGTCGTAAAACAAACCGGAAAAGCCAGGAGCTCCGTCAGTCATGACGCCTTTTTCATCGACCGGGCACAAAATATCAAGGCCGTATTTTTTGCCGATGATGAAGTCGTCTGCTCCGTGTCCAGGTGCGGTATGCACTGCGCCTGTTCCGGCATCCAATGTAACATGATCGCCTAAAATAACAAGGGAATCACGATCATACAAAGGATGTTGAGCTGTAACATTTTCAAGATCCTGCCCTTTAACCGTTTTGACAACCTGGGCATTCTCCCACTCCAGCTTATCCTGCAGATCCTCAAGCAATTCCGCCGCAACAACGTATTTCTCATCGCCGACCGCAACGACGCTATATTCAAAATCAGGATGAACAGCGATTCCTGTATTCGCCGGAATTGTCCATGGGGTTGTTGTCCAGATGACAATCTTTTCACCGCCATCCAATGCTCCCCTGCCGTCTTTGACAGCGAAATCAACATAGATGGAAGGTGACCGCAAGTCATTGTATTCGATTTCGGCTTCCGCAAGTGCTGACTCGGAAGACGGCGACCAATAGATCGACTTTTTATCCTTATAAATCAGCCCTTTTTTCGCCATTTCGCCGAATACCTTAATTTGTTCGGCTTCATAATCCCTGGTCAG
>DASVCO010000052.1:0-11259 GCA_036381575.1 Caryophanales bacterium
GCGTGGATCTGGATCTGGAGAAAGAGGAATGGTTCCCGACCGGGCTGGATCCGTTGGCCCTGTATGCGGAGCTGGAATTGGACGACGCTCAGGCACAAAGTGATGAATTGGAAATAAAATATGCGGAGGCGCCGCTATCGGAAGCGTCGGTTACCAAAACGGAAAAAGGCCGCAAAAAGTACAGGATCAAGAATAAAAAAGACATGACCTTGATGTTTTCCGTTTCCGAATACGGTGTGATGAAGGAAATGGTTTCGAAGGTGAAATGGCAGTGGATCCGTTTCAAGGGCAGCTCCAAATTCACGAAGGGCTACAAGCTGATGTTCCGGGCAATGGGCAAACTGCCCGTGAAGAAGAATCTCGTCATCTTCGAAAGCTTCTCGGGGAAACAGTATAGTTGCAATCCGAGAGCGATCTATGAGTATATGAAGGAATATCATCCTGAATACAAGATGTATTGGAGTATCAATGGCAAGTTCAAGGAGCCTTTCGAGAAACGGGACATTCCGTATATCAGGAGATTTTCCCTGAAGTGGCTGTGGTTGATGCCAAGAGCACGCTATTGGGTGATCAACAGCCGGATGCCGGCGTGGATCCCGAAGCCGAAACACACGGAATACTTGCAAACCTGGCATGGCACGCCATTGAAAAAATTGGCCGCTGATATGGAGCAGGTCCACATGCCGGGTACAAACACACAAAAGTATAAGAAAAACTTTCTGAAAGAAACCAGAAAGTGGGATTACCTGATCTCGCCAAACGCGTATTCGAGCGTGATCTTCTGGAGGGCTTTCCAGTTCGACCAAATAATGATAGAATCAGGCTATCCAAGAAATGACTATCTGTTTCACAACAATAACCGGGAGGCCATCGACCGGTTGAAGGAAGAGTGCGGCATCCCTTTGGATAAGAAGGTGATCCTGTATGCCCCGACGTGGCGCGATGATCAGTTTCACGGGAAAGGCCGTTACAAGTTCGACCTTGATCTCGACTTGAAATTGATGCGTGAGAAACTTGGGGATGAATATGTTGTGATTCTGAGAATGCATTACCTTGTGGCGGAGAATTTCGATTTGACACCGTATGAAGGGTTCGCGTATGACCATTCGAAGTATGAGGACATCCGAGACCTTTATCTGATTTCCGATTTATTGATTACGGATTATTCGTCGGTGTTTTTCGATTACGCCAACCTGAAAAGGCCGATTATTTTCTACGTTTATGATATCGACCGTTACCGCGACACGCTGCGCGGCTTTTACTTTGATATCGAGGATCAGGCGCCGGGTCCGCTCGTGAAAACGACGGATGGGGTGATTGAAGCCGTTGAGCACTTCGAGGCTAAACAATTTGCCTTGCCTCAAGCGTTCGAATCATTTTATAATCGGTTTTGTTATTTGGAATGCGGGGAATCGTCTCGTAGGGTTGTTGAAAGAGTCTTTCGGGACGACCGCCCTGTATAAGATGTGTTCAATCGCTTGAATAGTGATGTTGGACAGGTATTGGAGGAGCCTTATGATTACGTGGTTATCTCAAGGTTATCGCTTGCGAAAAATGATAACTTCCAGGGCCAAAGCCCTGATGGCCGCAGGTACGAATTATACAGAACTGTGGCGGAGCCGAAAGCTGTTGCTGCGCCTGAAAGAAAACATCACAAATATGAAGGAGAATTCGGCGGCCGATAAGAAAATCGTCATTTTCGAAAGTTTCTTCGGCAAACAATACAGCTGTAATCCGAGAGCGATTTACGAATATTTATTGGACCATCGCTCTGATCTGCAGATGTATTGGAGTGTCGATCCGAGGTATACCGAATTTTTCAAGGAAAATAATATTCCCTATACGATCCGGTTTTCGCCAAGGTGGTTCTTCCTGATTTTCTCGGCTTCTTATTGGGTGTTTAACAGCCGAATGCCGCCGTTTATGCCGAAGCCGAAGCATACGACTTATTTGCAAACGTGGCACGGTACGCCGCTTAAGAAGCTGGCGGGAGATATGGGCGAAGTCCATATGCCGGCGACAAATACGGAGAGGTATAAGAAGAACTTCCATCGGGAAACGAGCACATGGGATTATCTCATTTCGCCGAACGCTTATTCAACGGAAGTCTTCAGGCGCGCGTTCCGGTTTGACCGGCCTGTGATTGAGTCGGGTTATCCGCGCAATGACTATCTGTACACCAACAACAATCCGCGGAAGATCCGGCAATTGAAGGAGAAATTCGGGATTCCGAAGGATAAGAAAGTGATTTTGTACGCGCCGACGTGGAGGGATGACCAGTTCTACTGGAAAGGGCATTATAGATTTGATTTGACACTCGATTTGAAGAAAATGCAGGAAGCTTTCGGTGACCGATATGTGGTCATTCTGAGAATGCACTATCTCGTTCATCAACAATATGATTTGAGCCAATTTAACGGGTTTGTCTATGACTTTTCCCGGAAAGAAGATGTAAGTGACCTGTATCTTGTTTCGGACTTGTTGGTGACCGATTACTCGTCGGTGTTCTTCGATTATGCCAATCTGCACCGGCCGATTATTTTCTTTGCTTATGACATTGAACGTTATCGCGATGAATTGCGCGGGTTCTATTTCGACATTGAAACCCAGGCCCCGGGTCCGCTCGTGAAAACGACTGACGGCGTGATTGAAGCCGTCAAGAGGTTTGAGGCCGAAGGCTACGAAGTACCCGCCGCTTTCAAGAAATTTTACGACAGATTTTGTTACCTGGAATGCGGGGAGTCGACCCGCCGGGTTGTAGATCTCGTTTTCTAAAGAAAACTTGGCTTACGCCAATTCTTTGGTGTAAATAGGCCTAGTTGCGCTTATACGGTTTCGTTAAAATAAGATCATCCAAATCTTATACTTTCATACCGTGTAAAAAAGGAGATTGGAAATAATGAACGCTATGTTCACGATTGTCAGAGAACAATTTAAGAACTTCTATTTGATCAGGCGCCTGTCGATGTTCGAGGTGAAAAGCGACAACAGCAACAATTATCTCGGCATACTCTGGGAAGTTATCAAGCCGATGATCCTGATCGGGATCTATTGGGTTGTGTTCGGTTTCGGCATTCGCGGCCGCGACGAGGTCAACGGAATCGAATATTTGCCGTGGCTGCTTGCCGGCATTGTCGTCTGGTTCTTCTTTCACTCAGCTCTCGACAACGGTTCGAAGGCTATCTATAAACGGGTGAAGATGATCTCTAAGATGAATTTTCCGATGAGTGCAATCCCGACGTACGTCATTTTGTCGAAGTTTTATTCGCATTTGATGCTTCTTGCAATCATTCTTATTATTTTACAATTTTTCGGGTTTACGGTTTCCCTTTACCTATTGCAGCTGCCGTATTATATCTTTGCGACATTAGCTTTGCTGGTTTCCGTCTGCCTGCTGACTTCGACTTTGACGACGGTCGTTCGTGATATCCAGATGTTCATTTCGTCGACGATGCGGATGCTTCTGTATCTGTCCCCGATTCTGTGGACACCGGAAACAAATAAAGACTTGCCTGAATTTGTGGGCACGATTATGAAGCTGAACCCGCTATATTATATCGTGGAAGGCTACCGCAGTTCCTTATTGGGGACATCGTGGTACTTTGCTGAACATGCGCAATATACGATGTACTTCTGGCTCGTCGTGCTGCTCTTTCTTGTGTTCGGCTCGATGCTGCATATGAAGTTCAGAACCCGTTTTGTGGAATTTATCTAACTTTGTTCAGCAGAGGAACTCAGACTAAGAGTGCCGCGTCTAGCGGCAACGTTTGAGCAACCCGCTTCCTGTGGGCACAAATTCGCTAAGACGAATTTGATTAACATGGATAGGTGTGAGAAACCATGGCGAAATCCGTGATTCTAGAAGAGATCAGCAAAAAATATAAAATGTACAACGGAAGTCGCGAGAAGTTGTGCGACCTGATGTTCCGGAAAGACTACGGCCAGGATTTCTATGCCTTACGCGATGTGAGCTTCGAAGCTCAAGACGGCGACGTTATCGGAGTTGTCGGAGTGAACGGCTCGGGGAAATCGACGCTGTCCAATATCATCGCGGGCCTCATCCCGCCGACGTCCGGTACGATTCAACGGAACGGCGAAGCCTCGATGATCGCCGTGAAGGCCGGCCTGGACGGGAAACTGACCGGGCGCGAAAACATTGAAATGAAATGCCTGATGCTCGGCTTCGACAAGGAGAAGATTGAGCAGCTTGAGCCGGGGATCATTGAGTTTTCGGAGATTGAAGATTTCATTGACCAGCCGGTGAAGACGTACTCCAGCGGGATGAAAGCCCGGCTGGGGTTTGCGATTTCCATCAACATTGACCCCGACATTCTCGTCATTGACGAGGCGTTGTCGGTCGGGGACCAGACGTTTACGGACAAATGCCTGGAGAAGATGAACGAATTCAAAAAGCAGGGGAAGACGATTTTCTTCGTCAGCCACGCGCTCGGGCAAATGAAGAAATTCTGCGAGAAGGTCATTTGGCTTGAATACGGCAAAGTGAGGGCATATGGCCCGATCGACGAAATCATGCCGCAGTATCGCAGATTTGTGAAGGAATTTCGAAAGATGTCGAAGGCTGAAAAAAAAAGATACAAGCAGGACGCTTTGCGTCGCCAAAAGCATGAGGCTTACAGCGAAATTGTGTAGGGGCGGCGGGCCTTCCGGTTTTGGTGCCGGTTGGTGCAATTGAAGCTATTGCGTCCGAAAGCAAAGAAGCTCGCTATATTTAGCGAGCCTCTTTTTATATGGGTTTAATGGAGATATTTCCTTTGTTGGTCGTGTACAGCTCTCCTGTAGAGGAAGTGTTCCATAGTATCGTTTCCGGGAGGAGGTGATCTTCTCCCAGCGAGCTAAGCCGGGGGACCTCGTGGAACCCGTCAATGGTAACAGAAACCCGGATATCGATTGTTTTTTTCGCGGAGAGCCATTCTTTTATTTCCCCGTCAAACGGGATTTCTGCGAAGAATTTGCTGTAGTTGTGGCGGATGACATTGCTCATTTCCACACTTGGCCGCAGTGTTACCGGGTAATGCACTTCTTCTTGGCTGCCCCTTTTTCGGAGAGTCACTTCCATTTGGACCTGGTCACGGGAATCGACATTGAGATAATCGATATAGCCATGGCCTTCCAACGTCAACGTATCCTCACCAAGCACGCCCTTTTGCAAGAAGGCCTGGCCTGCCACATGGGCGCCTGGGACTCCTAAATGATCGTAAAAAAGCGGATCTTTGCCGAATTCCTTTTTTAAATAGCTTAAATCGTAATACACCTGGGTTTTCCCGCCTTTTTTCTCAGTGTAGGCAGGCAGGACCCCAAATTCTTTCTTCCCGGAAGCCACAAGCTCGTATTCGAGCCGATTTCTCAGAAAGAACAACCGGGATAAGTAATACTTCTTCGCATAATGCGGGACGTAATTATATGCTTTGGGATCTATCGTATCCAGATAGCCGTTGACTTCCTCGAAGAAGCGCTCCCGATCTTCCGGATCAAACTCGAACAGCAGGTTCCCGTGCCTGGTGAAATCCAGGATTGCCCGGGCGTCTTTTACATATCGATGCTTAATCAATCGATGTTCTTCTAAATAACGGTCAATCGTTTTATGGCTGTTGAGCCTGTCCAGCACGGATTTGAACTGGGCCTTTTGTTGCGTCACGGAAGGATTGTCGCCGCCCTCGCGCCGCCGCCAATAATAAGTCGCTTCCTTATTAATAGCAATTTTTTTTGCCGAATAAAGACAACAGCTGGTAAAATGGATTTCTTCGGAAGCGCCTCCTTCCAGGAAGAAAAGCCCGTTATCTTTAAGGAAACTCTGTTTAAACACCTTGTTGGTTGAAGACAAGTTTTGGATCAGATCCGGAAACTTCAACAAGGTCGTCAACCGGTTACGTGAAAACAGGGACAGCTTCCTGAAGGTCGGCGGACTCCAGCTTTTCTTGCTGTTGAATTTCAACATGGCGGACACTACGATTTCCGGGTCGGATTTCTGAATGCTTTCAGCCATCGCCTCATAATAGTTTGGATCGAGCAAATCATCAGGGTCCATGAAATGGATGTGATCCCCGGTCGCCACTTCCAGGCCTCTGTTTCTTGGGGCACCGGGCCCGCCGGTATTTTCCTGATGGATGACACGAATTTTTTCATTCTGATCCGCCAGGCGATCGAGGATTTTTCCGCTGGAATCTGTGGAACCGTCGTCAACGGCGATGATTTCATGGACGGGATAGGTTTGATTCAATAAACATTGCAAGCATTCTTCCAGGTAATCTTCAACATTATATACAGCGATAATTGTACTGATCTTGGCCATATAGCTCCTCCTCGGGATAAGGAATTTTTTTATTAAAAATGCATTTGTGGGTATATCCACACTGAGGTTGCCACGCACTATTTTTTTACTTTTTTGTTTCTCTATCGGGTTTCCGTGCATGAAACCCATTTCGGCGTCAAAACAAGTTTTCTATAACCGACATAAACAAAGCCAGCTTGATTTGCGAAATTCTATAGTCGTTAGTTTAAATGTATAGAAATCAGAGGTTGGGTTCAAGCGGGACCGATGCTTCTTTCTTGAGAAACATCATATATATTCGTATTGTGCTATACTTACAGGGCGGTAAGTGGGCTCCATTCTATCCGTCTTTAGCTTGATTTCACTATGGCACATTTCAAGGGATTAAGAGAAGGGTGGTACTTTACTCATGGATGGCAAGAAACCCATTATGCTGAGCGGGCTTCCCCGCAGCGGGACAACGTGGACTTCGGACGTACTGAAGCAAGCCAACGACGTCTTTTACATGCATGAACCGGATAATGAACGGCTGTATTTGAAAACCTTGTTGTTGAAAGACGAGGTTCACCGGTATCCTTATTTGAAGAAGGGCCAGCAAGCCCCTTTGTATCATAAATTGTGGAAAGATCTGTTCAAAAACCATACTTATTCGGAGATGTTTCCGAGCAAGTATGAGGTTAACGCCTATGATATAGAAGAAACGCTCGGTAAGAAAAGCGGTGAAGTGCACGATTCCTTTTTCAAATTCACTCATGAAAAAGACAAAGACAAGACGTTGAAAAAAAGAATAGACCATAAGGTCAAACCTCCAAATAAAAGGCTTTTTATCAAATCAATCTATAACCTTCTGGCTCTGGATTGGTTGGAAGGACAATTCGATTACCATCAGGTTGTGATTATTCGTCACCCTGCTAATGTGATCTCAAGTTATTTAAAGCTTAAATTTCCCGACTCGGCGCGGAATATCTTCTCCCAGGAGGAATTAGTCAACGATTACTTTAAGGGGATTATGCCGGAATTAGAGGCGCGAACTGATGTGATTGAGGAAATGGCCGCCCAAATCGGAGGGATCTATTCTGTGCTTGAGAAACAGCTGGAAAGCCATCCGAATTGGATCTTGCTTCGTCATGAGGAATTATGTGAAAACCCGGTTCAGGAATTTAAGCGGCTATATGGACAACTTGGTTTAAAGTGGACGAAGGAAGTGAAGAAATATATCATGGATGCCAACGAACCCGGCAAAGGGTTCAAAGCGAAAAGAGTGGCGAGTGAGGAAATTCAGAAGTATAAAAAGCTGCTTTCCGAAGAGCAAATCTCCAAGATTCGGGAAGTTTACGACCTGTTCGGAAATCCCTTTTACGAACAGGTCTAACTGACAATCGACAGGGAAAGAGGTGCCATTCACGATGAGTTCAATACTGAAGAAAATCTTCTCTAGTAAGAGCAAATCAACGAAGCGAACGAGTAAAGCGATTGGGATACTGGGCTCGGGCAGGTGCGGGACCTCGATGGTGACACGCGCCATCAGCTTTCTTGGCGTGGACATCGGCTCGGATTTCGTAAAGGAGAACCGGACGAATCCGAAAGGCTTCTGGGAAAACAAAGAAATTGTTAGCATCCACAAGCAAATCAAGTCAGAGCTTGGAAAGCGGCCGTTTCCGGATGGATGGGAAGACAAGGAGAGCATCCAGCCGATGAAACAGGAGCTGAGGGCATTGATCGAAGATCAATTCCTGGGCAAGGACCTTTGGGGCTGGAAGGATCCGCGGACAACGGAGAGCCTTGCCGTGTGGAAGGAAATCTTGCGGGATCTTAGTGTTTCAACCAACTACATTATCATGGTGAGGAATCCGATTGACGTGGCCGCATCGTATCAGGAGGCCTATAACCGCAAAGAGGGTCGGGCCATCCGGCAATGGCAAATGCGCACACTTCTCGCGTTAAGAGGCACAAATAATGAGAATCGGATTATTATAGACTATGATGAATTATTGGAAAACAGCCTGGAAGCCATGCGCCGGGTAGCCAACACATTTGAGCTGCCCTGGCCGGAAAATGAGGCGGATTTGAAGAAGGAGCTTGACAGCTTTATCGACCCGGACCTTCAGCACAGCCGGACGACTCTCGAAGAACTGGAGAGCATGGAGGATGTAGATTCGGATATCAAGAGGCTGTACCGATTGTGTCTTGAAGGGGCTGAATCGCAGGAATTCTTGCATTCCGCATCATTTGCGGCACAGATTGAAGAATTGTATCAGTCTGTCGAAGAACGGAATTTCTAAAAAGGATTTCGGGGATTGCCTGAGACGGCGCCCCTGGCTGTTCATTGAGATAGACTGGGATGGAAAACGGGGGTTGTCAAAATGGAAATTAAAAAAGCCATTATTCCCGCGGCGGGCCTTGGGACACGGCTCCTGCCGGCAACGAAGGCACAGCCGAAGGAAATGCTGCCGATCGTCGATAAACCGGCAATTCAGTATATTGTCGAAGAGGCGGTGGCCGCGGGAATTGAAGACTTGATCATCATTACAGGCCGGGGCAAAAGGGCGATTGAAGACCATTTTGATAAATCCTATGAACTGGAAGAAGAGCTGCGCAAAAGGAACAAAACCGATTATTTAGAGGAAGTCCGGGCGATTTCCGGGCTGGGGAATGTCCATTACATCCGGCAGGGGGAAGCGAAAGGCCTCGGCCATGCGACAGCGTGCTCGAAGACATTTATTGGGAACGAGCCGTTTGCCGTATTGCTCGGGGACGATATTGTACGGTCAGATACACCCTGCATCAAGCAATTGATGGACGTGTATGAACAAACGAATTCCACCGTAGTCGGCGTCCAGCAAGTTGAAGAGAAGGATGTGGAGAAATACGGGATTATTGCCCCGGGAAACCAACTGAACGACCGGGTTTCCGAAGTCAAGAGGTTGGTGGAGAAGCCTGATCTTGAGGAAGCCCCGTCCCGGTTGGCGATTATGGGCCGGTATATATTGACACCGGATATCTTTCCGATTCTGGAACGGCAGGAGCCCGATGAGGGCGGTGAAATCCAACTGACGGACGCCATCAATGAATTGGCGGGAAAAGAGCCGGTGTACGCCTGTGATTTCGAGGGAAGACGGTATGACACGGGGAACAAGCTCAGCCTGATCAAGACCACGATTGAACTGGCTCTGGAACGGGATGACCTAAAGGACGACCTGACGGCTTATTTAAGGGACCTTGTTGATGAGAGAAAATAACTGCCTGGCTTTCAGCCCCCGCCTCTTTTTGGGCGGGGTTTTTGGTGATTCGTGCAATTATCGGTCTGATTCGCGCGATTACTTTGTTTTTCGCGAGATTATCTGTTCAGTTCGTGCGATTATTTTGCTTTTCGTGAGATGCCTCTCGAGTTTCGTGTAATCCGGTCTTTATTTTTATAAAATCAGGCGTCACAAGCAGGAACTTTACCCCTTTTATAGAAACCTTTCTTATCCAAGACAAGGAGATGATAAAATTTGATAAAAAAGGAGCGGCCCATGCCGCCCATCATCCGTAAGCTGACGGCTTTAGCCCGAAGGCTGCCGCCCGGCCACCCAAAACAACAGTTCATTGAGAATGATCTGGGTAGGTACCGGAGCGGATACCACGGGGAACAGTCCCTCGATTACCAATTAAGTTTTCTTCCCAAGAAAACTTTCCACATTCTCCATTCCCTCCGGCTAGCTGATAGTGACAATCGTTTTTTTCAGATGGATACTATCCTGCTGACCCCCTTTTACATTCTAATTATAGAAGCCAAGAACATCTCCGGTACGGTATATTTCGATGAACAATTCCATCAATTGATCCGGACAAATGACGGCCAAGAGGTAGCTTTCAAAGACCCTTTGCTGCAAGTGGAACATCAGAAGAACCAGTTTGAACATTGGCTGCAAGCACACAAAATGCCGCCGCTCCCCATTGAAACAATAGTCGTGTTCACTAATTCTTCAACAGTGATTAAGACCGCCCCGGGAAACCCCAAACGATACGAAAACGTCATCCACAGCATGGATCTCCTCGCGCAAGTTGAGCGTTTCACCCATGAAAACAAAGAAGAAAAGCTTTCGGAGAAGGAACTTAGGAAGCTGTCAAGAACCCTCATCCGTAAAAATACCCCTGATGATCCTAATGTTCTGGCGCGGTATTCGGTTGCGGAAGCCGACCTGTTGAAAGGCGTCCATTGTCCCGAATGTGGCAAGCTGGCGATGAAGAGAGCACACGGGATTTGGGTTTGTCCGTCTTGTGAAGCTTCTTCGAAGTCCGCTCATGTTGAGGCATTGCGGGATTATGCCCTGCTGATCCGCCCGGAGATTACCAATCAACAGTTGCGGGATTTCCTGCGGCTTTCTTCCAGAACCATGGCAACCAACATATTGGCTTCAATGAATCTTGAACACTCCGGTGGAACAAGGGGAAGAAGGTATTGGTTGTTCTTCGATGAATAAGGGCTCTTGAGGGGCATTCGTGCAATTAAGTGGAAGTTTCGTGCGATTATTGGATGGTTTCGCGAAAAAGTCAGCGAGTTTCGTGCAATAAATTAGATTTTCGCGCGATTATCACCTAATTTCGTGAAATCAGATGTTCGGAGGACCAATGAACTTTGATCGAATATGGCCGTTTGTGACTAACTCTAAGTGAACTTGATCATTTTTGATCAAAATTGACCGATTTAAGAGGATCAATGCGGGATACACCGGCAAAAGGATTGGATTTTCTCGGAAATCCAATCCTTTTATTTATTTTAGCGGTCCAGTAAAGAAGATTTAACCGCCAATGCATGCAGGTCGGATAAATCCCCTCTATTTAGTCAATATGAATTCTCCAAGTCCGGGTATCGATAGAATTTTTCCTGAACTGGTCCGGAGAGGTCTGCATCCATTTTCGAAAAACCCTGGCAAAGTAATTGCCATAGGCAAAGCCGCTTCTTTTCGCGACTTCTTTGACCGGAA
>DASVCO010000053.1:0-2627 GCA_036381575.1 Caryophanales bacterium
CTTCAATTGCACACGCCCCGTACCCGACGAATCTTTCCGTGCCAAAGCCGGAACTCCGGGAACCAATCATTGATTCCGTTTTAAATGACCTTGAAATCGTCGAAAACTGCGGTTCCATTGGCCTGGTTGTTCATTTCGGCTCATATAAGGGCGAACCCCTGGAAGGGTACAAAAGAATGATCGATATCTTAAATGAAGTGCTCGCACAATGGAGTGGCACTAGCCTATTACTGGTCGAAAATACCGCCGGAAAAGGCGGAGAATTAGGCACGACATTTGAGGAATTGGTAAAGGTTCGACAGTTAGTTGAGAAGCCGGAAAAAATCGGTTTCTGTCTTGATACATGTCATGCCTTCGCCAGCGGATTATGGAACGGCGAAAATTGGGAGGAAGTCGAAGCAGAAGGTGAAAAACTCAATTATTTTAAGCATTTAAAAGCCGTTCATCTGAACAACTCGATGTATGAAACAAATTCCCACCGAGATCGCCATGCCAACATCCATAATGGATACATTAAAGTAAGCCAAATGAAGGCATTCATGACCTCACCTGTTGTGAAAGACACTCCGATGATTCTGGAAACACCGTCTTCCGAGCAGTATTCGCACGAAGATGAAATTGCTTATTTGAAACAGCTTGTCAAATGAACATATGAATGATGGTTAAGGAAGTGAATTCATGAACGTCAAGCTGCCGTTGACAGATGGGGAAAGAAAAAATTTAAGACGACATAAGTTGAAAATCGACGAAATACCAGAAGTTCCGTCTGAAAAGCTTGCTTCAATTTTGAATGAGCCCTTAAAGCGGGCAAAAACCCTTGTAGCGCTGGCCGAATTTCAATCTGTCCCATCGATTGGTCCAAGAATGGCGGAAAGTTTGCTGGATCTTGGATATTTTTCATTGAACGAGTTAAAGGGACAAGACGGAGGTGAGCTTGCCGATAAACTTGAGATTTTATATGGCTTCTGGGTTGACCCCTGTGTAGAAGACGTACTTAGACTAGCCGTACATTATGCCGAAAATCGTAACAGTGAAAAACAATGGTGGGATTTTAAGGAATCCAGAAAAACTTACCGCGCCAAATTTGGTTACCTGAAAACTCGGCCTAAAAAACCTGCCATGAAGCAAGATAACACTCAAAAATGCTCCTTTTTCTATAACAACACCCCAAAAATCACTCAATTCCAAATAGGACTTTTGTCATGATTCTTTTTGCCGATTCCCCTTTAGAACGTTAAGCGTATAGTAGAAATTGAAAATACTAGATTTCCAAATTCGGAAAGGGGATGAATGATGGTCTTCAAAAAATGGCGAACCGCTGCGGCGCTTCTTTTTTCGCTGGCTCTTGTGTTTCAATTCAGCTGGATGCCGGTATCCTATGCCGAAACCCCGTTACAAGCTGATTCGGCAACCACAGCAAATACTAAAAATTGCCCGATTACCGCGGTATGTGGACTGGCTCCACATATTGAACCCAAGGTTGTGAACGAACATGCGGGTGAGAAAATTTTATTCGACAACACACACGGTCAAACGGCTGGATCAGCTGACTGGGTGATTAACGGAGGATTTTCAGACTTTGGCAATGGTCTGGCAGCAGATGGCTATGAGATTCAGGAACTCCGCCAGACAGAACCGATCACCTATGAGGATCTTAAGGATTATGATGTTTTTGTTGTTCCGGAAGCCAATATTCCGTACAAGCAGTCGGAACAGGCGGCCATGATTAAGTACGTCAAAAACGGCGGAAGCATCTTTTTTATCGCGGATCATTATAATGCTGACCGCAATAAAAACCGCTGGGACGCTTCCGAGGTTTTTAATGGATACCGTCGCGGCGCCTTTGACGATCCAACAAAAGGGATGAGTGATGAAGAGGCGAATTCAGATGCGATGCAAGGTGTCGTCAGTTCCGATTGGCTGGCGGAAAACTTCGGTGTCCGCTTTCGTTATAATGCTATAGGTGATGTTGTAGCGAACAAAATCGTTGCGCCTGAAGATTCATTCGGGATAACGAAGGGTGTCGATACAGTCGCAATGCACTCTGGATCAACATTAGCGATTCTTGATCCAGAACATGCAAAAGGCATAGTTTATTTGCCGAAGCTTGACGATTCTGATAGATGGTCCCATGCTGTAGATCAAGGAATTTACAACGGCGGCGGCATTGCGGAAGGGCCTTTCGTAGCGATATCCAAGCTTGGCCAGGGTAAAGCGGCGTTCATTGGTGATTCGTCGCCAGTGGAAGATGCCACACCTATTTATAGGCGTGAGGACACCGGTGAGCCGAAAACAACTTACAATGGGTTTAAGGAGCAGGATGACGCAACTCTGCTAGTTAATTTAGTAGAGTGGCTGTCGGTCCAGGAAGATTATACAAGTTTCGAAGAAACCGACATTCCTCTTGATGAACCGACACAGCTTCATGACTTTGAAATCCCGGAGAATTCCGAGCAACCGGAACCAGAGCCTTGGGCACCGCCGGAACCGGGTTATGAATGGTGGAGTCCGGAAACATTTGCACCGGGATCCTACGGATCGGGAGAACTGGCCATAAACCCAACTTATTCGTTTGTCCATCAGGATCAATTACCGGCGGAAGGAAAGACATTCAAAATTCGTTTAAA
>DASVCO010000054.1:0-3408 GCA_036381575.1 Caryophanales bacterium
ATCGTTCCGGGACCATTTGCGAAAAGCCCTTGCTGATTCGCACCAGACCCTTTATATTGGAGAGCTTGACGGTGTACCAATGAGCTATTGGGAATCGTATTGGGTGAGAGATGACGTAATCGGGAAATATTACGATTTTGAACAAAATGATCAAGGCGTACACCTGCTCATCGGGCCTGAACCCTTTTTGGGAAGAGGATACGCCCTTCCCTTGCTTCGTGCGATGGTTGCATTCCAGTTTCAAGCCGAGGGAACGGATTTGGTAGTCGCTGAACCGGATATTCGCAATAAAAAAATGATTCATATCTTCAAAAAGTGTGGTTTTGAAGCACAGAACGAGATTGATTTGCCGGATAAAAGCGGATTATTAATGTTTTGCCGCCGTGAGGTTTTTGAAAGGAGATGGGGACATGCTGAACCAGGAGCCAACAAAGCGTCATCGAGAAATTGATGAGGTATCCGAGAACAAAATCAGGCATTTTGAAATAACGAAGTGTGACAAACGAATAGTTGATGTCATTGGCGTCGGCCTGGGTCCGTTCAATCTTGGGCTTGCAGCACTTTTGCAGGGCGTACCCGATGTCGATGGGCTGTTTTTTGAGCAAAAACCGGCATTCAATTGGCATCCAGGTATGTTGATCGAAGGAACAACCCTTCAGGTCCCGTTTTTGGCTGATCTTGTTACGATGGCCGATGCGACAAGTCCGTACAGCTTTTTGAATTATTTACAGGAGAATAATCGCCTCTATCACTTTTATTTTCTTGAACGTTTTCATATTCCGAGGCGTGAATACAACGATTATTGCCAATGGGTGGCCGGGCAATTAAATGGATGCCGGTTTGGAAAACGCGTTGACAATATCAAACGCGGGGAAGAATATTTTGAAGTGGACGTTTACGACGCCAAACAGGATGTGGTTGAACAGTTTTACAGCAAACATCTCGTTATTGGTGTCGGTACTGTGCCGACGATGCCGGATGCGTTTCAGGGACCGTCTGCCGAAGACATTTTTCACTCAGCCGATTTTTTGGATCATCAAGAACGCTGCCGTCGGGCAAAGTCAATTGCCGTCGTGGGATCAGGCCAAAGTGCCGCCGAAGTTTTTCTAACGTTGCTGAAAGATCAGACCGCATACGGGTACCGGCTTGACTGGTTGACAAGGTCAAAAGGCTTCTTTCCGATGGAGTATTCGAAGCTTGGATTGGAGCACTTTTCCCCCGATTACACAAACTACTTTTTCAATTTGCCGAAGGAAAAGCGTGACGCGGTTTTTCCGCAACAGGATTTACTGTACAAAGGAATTGATACCGATACGATCGCCGAAATTTATGACCTGTTATACGAAAGATCGATCGGGGGTGCTTCTCCCGATGTATGCCTTCAGGCCATGACCGAGGTTACCCGCATTCATGAAAAGCCGGGAGATAGCGGTTTTGAGCTGGAACTCTATCAGTGGCAACAGGAACAACGCTTTACGCTTGAAAGTGACATTGTCATTGCAGGGACCGGCTATCGCCAACACGTTCCAGAATGCCTCAGCGGCCTACACTCGTTGATTCGTTGGGATGAATTCGGTCGGTACGTGGTCAATAAAGATTATACACTGTCCTTGAATGAACAAGGGTCGAATCACATTTTCGTACAGAATGGCGAATTGCATACCCATGGCGTCGGGGCGCCGGATTTAGGGCTTGGCGCGCACCGCAATGCGGTGATTATCAATAAATTGGCGGGACGCGATGTTTATCCAGTCCATGAACGAAACGTCTTTCAGCATTTCGGAGTGAAAACGAGGAGTGAGCCATATGCAATTTATTAAAGAAGTAAATGATGTTTTGCAGCAGGAAAATTGGCAGGCTGTCAATCGAGATTTGGCGGCGAAAATGCTTTCAGAGTATATGTATGAGGACATGATTCAACCACAGGAAGTCACCCGAAAAGGCAGGCGGATCAATTATAGCTTAACACTCCCTGAAAACATCGAATACACATTCCAGGCTGAAAAACGCTTATTTGACAGCTATCATGTCTTTCCCGAGACCATTCAGTATAAAAATAAAAACGGGACGGAAGAAGTGAAAGCTGTACAGTTTCTTCTTGATCTTGCCGAGAAGCTTGGAATGACTGCGGATACGACTGGCCACCTTATTAAAGAGATCAATCATACACTGATCGCTGATGCTCATATCGCAAATCACTCCATTACGGCTGATGAGATTGTGGAAATGGATTATGCGGAAATAGAAGGGGAGATGGCCGGGCATCCGTGGATTACTTACAATAAAGGTCGCATTGGGTTTGGCTATGACGACTATCTTGCTTACGCGCCTGAAAATAAAAAAGAAGTACCGCTGTCCTGGCTGGCTGTCCATAAAGACCGAATCACATTTCGCGGGGTGCACGGGCTTGACCATGAGAAAGTTCTCCGTCATGAATTGGATTCAGGAACCCTGGAATTTTTTAAAACCGTTTTAAAAGATAAAGATGTGGATCCTGAGGCTTACTTCTTTATGCCGGTACACGAGTGGCAGTGGCAAAATGTCGTGATTCCTTTATTTTCCGAAGAGTTGGCGGCAGGTGCGATCATCCCGTTAGGGAAGGGCTCGGATCACTACTTGCCGCAGCAATCAATTCGAACTTTTGCCAATATATCGGACCGTGAAAAATATCATGTCAAAGTCCCGATGAGTATTTTAAACACACTGGTTTATCGCGGTTTACCGGCTGAAAGAACAGTGATTGCTCCAAACGTTACACAATATATTCAAGGCATCCGTAACAATGATCCTTTTTTGCGTGATGAATGCCGCCTGATTACGCCTGGGGAGGTGGCGAGTATCAATTACGATCATCCGCATTATAGCAAGTTGCCGGGAGCACCGTATCAATATTTGGAAATGCTTGGCTGTATATGGCGTGAAAGCATCTATCAGTATATCAAAGAAGGTGAACATCCAATAACGCTCGCCGCGCTTCTTCATGTTGACAAGAACGGAAAACCGGTGATTTCTTCTCTGGTGGAACGGTCCGGGCTGTCGTTACAAGAATGGCTGAGCCGCCTGTTTCACGTGACGTTGCCGCCAGTGCTACATTACCTTTACAAGTACGGAACAGTGTTTTCACCGCACGGCCAAAATACAATTCTTGTTTTGAAAGACCATCAGCCACATCGGCTTGCGATGAAAGATTACGTCGATGATGTCAATGTAAGCGATCAGCCATTGCCCGAGTTGGAGGCTCTGCCTCAAGACTTAAAAGAGGTGCTTCGGAGCGAACCGCCTGAAGGGTTGGTACAGTTTATTTTTACAGGGCTGTTTATTTGTCATTTCCGGTATTTATCCGATTTGCTTGAAATCCACCACGGGTATTCGGAGCGTGCTTTTTGGACTCAAGTTCGTGAAGTGATT
>DASVCO010000055.1:0-6193 GCA_036381575.1 Caryophanales bacterium
GGATCCGTCAACAACTCATTCAATTTCTGATAGCGCTCTTCAATCGCATCCAAACGTTCAATCACAGTCGTTCACCTCACTAACAGTATAGACGAAAAGGCACAAGGATGGCAAAGGCGTGGAGGCCCAAATTTAGAGAAAACCTGGCTTGTGCCAAAGACATGGCGCAAGCCAGCCATTGTAGTATCCCTCAAAGCCTCATTGAGTAGGCAATGTCCCCGATCAGCCACGAAAACTGCCTGATGTACACTCTGGAGCAACGGATTGGTTATCTATCAACTTACTCATGTCCTCTACGTTGATCTTTCTTCTTTGTTGAGACGAATCTCCACCATTTCCCGTATAACTTTCGGATACGGGAAAAAACCCGACCTTTCGATCGGGCAAGCACTTAGGGCAGGGTTTCACCAACAGCCTCATTTTTCAATTCCTCAGGCTTCCCGGGAACCTCATGGCAATGGCGGCAACGTGCCTCATAAGACTCTGCCGCCCCAACCATAATGGTGGGCTCATTAAAGAAAGCGGGCTCTCCGTTGATCAACCGCTGCGTACGGCTCGCCGGCGAACCGCAGACCACGCAAATAGCCTGAAGCTTTGTTACGGTTTCCGCCAGGGTCATCAATTCTGGAACCTGTCCGAAAGGTTCACCGCGAAAGTCCTGATCCAGCCCGGCCGCGATCACACGAATGCCGTCATCAGCCAACGTCTGAACAACAGAAAGGATGCCTTTATCAAAAAACTGGACTTCATCAATGGCCACGACATCTACTGCCGGAGAAACCTTTTCTATAATATCTTTCGCATTGCGCACCGGGTTCGCAAGAACGGAAATGCCATTATGGGACACAACCTCAGCCTCGCTGTATCGATTATCAATCACCGGTTTAAAAACCTCGGTTCGAAGCTTCCCATATTGCGCCCGTCGTACGCGGCGGATCAACTCTTCCGATTTTCCGGAAAACATGCTGCCGCAGACGACCTCCAGCCAACCACTCTGTTTCATAACATGCATTGGCCCTGTTCCCCCTCATTGTTATGTACAAAGGCCGGCAGTTCCGGCCAATTCTCACGAAAAAACAGGCAAGGGCGCACCCTTACCCGTTTTCGATAAACAATTATTTAAGGTTGTATTTCTTCTTAAAGCGGTCCACACGTCCACCTGCATCAGCAAAACGCTGTTTCCCGGTATAAAACGGGTGGCATTCCGAGCAGATTTCAACGCGCAGATTTTCTTTCACCGAACCGGTTTCAAATTCATTGCCACAGGCACATTTCACCTTAGCTTTATGATATTCCGGATGGATTCCTTGTTTCATGACTTTCATCTCCTTTGCCCTGATTGTATTCCAAACCAGAGTTCTTTTGCATACAGCGACCATTATAACAGGGTCATCCACTGTTTTCAAGTTGTACAAACAAGAAAGTACGGCTCAACACACTTAAATTATACCAATTATGAAATCTTAATCTCTCACGGATTCCACTAATGAGAAGAAACCTTCTCCGTGCCGGGCGAAAAAGGTTTCAGGAGAAAAAAGCTACCCGATTTGGGAACGATTGTTTCTTGTTCTCCCGCTCTTTTCCTTGTTAAACATCTCGAAAAACTCTTGATTCGATTTTGTTTTGCGCAACCGTTTCAAGAAATGAGAAACAAACTCGGGTGAGTCATCCATTGTTTTGCGGATCGCCCACAATGTATCGAGGTGGTCTTTACTGATAAGCATTTCCTCTTTACGTGTTCCAGAACGACGTATATCAATAGCGGGGAAGATTCTCCGTTCCGCGAGGCCTCTGTCAAGATGAAGTTCCATGTTACCTGTGCCTTTGAATTCTTCATAAATAACATCGTCCATACGTGATCCCGTATCGACCAATGCCGTAGCCAGGATGGTCAGGCTCCCGCCTTCTTCGATATTGCGGGCAGCCCCGAAAAACCTTTTCGGTTTGTGAAAAGATGCCGGATCAATACCTCCGGACAGTGTACGGCCGCTCGGCGGTATGACAAGGTTATAGGCTCTTGCCAAGCGGGTAATACTATCCATCAAAATAACTACGTCCTTCTTGTGTTCAACGAGACGTTTCGCCCTCTCCAGAACAAGCTCTGACACCTTAATGTGATTTTCGGGCACTTCATCGAATGTGGAGCTTACCACATCGCCGTCTACAGAGCGTTCAATATCCGTAACTTCCTCAGGACGCTCGTCAACAAGCAACACGATCAATTCTGTATCGGGATGATTAGTGGTTATACTATTGGCGATATCTTTAAGGAGCACCGTTTTCCCGGCCTTCGGCGGAGAGACTATTAAACCACGCTGTCCAAATCCAACCGGAGAAACCAAATCAATGATTCTCGTGGAAAGATGTTTCCCATCCCTTTCCATTGACATCTTCTCTTCCGGATAGAGAGGGGTTAAAGCCGGGAAGTGCACCCGTTCCTTCGAAGTTTCCGGGTCTTCCCCGTTGACCGCCTCAACATGCAACAACCCGTAATAGCGCTCATTCTCCTTTGGAGGCCGTACTTTACCGGAAACCTTGTCTCCGTTTCTCAAATCAAAACGACGGATTTGCGAAGCGGAAATATAAATGTCTTCCGAGCTTGGAGAATAATTAATAGGCCTCAAGAAGCCGAATCCCTCTGTCTGGATGATCTCCAGGATCCCTTCCATAAAGGAATAGCCATCCTGTTCGGCCTGGGCTTTCAAAATCGCGAAAATCAATTCGCGCTTTGTAAGTTTGCTATAATAAGACACTTTGTACTCGCGGGCTTTTTCATACAGGTCCCGGAGTTTCATATTTTCCAGTGCTAATAGACTGACTGTCATTATAATGACACCACACTTTATGATTTAATCGAAAAAAGGAAATAGGAACATTTAAGGATAGAACTTTGGGAAGAAACGTGAGGTAAAAACAAACGATTATTTTTTTATTTTTCCCATTTGCATAAAGGTTATTCAATTTCCCGCGTTTTATTTTTTAAGGCTTAATAACGAGATCAGGTTTCTTATTCAAACTGTGTTTCCCGTTAATGAAACGAACAGTGCCCGACCGGGCACGCATAACAAGGGACTGTGTAGTCCCGTTCGAGCCGTTAAACCTTACACCCTGTAACAATTCCCCGTCCGTGACACCGCTGGCTGCGAATATGGCGTCATCTCCTTTGACAAGGTCTTCCATTCTGAGAACCTGGGTAATATCCTCGACTCCCATTTTACGAGCACGTTCCATTTCCTGTTCATTTCTCGGAGCCAGCTTTCCCTGGATTTCTCCGCCGAGACATTTCAAGGCCACTGCGGCCAATACACCTTCAGGCGCTCCTCCTGTTCCGATCAAAAGGTCAACACCCGTGTTTTCAAACGCGGTATTGATGGCAGCCGCCACATCTCCGTCCGGAATCAGTTTAATACGGGCGCCGGCTTCACGGATTTCGGTTATGATCTTTTCATGGCGGGACCGATTCAATACGGAAACAACCAGATCCTCGATGTCCTTGTTTTTCGCAGCCGCTACAGCCTTCAGGTTGTCCGAAATTGAGGCATTAATATCGATTTTCCCAACCGCTTCGGGCCCGACGGCAATTTTATCCATATACATGTCAGGAGCATGCAGTAAATTTCCATGATCAGCTACAGCGATAACTGCAAGCGCATTCCATGTGCCATCGGCCACGATATTCGTTCCCTCAAGAGGATCCACGGCAACATCTACACGGGGCCCATAACCTGTTCCGAGCTTCTCACCAATGTACAACATCGGCGCCTCATCCCGTTCTCCTTCACCAATCACAACAGTACCTTTCATCGGAATCGTATCGAACACATCACGCATCGCGGTCGTCGCCGCATCGTCAGCGGATTCCTTTTCCCCGCGGCCCATCCATCTGGCGGAAGACAAAGCTGCCGCTTCCGTCACCCTGACAAGTTCCATCGATAAACTTCGTTCCATGCTCATTCCCCTTCAATTTCCGATTTTTCAAATCTACCGCCGTACGGTGCCGTCATTTGTTATCGTTTTCAGAGGTTAAAGCCATTCCCGACGGTTACTACCCTGATAGACATTTTTTAAGTTGTTCCCAACTGTTCCTCTTTACCGGTTCCGCTTCCTTCCCGCCAAATTTTCGCGCCGAGCCCGGTTAATTTCTCAACAAGGTCGCTGTATCCCCGGTCGATATATTCCAGACCCGAAATCTCTGTAACGCCTTCAGCCATCAATCCAGCAACAACAAGGGCTGCCCCTGCTCGTAGGTCAGTAGCTTTCACCTTTGCCCCCTGGAGCTTCAGTGGCCCGTTAATAATCGCCGAATGGCCTTCTACTTTCAAATCGGCTCCCATACGCCTCAGTTCATCTATATGCTTGAAACGTGAACTATAGATTGTATCCGTTACAAGGCTTGTTCCATGTGCCCTTGTCAGCAGCGATGTTATGGGCTGCTGGAGATCTGTCGGAAATCCCGGATGAACAAGGGTTTTGATATCAACATGCTTCAAATGTTCCGTGCGGCTGATGAACAGTTGGTCATCGCCGAACTCTATATGAACGCCCATTTCACGAAGCTTGGCAGTTAAAGGTTCAACATGCTGGGAAATGACATTATCGATCAGTACTTCCTTTCCCATTGCTGCGGCAACAATCATATAGGTTCCCGCCTCAATACGGTCCGGAATAATGGTGTGGCGGCATCCGTGCAGGTTCTCGACACCATCAATGCGGATCACATCCGTTCCGGCGCCCTTAATTCGCGCACCCATACTGGAAAGCAATGTAGCCACATCGATAATTTCCGGTTCCTTCGCCGCATTTTCAATAATGGTCCGTCCCTTTGCCTTTACAGCAGCCAACATAATATTAATTGTGGCGCCGACACTCACAACATCAAGATATATCCTTGCTCCCTTAAGTTCGTCAGCGCGAAGATAAATGGCCCCTTGTTCATTTGTCACCGTTGCGCCGAGGGCCTCAAATCCTTTAATATGCTGGTCGATGGGACGCGGACCAATATTACAGCCACCGGGCAGGCCGATTACAGCTTTTTTGAAGCGGCCAAGCATCGCGCCCATAAGATAATAAGAGGCCCGGAGCTTCTTCACTCTTCCGTTTGGAAGCGGCATGGAAATCATATTTTCTGGCTGAACCCTTAATGTATGATCTTTAAATTCAACTTCCCCACCGATTTCCTCAAGCAACTTGGACAATATACGAACATCGGAAATATCCGGCAAATAATCAATTGTCACCGGAGAAGATGCAAGAATGGCTGCTGGTATTAGAGCTACCGCACTGTTTTTCGCACCGCTGATCTGAACGGTTCCCTCAAGCGGGTAGCCGCCTTCGATCAGTAACTTATCCATGATGAATCGGACTCCCTTCCTTGTCGCGCTTGGTTACCTTACCTCACATTATGAACAAAGTTGAACCCTTCATGCAAGCAGGCAAGGTGTGAGTAGCAGGCCAACCGGGGAGGGTTCCCTATTTTCCCTGATGTTTCTCCCAATCCGCAAGAAATTTCTCGATTCCCTGGTCTGTTAAAGGATGACTAACAAGTTGGCTGATGACTTTGTAAGGGATTGTGGCAATATGCGCACCGCGTGCTGCGGCCTCAGTGACGTGAATGGGATGGCGAATCGAAGCGGCAATGATTTGCGTTTCAATGCCATGTACGTCGAAGATCTCAGCTATTTGCGTAATAAGAGCTAATCCGTCTTGGCCAATGTCATCAAGTCTTCCCAAAAAAGGCGAAACATAAGTTGCGCCGGCACGCGCGGCTAACAAGGCCTGATTAGCGGAAAATACGAGTGTCACATTCGTTTCAATCTCAAGGTCTGTGAACGCCTTTACGGCTTTCAACCCTTCCAGAGTCATCGGCACCTTAACGGTAATGTTCGGGGCGATAGCCGCAAGCTGCTTTCCTTCCTCGATCATATCTTCTGCCTTTTCTGAAACAACTTCCGCACTCACCGACCCTGATACAATACCCGTGATTTCACGCAATCGCTGATGGAAATCGGCTCCTTCCTTAGAAACAAGGCTCGGATTTGTTGTTACACCGGCCAATATACCGAGATCATTCGCTTCGCGAATTTGCTCCAGATTTGCGGTATCAATGAAAAATTTCATGTTATCACCTTTCATTACAATGTTAGAATTTGACTATCGCACTTTGTTAAGCTTTATGTGAAGAACCAAATTCCCG
>DASVCO010000056.1:0-27012 GCA_036381575.1 Caryophanales bacterium
GTTTTGCGTGAAGGTTTGCTTCATACGCCTTATTCTCTTACTGAATCCCGTATTATATTTGAACTTGCTAACCGTGAGACTGTAACGCCTTCTGAGCTTATGAATGAGTTGGAGCTTGACGCAGGGTATTTAAGCCGAATCGTGACCCGCCTTGAAAGCAAGGGGCTTCTTGAGAAAACCCGATCGGAAGTTGATCGCCGCCAACGATTGCTTCGCCTTACCTCCGAAGGCCGAGAGGCTTTTGAAATGCTTGACAAACGATCGAGCCACGAGATCGCCGCGATGCTTGACCGTCTCCCCGAGAAAGACCAGCAAAGCCTTCTTAAAGCTATGAAAACCATCGAAGATGTGTTTACAGACAAGGCGGCAGAGTCCTATGTTATTCGTCCGCCTGAACCCGGAGATATGGGTTGGGTTACGCACCGGCATGGGGTTCTCTATGCAAATGAATACGGTTGGGATGAACGCTTTGAAGCGTTGGTTGCCCAAATTGTCGCAGATTTCGTGAACAATTATAATCCGAAAAGGGAACGGTGTTGGATCGCTGAGATGGATGGGGAAATCGCCGGATCTGTTTTCGTCGCACAACAAAGCGACAAGGTAGCAAAGCTTCGCCTTCTTTTCGTCGAACCGAAAGCGCGCGGGTTAGGCTTAGGCACTCGCCTTGTTGAAGAGTGCATTCGCTTTTCAAGACGAAGTGGATATGAGAAACTGATCCTTTGGACCAATAGCGTGCTAGTAGCTGCTCGAAATACTTATGAGAAATTGGGTTTTGAACTGGTGGAGGAAGAAGAACACCACAGCTTTGGCCATGATCTGGTAGGCGAGATTTGGGAATTGACTCTTTAAGGGAAGATTTAATAGGTGGTTTTGTTTATTTTAATTGTTTGAGGTATTTATGATCGAAGTGGATAGCGATACCGAACCCGGGTGTCGCTATTTTTCTTGTCGGAGAGAGGAAGTGCATAAATGACCGACACCTACCCAAACTAACTCGAAATGGCAAGACACCGCCTTGATTTGAGGCGGTAAAACCGAATGAATGTATGAGAATGATTGAGAAAGAAAATTTTGATTGAAATCCGGGAGACGGAATCGGATTCTCATGGAGGGAAATATTGATGGCTGAATCAGATGAATCTGCAAATGCAAGTATGAATAGGGCAACAGTGGCTACAGCAATGGGAAATTTGGTCGAGTGGTATGAATATGGCGTCTATAGTTATACGGCAGGAATCATTGGCACGCAATTTTTTCCGGAAACCAGTACAACGGCAGCTTTTCTGTATGCCTTTGCGGTGTTTGCCGTTTCATTTTTTCTGAGGCCGCTGGGTGGTTTGCTTTTCGGTTCAATAGGTGATCGATTGGGGCGGAAAAAGATTTTGTTGGTCACCATCGTCTTAATGTCTGCTTCAACGGCTGCAATTGGTGTTATTCCAAATTATGAATCTATAGGTGTAATAGCCACGCTCTTACTTATCCTGATGAGGATGCTGCAAGGACTCGCAGCAGGCGGGGAATACGGAGGCGCGACTGTATTTATGAATGAATCAGCCCCGCACAGGCGTCGTGGATTGTTTACCAGCTTCCTTGAATCTGGCGTTTTGCTCGGGTATACGATTGGTGCCGGATTCGTCGCATTACTTACCTCGCTTCTGAGTCCGGATGATATGTCAACATGGGGATGGCGAATTCCTTTTCTTTGTTCTTTACCCCTGGCGTTAACCGGGATGTATCTCAGGTCGAAATTGGATGACACACCGGTTTTCACAAAGATGAAGGATGACGACTCTCTTTCCACCAGGCCCCTTAGGGAAATGTTCTCTACGGCGAGGAAACCGTTGGTCATTGCTTTCTGCTGTGTGGCGTTCGCAAACGGCGCATATTACACATTGCTGACCTATTTGCCTTCTTATTTTGAGACGCAAGTCGGGTTGTCAGCGGGTGAATCCTTGACGGTCACCATTATTGGGATGATTCTTATGATGTTCCTTATTCCGGTGGTTGGGATCTTGAGTGACCGGTTCGGCAGGAAATTCTTCATGTTTGCCTCTACCATATTGACATTATTTACGGCCATCGCTATTTTTTCGTACGTTTCAAGCGGAGCCGCGGCTGGTCCAGTAATTGGCTTCTTCGCACTGGGAATATTGGTTTCCCTTTTTGTCGGTGCCCATCCGTCAGCACTCCCGCCATTGTTTCCGAATCGTGTGCGAAACAGCGGTTACGCCTTTTCTTATAACGTATCGACGGCTATATTTGGAGGCGGCGCGCCATTCATCATTACCTGGCTGAAGGCGGCGACCGGAAGTAAGCTGATGCCGGCATTCTTCCTGATGGCCACTGCGTTAATCGCGATTGCAGCCATTATATTTATGCCTGAGACTGCGAAGAAACGTATTGAAGTCGAGGATGCGGAGGTCGGAAGTCAATAATGCGCTTCGTGAGCCGAAGAACAAATTCAATACAGGAGATGTGATAAAATCAGGGATGAGAAGAACCGGGAGGAGAGATAGGATGGCGTTCACCCGTTTGAAGAAAACCGACATGAAAATATCGAGAATTGGGATTGGAACCAATAAAGTTGGCGGGCATAATTATTTCAATGAATTAGATGAAGAACAGGGCAAGGACTTTGTTAAAGAGGCCATTCGTCTGGGTGTGAATTTTATTGATACGGCAGATGTGTACGGTCTGGGCCGTTCCGAGGAATTGATCGGAGAAGTCTTGAAAAGCCCTGATGTTAAACGTGAAGATCTCATAGTGGCCACGAAGGGTTCGCGTGATTGGAATGCGGACCGTATGAACAACAAACCGGAATATCTTCGTTCTGCGCTGGAAGCGAGCTTGAGAAGGCTTGACCTTGAGTACGTTGATCTGTATTATCTTCATTTTCCGGACGGAGAAACACCGCTCTCCGAGTCGGTAGGGGAATTGACCCGTCTGAAGGAAGAAGGGAAGATCAGGGCGATCGGGGTTTCCAACCTGGATATTGGTCAGTTGAAGGAAGCTGATGCAAACGGGGATATCTCTGCTTTGCAGTCAGGATACAATATGTTTGATCGCGCGGTCGAAAAGGACGTGCTTCCGTATTGTGAAGAGCATGATATCTCTTTTATCCCATACTTTCCTCTGGCTTCCGGATTGTTAACCGGAAAATACACGGCAATCTCAGATTTCCCCGAAGGGGATCGCCGTCGTGAGAGATTTAAGGACGAGGAATCCGCAGAGAAGTTTAATAAAGTGAAAAAACTAAAGGAACTTGCTGAGAAGAAAAACATTGCCATGTCCCATCTGGCGCTCGCCTGGCTGTTGGCTCAAAAAGGCGTTGACGCGGTAATCCCCGGGGGCAGAAATGCTGAACAGGCGAGAAACAATGTTCAAGCCGGAAAAATTCAATTGTCTCCGGATGATCTTGAAGAAATCAATGCCATCCTGCGAAGATAAGGAACTTTGCCATTGGCCGTTACAGATGCGTTTTTACGCTTGTAACGGCTTTTTTGCACGGTAAGAAAGTATACGATTTGGACTATCTTATCTAAAGGAAACCGTATAAGTGCAACTAAGCCTATTTACGCCAAAGAACTGGCGCAAGCCAAGTTTTCTTTATGTTTTCCAGGATTTTCTTTACAAAAAGGGTCCTTGTGTAGTAAAATCTATTTACCGTTAAAATCATTTTAACGATAAATAGAAGTTAATGGAATAGGAGGGAACCCCATTGTTTCATTTGTTTAAAAACAATGAGTTTGTAAAGCTTTGGACAGCACAGCTTGTTTCTCAATTTGGCGATGGCGTCACGGAAATTCTCCTGATTTATTTAGTTTCCCAATTGACCCATAACCCATTAGTCATTGGTATGGTGATCTTTGCACAGCTGTTGCCGACTGCGGTTTTTGGACTTTTTATGGGCCCGTTGGCTGACCGTTTCTCCAGACGTTTTCTTATGGTCTTTGCCGACTTTTATCGTGCTGCGGTTGTTATCAGCATGATTTTTTGCCAGGGTTCCGCCTTGGCGTTATTGATACTTGTTGTTGTACATGGGATTGGATCGGCTTTGTTTACACCGGCCAGGTCTTCCGCTATTCCTGATGTGGCGGGGGAGGAACAGGTTTCTGAGGCAATCAGTTTGTCGCAAGGAACATATGCGGCTATGCGTATTATCGGCCCGGCCGTTGGCGGGTTACTTCTAATCATTCATCACCCTACTATCAACTTTGTTATTGATACCTTCACCTTCGTTTTATCGGGAATACTCATTCTCTCCATAAAAAAGCTGGGCAAAGTTTCAGTGAGCGGATCCCCGAAAGGTGAATCTTATTTTCAATCTATACGTTATGGCGTTAAAGAGGTTTTGAGGCTGCATTCATTGAGGTTCCTGCTAATTTCCCTGGTTCCCGTTGTCATTACGCTCGGGGTGTTGAATACCAATCTCGCGGCGGTGTTATTGCTCACATTTAAGGTGCCGGCTGTCCATTTCGGATTTCTTGAAGGTATTCTTGGCTGCGGCGCGATTATCGGTTCATTGCTTGCTCCCAAGATTCTTGAAAAGATACGGCCTGGTTATATGCTTTTAATTAGTATTGGTTTTGTTGGTGCCTGGATGGTGTTTCTTGTACCGTTGGATACCGTTCGGCAAATGATTGGGCTCTCTCCTGTTTATTTTTGGTGTGGAATGGTCGGGGTTCTCAATGCGCTTATCAATGTTCCGATTAGCTCTCTGTTCATCAAGATTACACCGAAGGCCTTTCGCGGCCGGGGATCTGCTTTGATGCAAGCGCTTATGAATGCCAGTCAAATGCTTGGCTTGATCCTTGGCGGATGGTTGGCCGGACAATTTGGTGTTTTACCGGCAACAGCTTTTGCTGGTACAATGTTAATAGTTTTGGTATTTCTTTTGCCGTTGTTAAAAGGCTTCAGAACACTTAGCAATCCGGAAGTTGTGAGTACGGGAGCAACTTCTTCAATGGAGTGATAGGAAATGAAAGAGTACCGCACGATCAGTGATGCTGAATTAATGAAAATCCTTATTGACCCGAAAAAAATCAAAATATTAGATATTCTGAAGAAAGAGAATCTGACGGTGGCGCAGATCGCCAAGCTCATTGGAGAAAAGCCGTCGAGATTATATTACCATGTTAACAAACTTGAGGAAGCCGACCTTATTCAATTAAAGGAAACCCGGCAAAACGGGAATTTAATTGAAAAATATTACGGGATCGTTCCCGAAACAAGAAAAAGCTTCGACTTCGACCCGGCTTTGCTCGCGGAAAATTACCGTGCAGTGATGGATAGCATTGTCCAGGTTTTGCAACCGGGTTTGGCCTTATTGGAAGAGGACTTGAAAAGCGGACAAAAAAGCGGCCTTCATGTAGATTGCCATACCAATTATAGTAACTTTACAGAAGAGGAGTGGCGGGGCTCGCATGACAAAATGATTGCCGCCATTGAAGGTCCTGGGCAAAAAAACTATCAAAAAGAGTCTGAGGAGCCGGACAGTTCGTCCGATCAAGAGAAGAAGGATCGATATGTCCATATCATACTCAGTTATCGTTTAAGCGATGCCGACGACAAGGCGTAAAGCAATAGGAAGTCCCTCTTTACTGCATTAAAGCGCAAGAAAAAAGATGAATTGCACAGCATTCCTTGATAGAGTAAGGAACGGAAAGAGGGTGGGGAACTGATGAAGAGTCAATTAATCGGCCTGTCATTCGATGAAATGGTCGAGATCTATAATGCTTCCGACAGCTCCTATGACGGTGTATTCTATACTGCCGTGACCTCAACCGGAATTTATTGCCGGCCGTCATGTAAGTCACGAACACCAAACAGGGAAAATGTCACCTTCTATCAAACCGCACGAGAAGCAGAAAGCGCAGGCTTCCGCGCCTGTAAAAGATGCCGGCCGGACAAAGCGGGTTTCAATCCGAAAGGCGAGCTTGTTAACGATTCGAAAGCTTATATCAATCAATATTATAAGGAAAAGTTAACCCTCGAGAAGATTGCACAGAACGTCGGCGCAAGCCCCTATTACCTGGGACGGCTCTTTAAGGAAGAAACTTCAGAGACTCCGCGTTCTTATTTGGAAAGGATTAGAATCAACAAGGCCGGGCATCTTTTGAAAGCCACAGACTGGTCCATTACCGATATTTGCTTTGAAGTCGGATTCCAGAATGCCTCAAGTTTCTACCGTGCCTTTCATAGATTAAAGCAATGTTCACCGAAACAATATCGAGAGGATGTTGGAGATGATTTACGATGAATGCGTGACAAAGATCGGCCGTTTGCGCTTTATTTTGAAAGAAGACGGAACGTTGCAACGCATTTTGTTAAACGATAGCTTATGGTCCTCCTTTTCGGGCAGTCAAACAATGAAGCAAAGCACTGAGTTAGGCAAACCGGTGCGCCAACAGTTCCTGGAATATTTCAGGGGAGACCGCAGGCGGTTTGATTTACCAGTGGAGTTAAAAGGAACGCCATTTCAACAACAGGCGTGGCGAGCGTTGCGGGACATTCCTTATGGAGAAACCCGATCTTACTCGGAAATAGCCCATTCTATTGAACGTCCAAAGGCCGTTCGGGCAGTGGGACATGCCAACGCTGTGAATCCGATACCAATCATCTTTCCCTGTCATCGTGTTATCGGAAAGGATAGAAGCCTGACCGGGTATGCAGGGGGGATGGACATGAAGAAACAGTTACTGCAAATCGAGGGAGCCGTTATTTAGAGTGCAAACTGAATCTTTTATTTTCAAACCTGGACTGCCCTATGACTTGAATTTGTCTCTTCAGCGGTTGAAGCGTGATCCCATCTATACATTTGGAGAAGAAAGCGTATCCCGCCCTTTAATAATTAATCAGTCTCTTTACTTGATAAAGATTGATTTCCAAAGTCCTGGCCAAAAGGAAATAAAAGCCGAAGGTGTTTGTTTGGACGGGAATATGGAGCCCGAAAATGTCCGAAAGACACTGGAGCGAATGCTTGCTGTTCATGAAGACTTGTCCGAAACGTATCGATTTATGGAGGAAATGCCGGGTTTGACACAGCTCACAAAGGAATTTGAAGGTCTACATATTCTTCAGGAGCCTGATTTGTTTGAGTGCATGGTGAAACTCATTATCGCTCAACAAATCACTACTTCCTTTGCGACGGATTTAACAAGAAATCTAATTGAAGCTGTTTCAGAGAGGGGTTTTTACAGAGAACAGGAATATAAAGTATTTCCAACTCCCTCTGAATTAGCGGGACTTCAGGTCAACGATTTGCTCGGAAGGAAGTTCAACCGCCGAAAGGCGGAGTATCTCATTGATTTTGCTAAACAGATTGATGAGGGCCGCATGGATTTAACCAAGTTTCATGACATGGAAGATGCCAAGGTAATGCAAGAACTCATAAAAATCAGGGGCATTGGCCCCTGGACAGCAACCTGTTTTATGATTTTCGGTCTGAGCCGGAAGAATCTGGTTCCCGAAAGTGATATTGGCATTCAAAAGGCCGTCCAGGAGGTTTATGGCCTTGCCCGGCGTCCTTCGAAAGATGAGGTTTTGCGATTATCCGAAGAGTGGGCCCCCGTAGCCAGTTACGTTTCAAGGTATCTTTGGGAGACGTTGCGTCCCTGATTGGCTGACAATAGGAATAAGGATTAAAATCCTCTGCTGCGCAGGGGTTTTTTTGGTTTGAAGTCAGTTGCTGGAGGATAAAGTTTCAGCGGGGAAACATACTATAAAAACCATAGAACTTCGGAGGGATGCAAATGAAAGGAGTTACCTTTCAGGGGATAAAAGATGTCAAGGTTAAGGATGTTCCCGATGCCGAGATTCAAAAACCTGACGATATATTGTTGGAAGTCACCAGCACGGCGATTTGCGGATCGGATCTTCATCTCGTGCACGGGATGATTCCGAATTTAAAAAAGAACTTTGTGATCGGCCACGAGCCAATGGGCACGGTGGTTGAGGTTGGGCCTGAAGTGACTGAGGTGAAAAAAGGCGATCGTGTCATTGCTCCGTTCAATATTGCCTGCGGCCAATGCTACTATTGTCAAAATCAGCTTGAGAGCCAATGCGATCATTCCAACCCTAACGGTGAAGCGGGAGCTTATTTTGGTTACTCCGATACATTTGGCGGTTATCCGGGCGGACAGGCTGAACTGTTGCGGGTTCCTTATGGCAATTTTACACCGTTTGTTGTGCCGGAAGACTGTGAATTGGAAGATGAGAAGCTTCTTTTTCTATCCGATATTGTACCGACCGCTTATTGGGGTGTAGACAACGCGGGTGTCAAATCCGGCGATACTGTTATAATTCTTGGCTGCGGTCCGGTTGGGTTATTGGCGCAGAAATTTGCCTGGATGAAAGGCGCGGAACGTGTCATCGCGGTGGACTATGTTTCTTATCGGTTAGAGCATGCCAAAAAGACGAACAACGTAGAGACCTACGACTTTTCCAAAGAAGAAAGCATTGGCGATTATTTAAAGGAAATTACGGACGGCGGGGCTGATGTTGTTATTGATTGTGTTGGATTGGACGGCAAGAAAACGCCCGTGGAGATGGTGGAATCTGCTTTGAAACTGCAAGGTGGTGCGATGGGAGCCATCGTTACAGCAAGCCAGTGTGTCAGGAAAGGCGGAACGGTTCAGTTAGTCGGAGTATACGGAACAAGATATAATGCTTTTCCCCTGGGCGATTTCTTTGCTCGAAACATTACTTTACAAATGGGACAAGCCCCGGTTATTCACTACATGCCCGAATTGTACAAAATGATTGTCGAAGGGGAATTCGACCCGACGGACATTATTACGCACACATTGCCTCTTGGCCAGGCGGAACACGCCTACAGCATCTTTGATGAAAAAATGGATAACTGCATTAAGGCTGTATTAAAGCCTTAGGTTCATTCGTATAAGGAGGAACCAACCATGGAAAACAATATAAACCACAGCATGGAAGACGCGATGGATAACAAGTACATCCCGATGACATCTGTCATGAGCGGTGTTGGGCAGACCGTTACTGAAGATATTTATTGCTATACAGTTCAGATCGTAAACATATGTTTCGTCGGGAATCCGCAAAAGTCAAACGAGTGGGTACTGGTCGATGCAGGGATGCCGGAATCGGCAAATCGTATCATTCATTCGGCGGAAGAACACTTTGGGGAAGGGCGCAGGCCGGAAGCGATTGTCCTGACACACGGGCATTTTGACCATGTCGGTGCAGTTGTAGATTTAATGGAAGAATGGGATGTACCTGTGTACGCTCATGAATTGGAAATGCCCTTTTTGACAGGGGAATCCGATTATCCCGAGCCCGACGGGTCAGTCGAAGGCGGCCTTGTGGCGAAAATGTCTCCATTGTTTCCGAATGAATCAGTGAACCTCGGAAACCACGTTAAAGTCCTTCCGGCTGATGGCAGCATTCCCGGGATGCCCGGCTGGCGATGGCTTCATACGCCCGGCCATTCCCCCGGCCATGTGTCCTTTTTCAGAGATAGCGACAGGTCCCTCATTGCAGGAGATGCGTTTATTACAGTGAAACAAGAATCGTTATTGAAAGTATTGACGCAGGATCAGCAAGTCAGCGGGCCGCCGCGGTATTTAACGACTGATTGGCAGGCAGCGTGGGATTCAGTGAAAAAACTCGGGGATCTAAAGCCAAAAGTTGCAGTGACCGGACACGGAAGGCCAATGTTCGGCGAAGAACTTTCAACCGGCTTGGACAAACTGGTGAGAGAATTCGGGGAAATAGCCATTCCCGATCACGGCCGCTATGTCGGTCGCAAACATTGATTTTATTCATATGGAGACTGTCAGGGGTTTAGCCTGGCGGTTTCTTTTTTATATGACATTTGCGTTTCGTGCAATTAATGTCGGTTTTCGTGCAATTCTCCCGGGTTTCGCCCAATTATTTTGTTTTTCGTGCAATTATACCTGAAATTTGTGCAATTAAGTCGCAATTCTCGAAAAATATACGAGAAGATTGGAACGAAAATCATTTTTTTGTAACAAAAAGCAAGTTCGTTCGTTTATACAAGGGGAAGGGAGCGGGGGAAGGATGCAAAGCAACACATTTTCAAAGTTATTCGATCAGTTTCACCCCTCTCTTTATCGCTATCTTTATCGAATGACCGGTTCCCATACGGAAGCTGAGGAACTGCTTCAGGAAACATTTGTGAAGGCCATGGTTTCTTTAAAAGTGAAGAATTTGAAGCAGGCGCGGGCGTGGTTATACAAGGTGGCCCGCAATCTCTATGTGGATTGGGTCCGGAAAAACTCCGCAGAACAAAGAATGGTGGATCAGGTGAAGCAAGGCACCTCAACTATAAGCCCCCTGGGGAACCCCGAAAAAGAGTATGATCAAAAAGAACAGCAGCAAAAATTGGCTCAAATCATGCGGCTTATGCCAGAACGGATGAGGACCATTCGCAAAAAGCCGGCTGCTTTTTTCTAAGCAGCCGGCTTTAATTCAATCACGAGTAAGATTCGAGTTGTTTGCGCCCGAACCATTGATAACGGTTTTTAGAAACCCACATATACAAAGGGCCGAAGATTTGATCCATGTAAGGTAAATAAGCCGCCCAACTGATGGGGAAGGTCAAAGGAAGAACAGTCAGCAGTTTCCGTATGGTGTAGAAGCCTTCATACAGGCGGCCCTTTGACGAAATCATATGGATGCGGTCATAGATGTCACGATTCCTTAAAAAGCGAAAACGCTCATTCCGTTCAATTTCCTGTACAGGAATCCACTTGATTCGGTGAAACCAGTCCAACTTTTGTAAAAAGGCCTTCGCATTTGAACATAGCGGGCATTCTGCATCATAAAAAACAATATGTTTCATTGTGAGAACCTCCTTGCTGTTCTTTTACCCTTCAGATTAAAAAGTCAATCTGGAGTCTTCATTTCTCTCTTTCATTTGAAGGTGGACATTGCTTATAATGAATTAGATACATAGAGAAGGTGAGGCGAAGACGGATGGGGGACTTGACGACGGAAATGGAACAATTCTGGTTTATGGTGGCTTCCGATACAGCTGAGTCATTCAGGTGGGCACACATTTTGGAGAATCAAGGTTCAACGTTTTGGTGGATGCGGAAGATGCCGCGAAACTTCAGGACAGCCTGGGAAGGGGACCTGATTTTGTGTTACAGAAGCGGCAGTGAAAAAAGAGGATTGGTGGGCCTTGCCGAAGTGGAAGAGGGATTCAACGGTGACGGCATTACCGTCAAGGGACTTCGGGCTTTCCAAAGCGCCATCCCTTACGATGATTTCAAAAACGAGCCTATCTATAAAACAACCGAGGCAGGCCGCATGCGGAATCGCGGAACCTTGTTTGCCGTACACAAGGAATTTGTCTCATGGGTGAAAAAAGAGCTGACGGCAGCAGGCGACCTGGAATCGGCGGCTGTTTTGAAAATCTGATTATCCATGTTTTCCGGGTTTGTTTTTGACAGCCCTTTTGATCAAATAAATGAGGAGCCGAATGACTGCATAAATAAGAAAGAAGGCTATAAATCCCCAAAGGCTGATTACGGCATCCTGGAATTCCATGTTTCCCCGGCCGGTGATTTTTTGCTGGATTTCGACGGCGAAAACAAATATCACCAACACCGTCAAGGTGTAGATGAAAGAGATCACGGTAATGCTCCATTGCGCCAGCCATTTGAATATCAGGTGGACCACAAAAAAAGAAAAAATGCCGATAAAACCAATCACCCAAAAATGAAGCTGTTTATCGGTGAGGCCGAAGCCTAAAGCTCCGGACAAATAGATTAGCATATCATGGATCTCGTTTACGATTTTCGCCAAGAGTTCAATAACGTGTTTCATTTCCCCGGTTCGTCCTCTCTCCATTTCGAGTCTATCAAAAATTCTACTACAAAAAAGGGAAAAACACATTCATTTCCTCCATATTTTCGAGTCAATGTACTTTCGATAGACCTTGAAAATAGGCTATAGTGAGGCTTAGAGAAATTGCCTCATAAAGGAGTTTGGTTGGTATTGAAACAGTTTGCCCTCGCTTCATATGCGTTATATTTGCTTTCCGGCATGGTGATTACAACCATCGGATCGGTTTTGCCGCCGTTATTGGCCTATTACGATTTATCCTATACAGTCGGGGGACAGCTGGTTTTTCTTGGCTCCGCGGGATTTGTCATCGGCGTGCCTTTTTCTTCATTTCTTATGAATCGTTTAAGCGAAAGAGCTTTAATGTCCATGGCCGCTTCGTTTGTGGCTATGGCCCAGCTGGGAATGTTGCTGCTTCCACCGGTTGAGTGGATTTTCTTCTTGAATTTCTTTAACGGATTCGGGGTCGCCATGCTTGAAACCGTTGTCGCTACATTAATGATGGAAGTGTTTGTGGGACGCAGAGCCGTTGCCATGAGTTATCTTGAGGTTTCGTTCGGGGTCGGTGCCCTTGTCATGCCGATCATTTCGAGCCTATTTATTGCGCAGGATGCCTGGAGGTTTTCCTTTT
The DNA here is from genome assembly GCA_036381575.1 of Caryophanales bacterium. Taxonomy (GTDB): domain Bacteria; phylum Bacillota; class Bacilli; order Bacillales; family DASSOY01; genus DASSOY01. Next base: position 12,473 of record DASVCO010000056.1, read on the forward strand.
TGACACCGGGTCTTTTTGCTGTGTTCATGGCCGTTGCCTGGTGGTTTATTTCTTATTCAAAGGAAAATGCGGATGTGGCGGAATCTCTGGACGCGAGCACACCTCCGCCTCCCAAGATCACATCACCGCGAACAAAGTGGCTTTTCCTGAGCCTCTTTACCTTAATGATTTTCGTTTACACCGGCATTGAGGGAAGCTTGAACAACTTTCTTTCCTCAGTCTTTGTTTCCTATTTGGGAGCAGTCCCCTATTTCGCTTCACTGAGTATCGGGATTTTCTGGACAGCCATGGTGATTGGCAGAGTGGCTACGGGCTGGGTCATTCGAAAAGTAACATATAGCCGATTCTTGCTTTTCAGTATAACGGGGACTCTGGCAGGGCTTACCTGCTTCGCTCTTTGGAAGAATGCAATAGTCGCTTATGCCATTGTGGCATTGCTGGGCTTGATGATGTCCGGTATCTATTCGATCACCATGGTTTATGCTAACCATTCGCTTCCCGGCATGGCCAGGCTTGTTACGGGTTCGATTACGGGGTTCGCCGGTCTCGGGCAGGCCGTTTTCCCGGTCTTTATCGGTTTTACAATGGACCATGCCGATACTTCTGCCGCTCTTTGGCTGATTACCGGTTTTGCGGGGCTTTATGCTGCTTTGTTGCTTATTGTTTTCATTTTGCAAATGAAGCTGAGGAAGAATGCTGCTGTGGTAAATGGCGTATCATAATTCGAGACCCGGGGGTAAAATAACAAGATACGTGAAGATGCCCGGTTGCCGAATGGGTGCGGCAACCGGGAACCGCTTAATAACCAACTTCTACCGCTGCATTAACCATGTACATTAAATCACTTTCGTCTTCTTGATCTTCGAGCACGATCCCGCTTGTTGTCAACATTCCCCCATCCAGAGTTTCTACCGTCACGGTTCCGTAAGGAATAAGTTCTTTGACCTTGGAATAATCCAGCTTATCTTTGTCGCAAGGGACCGCCAGTTTGACATGAACTTGCATGTTGTCCAATGATTGATCGGGCAAGGCCGATTCAATGCCAGGCATGGAATTGGCATGTACCGCATTTTTCACCGCGCGTTCGGCTGCTGTCGTTACGTTTTGACCGTGGATGTCTATCCCCGTGCCTGTTTCAATGAAAAGAACTTTCTCCACAATCATCATCTCCTTTGCAGGGTTTATAAAGCTGTTATCCTCTTTGTAACCACCGGGAAGCCTCGAAAACCTAAAAGGGGCGAGATCAGCCGGAGAAGATTCCCTGATGCTATACGTGTTCCCGATTTAATCAATGTTTAAAACTCTCCAGTAAAAGGAATATCATATTAGGGCAACTAAGCCTATTTACGCCAAAGACCTGGCGTAAGCCAAGTTTTCTTTACAATGGCGCTTCAGTATTATATTGAGAGATTTAAGGAGTGATAAATCGTGAGTGATGTACTTTTCACAGCACATGCAACGGCTAAAGGTGGACGAGACGGCCATGTGAAGTCCGATGATGGTTTAATTGATGTGGATCTTGTAATGCCCACCGAGAAGTCAGATAAAAAAGGCTCGAATCCCGAGCAGCTGTTTGCGGCAACTTATTCCGCTTGTTATGACGGAGCGTTGAATTTGGTGGCTTCGAAAAAGAAAAAGGAAATTGATTCGACCACTACGGCAGATGTCAGTTTCTTGAAGGATCCGGAAGACGGAGGATTCAAAATTGCCGCCACGTTAAATATTGAAGTTAAGGGCGTGAACCAGGAAGAAGCCGAGGAATTGGCTGAGGAAGCCCATAAAGTTTGCCCTTATTCGAAAGCCATTCGCGGAAATATTGATGTAGAACTGAAACCGAAGGCGGTTTAATGAATGGGATCTGAACCCAAAACCCCTATTCAACAGCTTTCCTGCTGTTGAATAGGGGTTTTTTAGTGAATATTAATTGTTGATATAACGTTCAAACACGTATCCGAAATCTTTCACATTGTATTTCTCTTTGGATTCCTCGAGCCAAGTGAAAGCAGTCCGGTTGATTTCCTCGAATTCCTCGTGAAGGCTTTTCTCATTGTTCTTGCTGCGGTTCAAGGTTGTAGAGGCCATTTCGAGACTTTTGCGAGAGTAGCTCAGTAATGTATCGTTATGGTGAGTGGTTTCTGCGATCATTAGCAACGCTTTGTATAAATCCTTTAATTCACCCAGATGATTTTTGTGGACATCAATTGAAAATTGATGGTCGCCCATAATGAATTTAATTTCCACATCTTTATCGATTGTGCCGGCTGTTTCAAACATGACGTCTGAAATTTTGTTTAAACGGTAAGTATAACGACGGAGGGTGCGTTTTTTGCTGGCCGCGCTCTCCCCGTCCACATGAATCAAAGCCATATTCGTGAAGCAGTATTCGTCGGATTTTGATTTGATAAGGAAGTAGATTGTTTCCCCGTCTTCATGCATGACATAGTCATCGGATTCCACCTTGTCATAATCCTCCGGCTTAATCACGGCGCCAATATCACTTAATCCCAGGACATCAGAAGCTACCTTTCCAAACATCTTCTCAACCCTTTCCATTTGTGATGGTTTCCTTATTCATTACGAGTTCAGGAACGAAATGGTTTCAAGAAAGATGGGAAAATCGACTGGCATGATAAAATGGAAAAAGAATCAGGACTTTGTGCAAATGTGGATGGCTGATAAATTTAAAGGGAGCCTGAAGGCTTCCAAGTGGCCGCAACAAAAGGAATTATTCGTGCAAAAGGGGGGATTTCAAATGAAAAGTGGATGGCTGGCATTGGTCTTCTCAGTTTTATTAGGAGTGACAGCGGCATGTAGCGGAACCCAGGGACCTTCCGGAAAGCCTGATCCGGCGGATACGGATCAGACGAAAGTGCAAGAGGACAATGCACAGGCTCAGCAAGAGGCCCACGAGGGTAAGGAAGCAACACCTCCGAAAAAGAAAATCACCTATGGCCCCGCCGATCCGAAATATCAAATGGATCTCGAATATAACGGGAAAAATCACACCATTTCGGGATCTATGAAGGTCGAGTTTTCCAACAATCTCAACAAAATGCTTCAACATGTCTACTTTAATTTATGGCCGAATGCCGAAAAATTTAAAAATGGCGGAATCACCGTTGAAAATATAAAAGTCAATGGGGAAAAGGTTGCTTATCAGGTTAATCGGACCAAATTGGATATTTCAAAGTTGTCGATAAAAAAAGGAAAAGCTGCCACGGTTGAAATGGACTTCACTGTTCAGATTCCAAAGATGCATGATCGATTCGGATGGTACGGCACCAATGTCTCATTGGGGAACTGGTTCCCGATTCTGGCAGTCTACGACAATGAAGGATGGAATCTTGATCCGTATTTCAAGCATGGAGAATCATTTTATTCTTTGACGGGTGACTTTGACCTCACTCTAACGGCTGATTCCGAGGAAGTAATAGCGGCTACAGGCCAGGAAATTGAGAAGTCCCAAGGCAATAACGGTAAAACGATTCACCACTACAAGGCTCATAATGTCAGGGATTTTGCGGTGGAAATCGATTCACAGTATCATGTCAAAACTGCCCAGGTAGGAGAGGTCGAAGTTCATTTGTACTATACGGATGAACAATCCAGGTATGCCGACGCTATCTGGGAAACCGGGAAAGAATCGCTTCGCTTGTTCAATGAAAAATTCGGCCCTTATCCGTGGCCGGAACTTGATATTGTCGGAATGGAAGCTGACTGGTTTGGAGGAATGGAATATCCCCAGCTTGTCATGGTCAGCCTTTATGAGCCCTTCGGCCTTGATTTCATGAAGCTTTCCACTGCTCATGAAATCGGCCATCAATGGTTTTACGGTGCAGTAGGCAATAACGAGTATGACACCACTTTCCTGGATGAGTCACTTACTTCCTATGCGTCTGCGTTATATGCCGGCACGCTCAACAAGCTGAGTTCCAACCCGCCACCTGCTTCTTTTTATCATCTGTCATCACCGGTATCGACTTTTACAAAACATGCCGAAAGGGGCGGAATCGATGCCTATAATTATACATTTTACAATTATGGCCCGGCCGTCCTTAATGAACTCAGGCAGTTGGTCGGGGACGATGCTTTTTACGCGGCTATGCAACAATATTATCGGGATATGAAATTTAAGATAGCGACAACAGCTGATTTTGTCGGAATTATGCAGGAATCAACTGGACGTGACCTTTCGAAGTTCTTTGAAAAATACAGGATTTATGTGGAGGACCCGCAACAGAAAGTATCCAATCATTGACAAAGAGGAAGAGGCGGTCACGATAACCGCCTCTTACAATTGAGTACGGATGTCCCAAAGCTCAGGGAAAAACCGGTGGTCAAGCACTTGCTTTAGATAGCCTACCCCGGAAGAGCCTCCGGTTCCCGGCTTATGGCCAATGATTCTTTCAACGGTTTTCATGTGGCGGAAACGCCATTGTTGAAACCAGTCTTCGATGTCGACCAGCTTTTCCGCAAGTTCGTAGAGATCCCAATATTGCTCGACATTTCTGTAGACTTCGAGCCAGGCAGCTTCAACGCTTGGATCAGCCTGATAAGGTTCTGTATAATTCCTTTTCAGAACAGCCGGATTGATTTTAAAGCCGGCTCTGGCCAATGCTTCTATAGATACATCGTAAAGCCCCGGTTCGTGCAAGGCATCAGTCAAACGTTCATGTAATTCCGGATCTTTTTTGTAGATGTTAAGAACATGGTGTGTCTTATAACTTAAGGCGAATTCGATCATTCGGTATTGATAGGATTGAAAGCCCGAAGCCTGCCCCAGATGATCGCGGAATTCCATATATTCCGAAGGGGTCAAGGTGGACAGGACATCCCAGGATTTGATCACTTGTTCTTGTATATTGGAGACACGGGCCAATTTTTTAAAAGCGGTGGAAAGATCTCCTTCCTGAATAGAGGAAATTGCTTCGCGCAGCTCGTGCAGAATTAGTTTCATCCACAATTCACTGACCTGATGGATGATGATAAACAGCATTTCATCATGGTGGCCGGATAGCCTGGTTTGGCTGGATAAAAGCCGGTCCAATTGCAGGTATTCCCCGTAGGTCATGCGATTTTGGAAATCCGTATAAATCCCTTGTTCCCGATTGTTATCTGTCATTTGGCGTCATCCTTTCTCAGGTTATTCCACGAAATAGACTTTGCGGCCTGGCAGTTCCAGTGCATTCAGTCTTCCCCCAAAGACACATCCGCCGTCAATTCCGACAATGTTGTTGGTGCCAAAATACACATCAAAACTGTCATGAAATGAATTAGTTGGCGTATGGCCGAACACCACCTTTTTCTTGCCATTGTAACCGTTGTGAAATTCCTCGCGGATCCACATGAAAAGATAGGGATCGGTGAAGGAGAGAGGCGTAGCCGGATGAACGCCGCCATGAACAAAGATGTAATCTTCGGTTTCGTGGTAATGGCCCAAATTACAGAAAAAAGTCAGATGCTGCTCCACCTTTTCGGTTTTTTTCAGTGGTGCCATTTTTGCGATGAGGCGATCCAAATCCGCCGTTTCCGGCAGTTCGTATCCGTAGCTTTCCAGTGTCTGAATACCACCGTTTCTAAGCCATCTCCTGATTTGATTTTCATCTTCGAAAGCCTTCTCCATCATGTCGTCATGATTGCCCTTCAGGACAATTGCGCCTTCTTCTTTAAGCTGTATCGCTTTATCAACGACCGCTTTCGAATTTGGGCCGCGATCAATATAATCTCCAAGCAAAATCAATTGATCCTCGCCGGGGTGATAGGAGGCAGTTTCCAACAGCCGCTCGAATTTCTCCAATTCCCCATGAATGTCGCTGATGACAAGGGTTCTTTTCATTTCAACATCACCTATCTGCTTTCTCCGAAGAAGAGGGCGGCAAGCAGCCGCCCATTGTCAAAACGCCCAATTCCCATTACGGAAGACGGGAATAGCTTCGCCTTCATCGTTTTCGCCGTCAATGTCGAGGTCGGCGGAGCCGATCATGAAATCAACATGGGCGATGCTCTGGTTGAAGCCCTTTTCAGCGAGTTCTTCCTTGCTTTGATTTTCAGCATCCTTGATGTTCAGTAATAAGGCATTGCCGAGCGCAATATGGCAGGAGGCGTTTTCGTCAAACAGGGTATTGAAGAAAATCAACTCCGAATTGGAAATCGGCGAGTCATGTGGAACAAGCGCTACCTCGCCAAGGCGCCGGGCTCCTTCGTCGGTTTCGAGAATGCTTTTTAAAGACTCATAGCCCTTTTCAGCCTGATAATCCACCACTTTACCGTCTTCGAAAGTCAGTGAGAAGTTCTCGATCAGATTGCCTCCGTAATTCAGCGGCTTGGTGCTTGAGACGGTTCCGCTGACGCCGTTTTTATGCGGCATGGTAAACACTTCTTCAGTCGGTACATTAGGAAGAAAACGAATCCCCTTTTTGGTCGTAAAGCTTGCAGCTTTCCACAAATGTTCGTCCGCCAGCTGAATCGTGAGATCCGTTCCGGACGCTTTGTAATGGAGCTTCTTAAGCTGTTTGCTATTCAGGTAGTCGGCTTTCTCCTGAAGGTTTTGAATTTGTTCCTTCCAGGCAGCCACAGGATCTTCTTTGTCCACGCGGGTCGTATAGAAAATTTGCTCCCACAGGGCTTCGACTTGTTCTTCCGAATTCAGATCCGGAAAGATTTTTGCCGCCCAGTTTTGCGAAGGCACGGATGCAATGCACCAGGAAATGTCTCCATTAGTCTGGGCATCCTTGAAACGTCCCATGACTTTCCCAGCAGCCTTTCGGCTAATGGCAATCCGCTCTGGATCGATTCCATTCAACAGATCCGGATCAAGCGCCGCGATTTCCAGCAACGCGCCGCCTTCATCAATCAGCTCCTGGTAAGCTTGTACCTCCCACTGGGGAAATTCACCGAGTCCCTCTTCGGGGGCCTCTTCAAATGTGATCCGCTTGATCATTGGATCATACAGGTTTGCGTAAACCTTTTTTGCTCCGGCCTGATAGGCCTTTCGCGTAATTTTCCGAACAAAATCAGCATTTTCAATCGCCGCATTGATTCGTAACTTTTGCCCGTCCTGGATGTTCAACGCTACTTTGACCAACAGTTCCGCGTATTTCTCTAATTTGCTCTCGAAATTTTCCATAATTGTTCCCCCCATCAATTTCCCTTTTATCTTACCATATTTGCATTTGAGATTCGTCAGGCGTTTGCTTATAATGAAAGAAGCGATCAAATGAAAGGAGCGGGAAGAGATGATGTGGATTCGTTTCGTTAATCAGGTTGTCTCGTTCCCGTTTATATTTTCTCAGGAGTGAAGACTTTTTGTCTTTGCTCTTTTTTTATGTACAAGGAGGCCGCACTGAAGATGGGAGGCACGGTTCTAGTTGAAAATAGAAAAATGAACATCGACTAAGAACAGAACGTCCATGTTAGCGATGTCTTTCAAGAATTTATGTCAAAGCCAGCATAGCTTGAGTGACAGAGGTCCAAATATAATGGAGGGATTATGAATGAGGTACAAGCGGGTGATGGTGAAATTAAGCGGCGGGGCTTTGTCGGGGGATTCCAGTGAAAATTTCGATCCGCCCAGCCTGGAACATATCGCCGATGAGGTGCTTTCTCTTGTGAACAATGGTGTGGAGGTATCCATTGTAGTTGGGGGAGGCAATATTTTCAGGGGACGGATGGCTAAGATGTGGGGCATTGACCGTGTAGAGGCTGATAACATCGGGACATTGGGAACCGTGATAAACAGTCTGATGCTCAGGGGCGTGTTAAAGAGCAAAACGAAAAAAGAAGTGCGGGTCATGACATCTGTGCCGATTTCAACGGTTGCGGAACCTTACATCAGATTGAGGGCAATCCACCATTTGGAGCAAGGATATGTGGTGATTTTCGCGGGAGGAAATGGCCAACCGTTTGTTACGACAGATTATCCGGCCGTCCAGCGTGCTTTGGAGACCAACTGTGATGCGATCTTTGTTGCCAAACAAGGAGTAAACGGCGTGTATACAAGTGACCCGAAGGAAAACCGCAATGCCAAAAGATATAAGACGCTCAACTATGACGACGTGGTCAAGGAAAATATCAAGGTGATGGACCAGGCGGCTTTACTGCTGGCAAGGGATCACGATTTGCCGGTTCATATTTTCGATTTCAAGCAATCGAGCCTTATGGAAAGGATCTGCCGCGGCGAAAATCCCGGAACCTATATCGGGAACCTTGACTCGGCTTTTTCGTAAGAATATATAAAGAAACATCAAGGTCAATCCGATATAAAACGGAGAAGCCGGAAAGGAGTTGAGATTCATGAAAGATGAAAAGACGATTTCGTTATTTGTGCATTTATCCGGATTTGCTGCCTTCTTCATTCCCTCATTCGGTAACATTATCGGACCGCTTGTACTATGGCTGATATTTCGGAAGGATTCCGAGTTTGTTGATCGAAACGGGAAAGAAGCCCTGAACTTCCAGATTTCTTTCACGATTTATTTCATCATTAGCGGGGTTCTTTGTCTTATTCTAATCGGATTTGTTCTGCTTGCGATAGCTGGAATCCTTTGGTTTATTTTCGTTATTGTAGCAACTGTCAGAGCGAGCAACGGGGAAGCGTATCGTTATCCGATGACCATAAGGTTTATAAAATAACCGGAAAAAGACACTGCCGTGAATTGAAGCTTCATGGCGGTGTTTTTTTAATTACCCTGGTTCACGTTTTTGCTCCTTGTGGCGGTTAATCTACAAATTTTCCTTAATATTGTTGGGATTTGATTATTATACAGGGGGTTTTTGAACCTTTTTCAGAGTTGGCACTGCGCCTCTTGAAAACGACAACATTGTCGTTTATAATAACGACACAAGTGTCGTTTTATGGCGGAAGGGGCTTGAATCATGAATCGTAAATTGCTCAAGAACCGGGAGTACGTTTATTTGTTGTCGGCCCAAACCGTTTCGAATCTGGGGGATTGGCTCAATATCCTCGCCTTATTTGCTTTAATCGGGCTGAAATGGGAAGCTTCGCCGCTCGCTATATCTATTGCAATGTTGTGTGTGGCTGTTCCGTCGATCATTTTCGGCTCCTTTGCCGGTACCATTGCTGATCGTTTTGATCGGAAGACCTTGATGGTCATTGCGGATCTTTCCCGGGCAGCTGTTGTGCTTGGTGTTATTGTTTCGACAGAGCTTTGGCAAGTGTATATTTTGTTGTGTGTGAAATCTGTTTTTTCCTCGCTCTTTGAACCGGCCAAGGAAGGGAAGTTGAAAGAAATAGTCAGCGATGACTTGATGCAGCCGGCTGTGGCCACGAGCGAATTGGTGAACAATGGTGCGAAAATTGTGGGTCCCATTCTTAGCGGTGTTCTGGTAGCGGGAATCGGCATTCAATGGTCTTTTTACCTGGATAGTTTGTCATTTGTTCTGTCTGCCTTGCTCTTGATCGGTGTGCCACGGACGAAAAGGGTGATTGAGGCCAAAAAGGCAGAGAACAAGGCTGGATCCGGTTTCGGCCGGCAATTCAAGGATGGATTTGCCTTTCTGAAACAGAAACCTGTGCTTTTAACGGGATTGTTTGTATTTAGCCTGGTCATGCTTGTTCTGCAAATATCTGATTCCCAAATTATCATTTTGTTACGTCAAATTCAGGGCGATCCGGTCAATATTTTGGGATGGATGATGTCAGGGAGCGGAGCGGGGGTTATTGCCGCCTCAATGATTCTCAACCTGAAGGAAATTCGTTCATATTTGCGGGCTCTGTCATTAAGCAGTATCGGTTTGGGGATGGGATACATGTTCGCAGGGGTGTTTATCCATCTTCCTGTGATCTGGCTATCTCTTTTGTATCCTATTTCAGGTGTAATAACGGGCTTTTGTGCCGGGATGGCGGTCATTCCTTTCAATGTAATGGCGCAAAAAATGACGCCGGACCGATACACGGGCCGCGTGTTCGGAACCATAAACAGTATGACGACGCTCGCTGCTGTGATTGGCATGTTAAGCGGCGGGTTGCTCTCAGAAGCCTTCGGGGTTATTTTTACGTATATTTTTGCTGGTTCACTCCTTGTTCTCGTAGGATTCATAGTATATAGTTTACGTAGACGGCTGCAAGGTGGGGATGTACATGCCGAAAGTCACACAAGAGCATATCGAAAAGCGGAAAGCTGAAATTCTTGACGCTGCGGAACGTGTCTTTAAAAGAAAAGGATTTGAACCCACAACAATGCAGGATGTCGTGGAAGAGTCCGGAATGAGCCGGGGCGGCGTCTATCAGTATTACACCAGTACCGAAGACATGATTCAGACGCTTCATGAACGTATTATCGGGGAATTGCCGAAGCATCTTAAACGGTGGGTGGCTGAAAAACAAACGATTTGGGAAGTCATTGAAGCCTACCTACAAGATTATGAACGACCTGCCAATGAGGAAAAAGGTTTTGGGATAGTGATGTTCGAATACTCTGTGGTTTCATGGCGAAATGAGCAACGCAGGCGGTTTATGCTGAAGAATGCTCTTGAAATGCGCAAACAACTTGTGAATTTACTTCATATTGGTGTAGAGCGCGGCGAATTTCGGCCGCTTCAGCCGCTTGAAGCCATTGTGAGTTTCATGGGGAACGTCACCGACGGCTTTATTCTTCATTCTTCAATCGCGGATCGGGAAACTTTTTGCGTGAATGAACAACTGGAAGGACTGAAAATCTATCTTCGCACAGTTTTGCAGGTGCAGGAAGAATCGGAAACATAATTCCTTAAAAGGAAGGTGACCTGGTTGGACGGAATCCTCGGCGTTGAGGAAATCACGTTTTTTGTACAGGATGTAGGAGAGGCAAAAGAATGGTATATTCGTCTGCTTGGTTCTAAGCCGGTTTTTGAACATCCCGATTTTTGTTCGTTCCAGCTTGGAGAAACCTCTATAGGGTTGCATCCTGCTGATGGCAAAACTCCTTCAGGAATAGCAGGGCAGGTCGCTTATTGGCGCGTCGAGAATTTAGAGAAAACAATTGAGAAATTTGTCTCACATGACTGTGAAATTTTCCGCGGACCTATTGTAGGGGTAGATGATGTGAAAATATGCCAGATTCGAGACCCGTTTGGAAATGCCTGGGGTTTAATAGAAAAGGAAAACGGATAAAAAATCCCTTGTTGTTTTGGTAAAATGTGTTGACGTATTGACAATCCAAACCTTGCCTATAAAATAGAGGGAAAAGTGGATAGGGAGGAAGAAATGATGTCGGTTGTATCTGAAATTTTGCACCATAATCACAAATTCGTAGAGGAAAAAGCGTATGAAGATTATCAAACGAGTAAATTTCCCGAGAAGAAAATCGTTGTATTGACCTGTATGGATACCCGTTTGACGGAGTTGCTTCCGAAAGCGATGGGTTTGAAAAACGGCGATGCGAAGGTCTTGAAAAATGCCGGCGCGATGGTGATCAGCCCATTTGACAGTGCCATTCAGGGCATTTTGGTCGGATTGTGGCAGCTCGGAGCCGAAGAAGTCGTTGTTGTGGGTCATCATGATTGCGGGATGGCGGGTCTTGAAGGTTCCTCCACCTTGCAGAAAATGAAGGAAAGCGGCATCAGTGATGATATGATGAGCGCCCTGGCCGACGGCGGTGTGGATTTGGAAAAATGGCTGTCAGGGTTCAAATCCGTTCCAGGCAATGTGGAAAACAGTGTAAAAATGATCAAGCAACATCCGTTGCTTCCGAAAGGAACAAAGGTACACGGGTTGATCATCGATCCGGGGACAGGGAAATTGGATCTTGTTGTCGAAGATCAATAAAGATTTAACTATCAGATGTGGGTTGTTGCAGTAGGATTCTACGGCGGCAACCTTTTTTGTGTGATTGTGATATAATGACAGGAAAATTCCGTACGCTAGGGGAGAAATCATGCGCCAGCCAAGTAGAGAGAATCGTGAACGCCTGTTAATTTCGTGTCCGGACCGACCTGGTATAGTAGCCGAGGTTTCTCGTTTTTTATATGATCATGGCGCCAACATCGTCCAATCGGATCAATATTCTACCGACCCTTCCGGGGGTACTTTTTTTATGAGAATCGAATTTGATTATCCTGAGGGAGACTGGAAAACTCAGTTACAGAAGGCATTTTCCGAAATTGCGAAGCGGTTTCAAATGGAATGGCGATTTTCGTCCGTAAGCCGGGCAAAGCGGATGGCGATTTTCGTTTCGAAATTCGATCATTGTTTATTGGAGTTGCTTTGGCGTTGGCAAGCAGGCGACATCGCAGCGGAAATTCCACTCGTCATCAGCAATCATCCGAATCTGCGTGAAACAGTGGAGGCATTGCAAATTCCGTTTCATCATATTCCCGTGAGCAAGGACAATAAGCCGGAAGCGGAGAAAAGACAATTGGATCTTTTGCGTGAATACAATGTCGATTTTGTAGTTTTGGCCCGTTATATGCAAATTTTATCTCCCGAATTTGTCGCGAATTACCCGGATAATGTCATCAATATTCATCATTCATTTTTGCCGGCTTTTGTCGGGGGGAGACCTTACGAGCGGGCTTACGAACGCGGCGTGAAAATTATTGGAGCCACTTCTCATTATGTTACCGATAATCTGGACGAAGGCCCGATTATCGAACAAGGTGTAAAAGAGGTCAGCCACAGGGACAATGTTGAGGAATTGAAGCGGATCGGCCGGACGATTGAGCGGGATGTCCTTGCGCGGGCTGTTTCCCTCCATGTGGATGACCGAGTGATCGTCCATGGGAATAAGACGATAGTTTTTTAAATCCAGGCGGAAACACCCTTCACAAATTCCTCTGAACAGACAAGCGTTTCTTTTTTTCTTCTGATGGCTCTACTAAAACATCAATCTACTGCCAGTTGCATCATCGATTCGGTTGTGACAATGACATTACTGGTCCCTTGTTGCAAAAAAAGAACACTCGTTGTGGAGTGCCTATTAGAATTAATGTATTTATTCCATCATTCGAAACCCCGCATTAGCCACACCACTACGATTGTGCAATTGTTATGGGCCGTGTCCAGCCTGAAGTCACTAAGATGCTTTACCCGAGCAACGAATTCCATTCATAAAAAAACAAGGTATTACAGAATTTAACGGGCTACCCAAGCCGCCGTAATATCAATGTCTTAACAACAATGTTCCTTTGCCCTTATTAGCAAGGACAGCTTTGCACCTGTTCCTCGGAACAATAAACACCGTTATAAGTGTCAATTAATCTTTCACACCTTGCGTCTTTCCTTTCAATTTTGTAACAGTAATACCGGTAGCAACAGTAAGTAATCGTTTCTAAGTGATCCTCACAAAGAGCCACAGACTGTGATCCTACACTCATTAGAATTTCCTCCTAGAAAGCAAGCGCTGAGTAGCCCGTTAAATGCTATAAAGCGTTTAAGCTGAATACGTTTGGATGTTAACCTTACTAAATGCAAAATAAGGTACGGGTGTGACATTAGCAATAACCTTTTCACTATCAATGTAAAAAAAGGCTGGCAAATAAGGAATCTGGAAATCTTGAAAAGTTGACTGAGCAGTAACAAAAATATCAACGTTTCCATCGTGCAAGTCATAGAATGTTTTTGCTTCATCAGTCTGGAGATTATCCATGATAACGGCGTATGTAATATCAGAGTGTTTATGAGTTTCATTGAGAAAAATCTCAAAGTTATTACTACAATGGATACATTCCTTATCCATAAAAGCAAATACCAGATCTTTTCCTTCGGAAACTTGCTCAAGGGAAAATTTTTGTCCATTATGCACTGATGTAAGTTGCACACTAGGTGCCATTGTCCCGAGTAATTCATGATACTTAGCTTGTTCAGAGGGCCTAGTATGTTTCTCAACATCACGTTCGAATTTCTTTACACGGAACCACCATCCAGCAAGCCTTTTATACAACAAAATAGTTAAAACAATGGACGTTAACAACAAAGTTAATTGAAAAAACTCAAACAACATTTTCACCTCCTTAATTTTACATGTAAGCCTTTACAATATAAGTTTAATATTTTAAGATTAAGTTGTCAATGTTTTTTGATTGGTGTGACAATTTATATTTAAAAAAATAATGAAATCACTTTGGATTAGTTTCAAGATATTATGGAAATATCACAAAGGTTCTTTAAGCCTTTTGATGTTCTTGAAAATTCTAATGGGGCTTTTACCGATTGCTGGTATATGGTTGGCACAACAACTAGTAAATGAGATTGTAACATTAAAAAAGGGGGCAGACCTATCCGGTTTTTTCTTTTTATTCACCTTACAGGTTTTAGTTCTTTTGTTTAGTTTTATTCTTCAACAACTCAATCAAATTAAAGATCGCAAATTAGAATACTCCTTTAGACTAACGATTAAGAAAAGGATTTTCGACAAAATACAGAGGTTACCGTATATTACGTTTGAAGATCCGAGATTTTTCAACCAATTCCAACGGCTAAATTCGGGGCAATCCAAAATATTGCTTATGATTAGAGAAGGAATGAATTTCACAAAAGGTATTATTACACTCTCAGGTGTTCTGCTCCTGCTAATCACAATTAATTGGTGGCTTATACCTATTCT
>DASVCO010000057.1:0-4538 GCA_036381575.1 Caryophanales bacterium
ATGTCGCTTATTGTCTTTTTCATGATTCGGATGATTCCCGGCGATCCGGCGCGGGTCATTCTGGGACAGACAGCGACCGAGGAGGCCATTCAAAGCCTCCGTCACGAATTAGGACTGGACCAGGCCTGGTATACCCAGTACATTGATTACCTTGGAAATGTTATAACCGGAGACCTTGGAGAATCCCTGAAAAGGCAAATTCCTATTAACAGTGAGATTTGGGGCCATCTTGCAGCGACGGCTGAACTTGCGGCTGTAGCCATGGTTATAGCGATTATTGTAGGGATGAACGCCGGGATTATCAGTGCATGGTTTCAAAGTTCATGGTTTGATTATCTTGCCATGGTTATTGCGTTAATTGGTATTTCGATGCCGATATTCTGGCTTGGGGCTATGGAGAAACTTTATTTCGCTCTGCAATTGCATTGGCTGCCGTCTGTAGGTCGAGTCAATATTCGTAATCCTGTCGATCCGATTACACATTTTTATTTAATTGATACATTACTTCACGGTGATATTAAGCAGTTTTGGAGTGTTCTGAAACATTTAATCTTACCCGCGGTTGCTTTGGGAACGATCCCAATGGCGATAATCGCACGGATGACCCGATCCAGCATGCTGGAAGTAATGCGGTCCGATTATGTGCGGACAGCAAGAGCCAAAGGTGTGAAAATGTTTTGGGTTGTGTACAAGCATTCTTTGAAAAACGCATTTATTCCCGTGCTTACTATTATTGGACTTCAGTCAGGTCTTTTGCTTGGCGGTGCAATATTAACGGAAACGATTTTCGGTTGGCCCGGAATTGGCACGTATCTTTACAACGCCATTACGGCCCGTGACTATACAGTTATTCAATCAGGGATTTTGATAGTGGCGACGATTTTCGTTCTTGTTAATTTGATTGTGGATCTTCTTTACGCCGCCGTTGATCCGAGAATTAAATACCGTTAGGTTTGGAGGGAATGGATAAATGCCACCTTTAACGACACCGGCTCAACCGAAAGATCCGGTACCGGCGGAGGAATTGAAAGAGAAACAATATTCCCCTCTGGCCGAAGCATGGAAAGGATTCAGAAAGAATCGCCTGGCAATGGCGGGAGCCGTTATTATCTTTTTGTTCTTGGTAATGGCTGTTTTTGCAGGGGTCATTGCCCCTGAAGGTTACAATGATCAAAACCTGCCCAATCAGTTGGCTGAACCATCAGCTGACCATTGGCTTGGAACAGATAGTCTGGGAAGGGATGTTTTCAACCGTGTTGTTTACGGTGCGAGAATTTCCATTCGTGTCGGCGTATTTTCCGTAATTGGTTCCATTGTGGTTGGAACTGTGCTGGGGGTACTGGCCGGCTACTATGGAAGATGGGTTGATACCCTCATTTCCCGGCTGTTCGATATCATTCTGGCGTTTCCAGGTGTTTTGCTGGCCATCGGAATTGTCGCGGTCCTTGGACCGTCTTTGATTAATGCTTTGATTGCTATCGCCACGATTAATATTCCTCGCTTTGGGCGTGTGATTCGTTCACGAGTCTTAAGTTTGAAGGAAGAGGAATACATCATGGCAGCCAAATCGGTTGGAATGAGAGATTCGCGAATTTTGTTCCGCCACATTTTACCGAACAGTTTCGCGCCTTTGATTGTACAGGCGACACTTGGGATTGGCACAGCGATTCTGAATGCAGCCGCACTCGGTTTTCTCGGTCTTGGGGCTCAGCCGCCTCATCCTGAGTGGGGAGCTATGTTATCAGATGCCATTCCTTATCTTCAGCAGGCACCCTGGACTGTTATTTATCCCGGACTCGCTATTATGCTGACAGTACTTGGCTTTAACTTGATAGGGGACGGGTTGAGGGATGCACTTGATCCGAGAATGAAAAATTAATCAGCAAAAAAACCGGCCGTTCGGCCGGTTTTTGTTATCGTATAGGAAAGTATAAATTGTTAAGAGATTATCTCGTGTCAGCAGAGAAGAAAATGTTTTCTTTATGTGCGGTCTTTCAGATCAATATGATTTTCCTCTTGATGGTACGTCTGAAAGCCGTCGATCAATTTGTCAAGATGAATTAAATGTTCATGATAATCAATGATCAGGGCGATCGTTGGAAATAGATGAAGCCAGCGTTGGTAGTTTTGGCTGTCCTGCTCATAAAAGGACATGAAGGCTGCAGAAAGCGACTTTTGTTTTCTGTTGGCCTTGTCCGTCAGTTCCGATGAGAGATTGGAACGGGTTTTTCCGGAAAATTGCATCAAAATTCGTTCATGGTAACTGATCAGGTATTCCAGCTGATCCTGGACCCGTTTTTGCAAATCTTCAGGAGCCTTCCGAAATTCACTTTCATGGCGATGCAGGTTTTTCAGGACATCGAGCCCCATCTGGTTGCTTTGAATCATCTGCCTGAAAACCACCAACTTGCGCCCTTTGGCAAATTGCCGCCGGGGGAGGCAGGTTCTTTCCTCTTTGTATAGCGAATAAAGTTGTTCAGCCTGCATTCGGTTATTCCGAAACTTAATGATATCTTCCTTCAGCACCGAATCAGAAGATTCATAATGGGCCGTAAGCCGAAGCGATTGAATGATTTCTTCGCTGTTATGAAGAATTTGCTGGAATAGCCGCGTTTCGAACTTGGGAGGCCCGAAAACAAGATTCACAACAAAAGAAGATCCCACACCGACGAGCGCCAGGGAAAATCGCTTGAATGCGTAAAAGAGGAAATCTCCTGATGGGGTTCCCGCCATAATAGCAATGACGGTCACCGCGGGAAGCGTGATAGAATTTTGAAATTTAAATTTGAGTTGAATAGCCATTACGATAACAACCACAAGGCCGATGACGAAAGGACCGCTCCCGATTGTAAAATAAAAGGTCACGGCGATAATCGCGCCGATCAAGCTCCCCCGAACATTGGCGATAACGGATTGATATGATTTGTATATGGATGGCTGAATCGCCGCAATTGCAGCGATAGCAGCGTAAGCCGGCGGTTCCAGGCCGAGAAATCCCGCAATCAAAAGGGCCAGGATAATGGCGGCGCCGGTTTTGATCAAGCGTGCACCGAGTTTCATTTGCGATTAAAGTCCTTTCTTCGAAAGGAAAGAATAATATCATTGCCTTACCCATCCCATTGAATGGGGCCAGCAGCTTTCCTTGATTCGACCGTACTATACACCCATTTGACCAGAGAATCAAGTGCCAAAAGCCGTTGGAAACGGTTGCTTCACAAAGATTTCACAAGGCTGTTTTAAAATAGGCTGGAACGGCCTGCTTTTCACAATCCTATATTCTTGACCATGAAATTTGGATTTGAAAAAACCGCAGCAGCTCATGAAAAAATGCACCTCCGATTAAAGAGGTGCATGTTGGATTTAAACGTTCATTAATTCAAAATCCGGAGTGTTTCATTATTAAACGCCGGAATGTCGCTTGGTTGACGGCTGGTGATCAGTTGATCGCCGCAGTTAACCACTTCTTCATCGTGGAGATCAGCGCCGGCGTAATCAAGATCAACCTGAATTGACTTAAAGCCTGTCGCTTTTCGGCCTTCCAGGGATCTTGCTGTGATCAGTAGTTGGGGGCCATGACAAATTGCAAATACCGGTTTTTTCGACGACATGAAGGATCCGGCGAAATCAACGAATCGTTGATCTGCGCGCAACATGTCAGGAGAGAATCCACCTGGAATCAACAGGGCGTCGAAATCTTCTGGTTTTACATTATCAATGGAAGCATCAACCGTTACCTTGGCCTCTCCCTGTTTCCCGGTCAGCGTCTTGCCTTTTTCTTTTTCAATGACTGTCAATTCATGGCCAGCGTCTTGATAAGCCTTTGCCGGGCTTGTATATTCAACATCCTCAAACATATCCGTAAGTACAACAGCAATTTTCTTAGCCAATGGTATTCGCTCCTTTCAAATCACTGAGTCGTAGAAGGCATTTTCACCTTCATCCTGACTGTTCCCGGATGTCCGTGCAATTAAACAAAAGAATTCGGGGGTTGATGTGATGCGAAGGACAGCAGTTTTATTCGTCTTTCATGGCTTGAAAAGAACCTCGTACCGCTTCAATTGTTTTGTCGATGTCTTCTTCGGTGTGAGCTGTTGTCAAAAACCACGCTTCGTATTTGGACGGTGCGAGGTTCACGCCGCGATTTAACATGTGCCGGAAGAAGGAAGCGAATTTTTCTCCGTCCGAGCGGTCAGCCCCGTCATAATCCGTCACTTTTTCATTCGTGAAATAGACCGTCATCGCGCCTTTCAACCGATTAATCGTGATGGGAATTCCGTTTGCATCAGCGGCTTCCTGAACCCCTTTTTCAAGCCGTGCGCCGAGCTCCTCGAATTTTTCATAGACGCCTTCTTGTTCGAGTACCTCCAGGCAGGCGATACCCGCTGAAATTGACGCCGGATTCCCTGACATGGTTCCCGCCTGATATGCCGGCCCGAGCGGTGCGACCTGTTCCATGATCTCCACCTTGCCGCCGTATGCGCCAATCGGGAGACCACCGCCGATGATTTTCCCCATCGCAGTCATGTCCGGCTCCACGC
>DASVCO010000058.1:0-17679 GCA_036381575.1 Caryophanales bacterium
AAGAAGGTTCTGGAGGACCCCGACTTGATTTCCCAAACCGTGCTGGATAAAGGACTTGATGCCGGTACGGCGTTTGAAATCCTCTCCATTGATATCGCTGACATCGACATTGGCAAGAACATTGGCGCCGGATTGCAAACAGACCAGGCTCAGGCCGATAAGAATATTGCTCAGGCGCAGGCCGAGAAACGACGTGCAATGGCTGTCGCCCAGGAGCAGGAAATGAAAGCCAGGGTTCAGGAAATGCATGCGAAAGTTGTTGAGGCTGAAGCGGAAGTGCCACTGGCAATGGCTGAAGCTTTGCGATCCGGTAATATGGGTGTGATGGATTATATGAATTATCATAATATCAAAGCGGATACGGAAATGCGTTCGACGATTGCTGATCCGTCCAATGTAGAAGATGAGGAAGCCTAAAGCCGGAAAGGGGCAAGAAGAATGGACGAATTAGGGTGGATCGTTGTACTGATCGGCCTTATGGGGGCCATCGGCAAACTTGTTGGTAAAGGAAAAAGGCGGTCGGATTCGAAGGGACAGACGCTGAGACAGGCGAGACTGTTTGGAGAAGCTGATTCGAGCTCTGGTCAATCCAGTGAAATGGATACCCTTTATAATGAAAGCCATTTAACAACACGCAACGAAGAGCGGGATAGACCATATGAAGGAGAAGAATACGTACATTATGCAGAGGAAACGAATTCTTCTTACGAAAGGGAAACACAAGCAGCTTATCATAGGGAGGAAGAAAAACCTTACCGAAGGGACCCGAATAAAAAAGCGAATCCGTTCCGCCACTTAACGAGGGAACAATTGCGGGAAGGTATTATCTTGGCAGAGGTTCTAAGTGAAAAGCCCCGCGCACAAAATCCGCATCCCGCAATAGCCCGCTATCATCAGCGCACGAAAGGTTGAGCAACTGCTCAGCCTTTTTTTAATTTCAGAGTCTCCACAAAATCCTCGCATTTTGTCTTTCTGGTGATACCCTGGGAAATTTCATCATAAAGATGGAAAGAGAGGGGGTTCCGCCATGTCCAAATGGAAAGAAAAACTCAAAAACTGGCTGGTCAAAAACGTTGAACTTCCTGCTGATGTTGTCATGGATTTGCCGCGAATTACGATCATCGGACAGCTTCACATTTACATAGAAAATCATAATGGTGTTCTCTCCTTTTCCAATGATGAGGTGCGCCTTCGATTGAAGCAAGGGCAACTGGTCGTCAAGGGTCGGGAATTCGTGTTGAAGACCATTTTGCCGGAGGAAATTTTGTTAGAAGGAAAAATCGAGCAGGTTAAATATCTGGAAACGCTTTGATCAGGATTCAGAACAGGGGGCGGAACGATGGACAAACGTTGGCTGAGTCTTTTTTTTGGACAGGTTCGAATCGAGGTTAGGGGGCGCCGTGCGGAGCAGTTTATCAATCGTTGCATTGAACATGAAGTGAATGTAACGGATATTAAGCGTACCGATGAACAAAGTATT
The DNA here is from genome assembly GCA_036381575.1 of Caryophanales bacterium. GTDB lineage: Bacteria > Bacillota > Bacilli > Bacillales > DASSOY01 > DASSOY01. The sequence continues at coordinate 1,481 of DASVCO010000058.1, forward strand.
ATTTGTACCATTCAATCACAAGATGTCCGTAAGCTGCGACCGCTTTTGCGGCAGAGTGACTGTAAGCTTCATATTGCGGGGCGCAAAGGTTGGCCGTTTTTTTTAAACAAATTGTCTTTCAAAAAAGGCTTTGTCGCAGGAATTCTTTTATTTGCGGCTGTTTTGTTTATGCTGTCAAACATGCTGTGGCGCATCGAAATAACCGGAACCGATCCGGAGACCGCACATGAAATTCGTAAGGTATTGGACAAACTGGGGGTAGAACGCGGGGAATTCCAGTTCTCTCTACCTGCCAAAGAAGACATTCAACATGCAATCGCTGATCAAATTGATCAGGTTGCTTGGGTGGGGGCAAACTTAAACGGAACAACTTACAGGTTTAACGTTTTGGAAAAGGAAATTCCAGAGGAGGAAAAGGCGTTAACGCCGAGAAACCTTGTTGCTGAAAAAGAAGCCGTAATCTATGATATATACGTGGAGCAGGGCGTGGCCAAAGTTCAACCGGATGAGTATGTCAAAAAAGGGGACGTGCTGATTTCTGGAGTGATCGGGGAAAAGAAACACCGGAAAGTTGTACCCGCAAAAGGGAAGGTTCTCGGAGAAACGTGGTACGAATCGGAAATTACTGTGCCGCTTGTGACTGAATTGAAAACATATACTGGTAAATCCTATACGAAACACGCGGTTTATATTTTCGGATTCAGAATCCCGGTCTGGGGGTTTTCCAAGCCCGATTTTGACAAGTATGACGTCAAATTGAAGAAAACACCGATGAAGTTCCTGGGATGGACCTTGCCAATTTCCTACGAAACGAAAAAATATTTACAAACCGATAAGGTGAAACGTGAATACACTAGGAAACAGGCAACAGCCAAGGCTAAACAACTTGGAAAAGAGGATTTACTGAATCAGTTGGATCAAAATGCCCGCATCAAATCACAAAAGGTTTTGCGCGAAACGGTGGATAATGGTAAAGTGAAGGTACTCATGTATTATACAGTTATTGAGGATATCACAGTCGAACAACCGTTGATTAATACCAAGGAGACTGAGTAGATTGCCAGATGAATTAAAGCTGATTGATTTGCATTTGGAAAATCCGAATGAAGCTTTGCTTTTGTTTGGGCCAAATGATTCTCATTTGAAAACAATTGAAAATTTATTAAACCTGTCCATTGTCACAAGGGGTGAAGGTGTCGCGGTCACCGGGGACCAGCAGTCCAAAGAACGGGTAGAAGATGTACTCAAAACATTGCTTTCCCTCGTTCGTAAAGGGACGAGCATCTCTGAGCGCGACGTGATTTACGCTGTGAAACTAAGTGAACAGGGTTTACTTGATGAATTGATCGAATTGTATCAGGAAGAAATCACTACCAATGTTAAGGGCAAACCGATTCGTGTGAAAACTTTGGGACAGCGCCATTACATTTCAGCGATGAAAAAGGACGATCTTGTCTTTGGCATTGGCCCGGCGGGAACTGGAAAGACATACCTGGCTGTGGTGAAAGCTGTCGCAGCGCTAAAGAGCAACCAAATCAAACGAATTATTCTCACACGTCCGGCGGTGGAAGCCGGCGAAAGCCTTGGCTTTTTGCCAGGTGATTTGAAGGAGAAGGTCGATCCTTATTTGCGTCCGTTATATGACGCTCTCCATGATGTTCTTGGCGCGGAGCATACGGCAAGATTGATTGAACGCGGTTCTATTGAAATTGCTCCCCTCGCTTATATGCGGGGGCGGACTCTCGATGATTCCTATGTGATATTGGATGAGGCGCAGAATACGACCCCGGAACAAATGAAAATGTTTCTAACCCGTCTCGGATTCGGTTCAAAAATGGTGATTACCGGCGATGTTACTCAAGTGGATTTGCCGAAAGGAAAGAAATCCGGATTGAGAACTGCTGAAGATATCTTAAAGAATGTGCACCATGTGTCCTTTGTTTATCTTGAACAAACCGATGTTGTCCGCCATCCGCTTGTGCAAAGAATTATTGAAGCTTATGACAAAGCAGGTCAATAAAAAAGAATTTCTCGTGATGATTAGGGGGAGAAATGGTGAAGGCGCGCATTCCGAAATGGCGTAACTTAGAGGACAACCGTTCAGTACGCATTGTCATATACGTTGCCCTCGGCGTTATGATGTATTTGGCGATGCTCAGTAATGTTATGCCTGAAAAACTGAATGTTGAACTGTTTTCGGTTGCCAAAAAAGATATCCTCTCCCCTATCACGATCAAAGATGTGGAGGCGACAAAGCAAAAGCAGGAGGAAGCAGCTTCTGCGGTTTCGTCGAAATTCGCTTTCAAACAAAAAGCGGCTTTAATCCAGATCGAGAAAGCCAATGCTGTTTTCGAATCGGCAGCAAAGGTCGTTGAACAAGCACAAGCGCAAGCCAAGGAAAATAAGCAACAGGCCAATGTGAAGAATGACACAAGTGAAACAAACGGAAATTCTGAAATAAAGAAGAAAAAAACTGCGAAATCGCTTGGAACCGTCAATGAACGTATAAATGCTTTGGAAGAGAAGCTGTCCGGCGACGTTATCGATAATCTTTCGCATGGAACACTGGTAACGTTGGTTAGTGCTGACCCGGCTGAATTGGCAATGGCAAGAGAAGTGACAAATACCACGATTAACAGCGTCATGAGCGAGCACATTAAATGGCGTGAGCTTCAGGCTGCCAAGGGTTTGGTGGAAAAGAAAGTCCCTTCTTCTTCGCTCAGCGATGAAATGGAAAGGGCCGTCATCCAAATCTCGAAGAGTTTGATTGTACCAAATTACGTATTCAATGCGGAAAAGACGAAACAAGCTCGTCAGGAAGCCATTGAATCTGTGGAACCGGTGATGATCCAAGAAGGTCAAATTCTCGCAAAGAAAAACCAGGATGTGATCAATCATAAGATTTATCATCAATTGCAGGTAGTCGGCTTGCTCGATAAGGATTTTAATCCTTATCCATATATCGGGCTCGCCTTATTTGTCCTGCTTATCACGGGACTGCTTATTTATGAATTGCATAATGTGGAATCAAAGGTTCGGAGCCGTAATACCTACTTGCTTATGTATATGATGGTTCTGTTTGTGACTTTACTTTTCATGAAGACAATCAGTTTGCTTGAGCCGCTGAGTCTCCACGGGCTTTCTTTTCTCGTACCCGCAGCGGCAGGGACAATGCTTGTCAGAATGTTGGTGAACGAAAGGCTTGCAGTGACATCGAGCCTGGTCCTTGCTTTGTGCGGAAGTTTGATCTTCAATGAAGAAACACTCGGCACAATCAATTTCATGTTTGGCATTTATATTCTGTTCAGCTGTTTGGGTGGGGCGGTGATTCTTGAAAAGCATAACGCCCGCCCGAAAATCTTAAAAACGGGCCTTTTCATCTCTCTGGTGAACATGGTGGTTGTCGCGATTTTTCTGATGCTCAGAAATGGAAATTATGAGACGTTTGATATCCTTCTTCAGTTTGGCTTTGCTTTTCTGTCGGGATTTATCGCGGCGGTGTTAACGCTCGGGTTGATGCCCTTTTTCGAGGCGGCTTTCGGTATTCTTTCTACTATGCGTTTAATAGAATTGTCCAGCCCGAATCATCCTTTGTTACGGAAAATCCTGACGGAGGCTCCCGGAACCTATCATCACAGTGTGATGGTTGCCAATCTGGCGGAAGGTGCTTGTGAAGCGATCGGGGCAAACGGATTATTGGCCCGGGTTGCGGCATACTATCATGATATTGGGAAAACGAAACGCCCTCGTTTCTTTATTGAAAATCAAATGGGGATGGAAAATCCTCATGACAAGATTTCGCCGCAGTTGAGCCGAACTGTTATTATTTCACATCCTTACGACGGTGTTTCAATGCTTAAAGCCCATCATTTGCCGAAAGAGCTTATCGATATTGCCGAGCAGCATCACGGGACAACCTTATTGAAATATTTCTACCATAAGGCTTTGGCAAACGACAGCAAGGGAGTCAACGAGCAAGAGTTTCGTTACCCCGGTCCGAAGGTACAGACAAGAGAAGCCGCGGTAATTGAAGTGGCAGATAGTGTGGAAGCGGCAACCCGTTCATTATCGAAGCCGACGCCGGAAAAAATCGAAGGCCTCGTTCGGAAGATTATCACCGATCGTTTGGAAGACGGCCAATTCGACGAATGTCATTTAACTTTGAAAGAGCTTGATACAGTCGCGAAGTCGATCTGTGAAACACTAAAGGGGATTTTTCATTCGAGGATCGAATACCCTGAAATGGACTTGAAGAAGAAGGTGGGTCACGGCTAATGATCAATATTGATATTTATGATGAAACCGGCAAACTGGAAGAAGAACAGGTCGAAGCAGTCCACCGCTTACTTGAAATTGCCGCTGACGGAGAAGATATTCCTGACGGGGCAGAAGTTTCCGTGACATTTGTGGATAACGAAAAAATTCGCGAATTGAATCGGACCTACAGGAACATTGATCGTTCGACTGATGTACTGTCCTTTGCTTTCCAGGAAGAAGAGATGGAATCGAAGATTGTGGGAGCGGAAGTCCCGCAAATGCTGGGGGACATTGTGATCTCAGTGGCGAAGGCGGAAGAGCAGGCGAAACAGTATAATCATTCTTTTTCACGCGAGCTTGGTTTCTTGTCTGTTCATGGTTTTCTTCATTTGTGCGGATATGATCATATGACGGAAGCAGATGAAAAGCGGATGTTCACCCGGCAAGAGGAATTTCTGGAGCGTTATGGACTCAAAAGGTAAACAGCGCGGATGGAAAGGCTGGCTGAAAGGCTTCGTATTCGCTTTTTCCGGTATCAAAAACGCTATTCGTACAGAACGGAATTTAAAATTTCATATTTTAACTGGTATAATAGTGATGATCCTGGCGTTTATGTATCAGGTCACCTATATGGAAACATTAATTTTGCTCGTGGTGATAGGAACTGTTATTTCGCTTGAAATTGTGAATTCGGCTGTTGAACGTGCCGTCAATCTGGCAACGGAAAAGAAACATCCGCTTGCGAAATTAGCTAAAGATACAGCTGCGGGGGCTGTTCTTTTCTTTTCGATCATCGCGGCAATTATCGGTATTTTGATTTTTTTGCATCATATGGGGTAAGGAAAGATCATTGAATGAAAGAAGGAATAGAAAAAGTGACGAATGCAGAGTTAATCGCAGAAGCGAAGAGGGCAAGAGAATTTGCTTACGTGCCGTATTCTAAATTCGCTGTCGGGGCGGCTTTATTAACAGAAGACGGTGAGGTTTTTCACGGCTGCAATATTGAAAACGCTGCCTATAGTATGTGTAATTGTGGGGAGCGAACGGCTTTTTTTAAGGCTGTTTCCGAAGGGAAGAAGCGGTTCAGTAAGCTTGCCGTAATTGCAGATTCCGATCGGCCCGTTCCTCCCTGTGGCGCCTGCCGGCAGGTAATGGGGGAATTCTGTAGTCCGGAGATGGAGGTCATCTTGACCAATCTTAAGGGAGACGTTCAAGAAACGACCGTCCAAGAGTTGCTGCCGGGCGCATTTAATTCGGAGGATCTTCATGAATAACGAAGGATTCAAATCAGGATTTGTAGCCATTGTCGGTCGTCCCAACGTTGGAAAATCCACGTTGCTGAATCGGATAGTTGGACAGAAAATCGCGATTATGAGTGACAAACCCCAGACCACCCGTAACCGCATTCAGGGTGTATATACAACTGAGGATGCGCAAATAGTGTTTGTCGATACCCCTGGTATCCATAAGCCGAAGCATAAGTTGGGCGAATATATGACGAAAACCGCTCAACAGACATTAAATGAAGTGGATATGATTTTGTTCCTTGTAGATGTGAGCGAAGGTTACGGCAAAGGTGACCAATTTATTATGGATCGTCTTCAGGGAATTCGCACACCTGTTTTTTTGATTTTAAACAAGATCGATCAGGTGCACCCTGACGAGCTTTTGCCGATTATTGAACTCTATAGGAATAAGGCTCAATTTCAAGAAATCATTCCGATCTCGGCACTTAACGGCAACAACATGAATACGCTAACATCGGAGATCCTGAATGTGCTTGAGGAGGGTCCCCAATATTATCCCGACGATCACGTCACCGATCATCCTGAACGCTTTATCGCCGCTGAATTTATCAGAGAGAAAGTGTTGCATTTAACGCGGGAAGAAGTTCCGCATTCTATTGCAGTGGCTATTGAGAAAATCGAAAGAAAAGAGAAGAAAAATCTCGTGATCATCAATGCTGTCGTTATGGTTGAACGGTCTTCACAAAAAGGGATCGTTATTGGGAAGCAAGGCAAGATGCTAAAAGAGATTGGCGAGCGGGCAAGAGCTGATATTGAGGCGTTATTTGGATCGAAGGTGTACCTGGAATTATGGGTGAAGGTGCAGAAGGATTGGCGAAACAAAGACTCGTATATTGAGGACTTCGGTTACCGCGACAATTGACAATAATTCCATAACATGATTTCACCGTGCGCGAATCAAGCTAATAGTGAAGTCGAAAAGAAGGGTGGAATTCTTCGTGTTGGACTTTACATGGAAGTTTTTTTGCATGACGGGAAACGTGGATACCTACCTGTTGCTGAAAGAAATGGAGAAAGGCAATACGGGGGAGGATGAAGGATCGTCAAATGAAACAGACGCGGATTTTGGACTGATTACCGAATTTCATCAACCGAACGGCCTGGATCAATAATGGGGCAAGCTAACGATCGGTGGTGAGGAGTTTGTTACAAAAGAGCGAAGCCATCGTGATTCGGACGATGGATTATGGGGAAACGAACAAGATTGTCACGTTGTTCACACGTGAGGCCGGGAAAATAGCCTTGTTTGCGAGGGGAGCGAAGAAGACACGCAGTCGTCTCTCCTCGGTTACCCAACTGTTTACATACGGCCATTATCTATATTTTTTGGGAAAGGGAATGGGGACCCTTCGGCAAGGGGAATCCATTGATACCTTTCGTGGATTGCAATCCGATTTGTTTCGCACAGCATATGCCTCCTATATTGCAGAATTGTTGGATAAATTGTCGGAGGATCGGGTACCGAATCCTTTTTTGTTTGAACTGCTTCTTCAGACTCTTCACTACATGGATGAAGAAATTGATCCCGAAGTACTTACCTTTATCTTTGAAACAAAAATGTTGAATGTTGCCGGTATTTCTCCGGAATTGGAAAGTTGTATGAATTGCAAACGGACGCAAGGGCCATTTGTTTTCTCCGTTCGTGAAGGAGGGCTGTTGTGCGGGCAATGTAAGGCTATCGATCCCCATTACTTTAGATTATCTGAAGCCGCTTTGAAGTTATTGCGGTTGTTCTTGCATATGGATTTAAAGCGCCTTGGCAAGGTGTCGCTTAAACCGGAAACGAAGCGGGAGTTGAAGACAGTACTATCCGCCTATTATGAGGAATATTCGGGTCTAAAGCTTAAATCGAAGCGTTTTCTGGACCAGTTGGAAAACATTGAACGCAATTGAATTTGACAAGCTGTATGGAATCAAGTATGCTTCTGAACAAGAATAGTTAATGGCAACAGAATAAGTGCGTTGACGAAAAGGAGTACTTGCAATAACCGTATAAAGCGAACCTCGGATGGTGGAAGCGGGGGATATGTGTTTTGTGAGGAAGGCATTTCGGAGCACGTGAATCAAGAGTGATTTTTTTCCCAGGAAAAAAATAATTAGGGTGGAACCGCGGGTAAGCCCCCGTCCCTATGCAGATTAAATGCATGGGGACGGGGGCTTTTTTGAATGGTAGTCAATTTGAACCAAAGTTTGATTGAACATCTAATTTCTGAACAAAGCCGATTGATATGGTTTTGTTCTGGTGGAGGTACAAGACGATGAACGTTCAAGAAATGATGCTTACATTACAAAATTATTGGGCGGAACAAGGCTGCCTCATTATGCAGGCGTATGATGTTGAAAAGGGTGCAGGGACAATGAATCCGATGACTTTTTTGCGAAGTATCGGACCGGAACCGTGGAAAGTGGCTTATGTGGAACCGTCTCGGCGCCCCGCTGATGCGCGTTATGGTGAAAATCCGAATCGAGTATATCAACATCATCAGTTTCAAGTGATCATGAAACCGTCTCCGGAAGATATCCAGGAGCTGTATTTGGAAAGTCTGAAGAAACTCGGGATTGACCCGCTCGAACACGATATTCGATTTGTGGAAGATAATTGGGAGGATCCTACATTGGGGGCTTCCGGGTTGGGATGGGAAGTTTGGTTGGACGGCATGGAAATTACGCAGTTCACTTACTTTCAACAGGTCGGAGGATTAGAAGCCAAACCGGTTTCTGCTGAATTGACTTATGGAATTGAACGTTTAGCCACTTATATTCAGGACGTGGAATCGGTACACGAATTGAAATGGACGGAGAATTTCTCCTGGAAGGATATTTACTTGCAGCCGGAATATGAACACTCCAAATATTCTTTTGAAATCTCTGATGTTGATCAGCTTTTTCAACGATTCAATATGTATGAACAAGAAGCTCGGCGTGCAATTGAAGAAAATCTTGTGTTCCCGGCTTATGACTACGTGCTGAAATGTTCCCATACGTTTAATTTGCTAGAAGCAAGGGGAGCGATTTCCGTTACGGAACGGACTGGTTATATTGGACGAGCCCGCCAATTGGCACGACGTTGTGCCAAGGCCTTCTATGAGGAAAGAGAACGTCTCGGATTTCCGATGCTGAACAAGGAAAAGGAGGAAATCGCTGATGAGTAAAGAAGATTTATTAATAGAAATCGGTTTGGAAGAAATGCCGGCTCCTTTCGTCACTGACGCAATGGAACAGCTTAAAGAGAAGACAGTGAAGTGGTTGAATGAAGAACAAATTCAATATGATTCGGCCGAAGCATTTTCGACACCAAGAAGGCTGACGGTTTTCGTTTCAGGGGTGGCCGACCAACAAACAGATCGTGAAGAGGAAGCAAGAGGGCCGGCAAAGAAAATTGCAGTGGATGAAGACGGAAACTGGTCAAAGGCAGCACAAGGGTTTGCTAAGGGACAGGGTGTTTCCGTTGATGATTTATATGTAAAGCAGGTCAAGGATAAAGATTACGTATTTGCGAACAAATTTCTTAGAGGACGGAAGACCATTGAATTGCTTCCGAACATCCAACAGTTGATTACGACAATGGCTTTTCCGAAAAGTATGCGTTGGGGTTCTCATGATTTGCGGTTCGTCCGTCCAGTCCGTTGGCTTGTCGCATTATATGGAGATGAAGTTGTGCCTTTTTCGATTACGGGGGTTCGCACAGGTCGGATTACTTACGGCCATCGTTTTCTTGGAGGTGAAACGGCCCTGATAAGGTCGGAAGGTTATGTTAAAAGTTTGCTTGGCCAATTTGTCATTGCCGATCCGCAAGAACGGAAATCGGCCATTCGTGATCAATTACGTACGCTTGCAGAGGATGAAGGCTGGCTTATTCCAATTGATGAAGATTTGCTTGAAGAAGTAAATAATCTTGTCGAATATCCTACTGCCCTTTATGGTACCTTTGACGAGAAATTCCTGAATTTGCCGAAGGAAGTACTTCTCATTTCAATGAGGGAGCACCAAAGATATTTTCCGGTTGAAAATAAAAATGGTGAATTGCTTCCTTATTTTGTAACTATACGAAATGGGGATCATAAGCATCTTGATAAGGTTGCAAAAGGGAATGAAAAGGTGCTTCGGGCTCGTCTCAGCGATGCTGTTTTCTTCTACGAAGAGGACCAGAGAATGACCATTGCAGATGCCCTCTCTCGTCTGGAACATGTTGTTTTTCAAGAAAAGCTTGGTACGATGAGCGATAAGTCAGACCGCCTTCGTAAACTGGCTGGAAGGCTCGCGAATGTTTTGGAAGTAAACGAAAAGGTCGCAAAAGAGGTTGACCGGGCAGCGGAAATTTGCAAATTCGATCTGGTCACTCACATGGTTGACGAATTCTCCGAATTACAGGGTATAATGGGTGAAAAATATGCACTTATTGCCGGAGAGCCTGAAAATGTCGCGAAGGCAGTGAATGAACATTATCAACCAAGATTTAAGGGAGATCAATTACCTGTTTCGGATGCCGGAGCCATTGTAGCAATTGCGGATAAGCTTGATACCATTGCTGGCTGCTTCGCCATAGGGCTGATCCCAAGCGGCTCCCAGGATCCATATGGGCTTAGGAGAGGCGCTTCCGGAATTGTTCAGATTTTATTGGATAGAGGTTGGAACATTCCTGTAGAAAAGTTAATTAGGTCGGCGCTTGAGGTATATGAAAGGGTTGAATTGGTTCAAAAGCGGAATCGAGTGGATTTAACGGAGGCATTAGTAGGGTTCTTCCGAACACGTATGAAAACTGTTCTGCAAGACCGGAAAGTTCCTTATGATGTCATTGACGCAGTGTTGGCGCAGGATATCGGAAGTGTCGGGTATCTTGTTGCAAGAGCCGAGCTCCTGCAGGAAAAACGGAAGGAACCTGAGTTCAAGGCACTCGTTGAAGCCCTAAGCCGTGTCACAAATATTGCTGCCAAAGCAGAATTTAAAGATGAGCCTGTCAATCCTTCATTATTCGAAAGCGACAGAGAAACCAGACTTTTCGAGGCTGGTGCCAGGGCTGACAAACAAGTTGCGGAAGCGGCTGATGAAAGGAATCCTTTAAAGGCCTTTCAGGCCTTGTCTTCTTTACAGGAACCGATTCATCTTTATTTTGATGACATCATGGTTATGTCCAAGGATGAAAGCCTGCGTAACAATCGATTAAGCCAAATGTCCGCTTTATCGAAAGTGATTCGTTCATTCGCGGATTTCAACTTAATGGTTTTGTAGGGCTGAAGTCCGGAAGGGTGGTGAGAGATCATCGAACTGAGTAATCGCCAGGAACATATCTTACAAATTGTAAAGGATGAAGGTCCGATAACAGGAGAGCAAATAGCTGAACAATTGGGGCTGACCAGGGCTACCTTGCGGCCTGATTTGGCTATTTTGACTATGGCTGGCTTTCTGGACGCCAGACCGAGGGTAGGGTATTTCTATTCAGGCAAAACCGGTTCGCAATTGTTGACGGAGAAAATCAAAAAAGTCAAGGTGAAGGATTTTCAATCTATTCCGGTTGTCGTAGACCAGTCCGCATCGGTTTACGATGCGATTACCACTATGTTCCTGGAAGATGTCGGAACGCTGTTTGTTGTTGACAAAAAAGCGCACTTAGCCGGTGTTTTATCTCGTAAGGATTTGTTACGGGCAAGCCTTGGAAACCGAGATTTATCAAATATTCCTGTAAATATTATTATGACAAGGATGCCGAATATTACAATGTGTGGCAAAGACGATCTTGTTATAGAAGTTGCAGGCTTGTTGATCGAGAAACAAATCGACGGTTTGCCAGTCGTTAAGAAAGACGAAGAAGAAGGTTATGAAGTAATCGGGAGAATTACGAAAACAAATATTACGAAGGTGCTTGTCGAGATTGCGTCGGATGAGTTCGTTTAAGGAGGTTTCTATGGATAAAAAAATCAATCATCCTGTTGTTTACGTTGTTTCCGATTCCGTTGGAGAAACAGCCGAACTGGTAGTGAAAGCCGCTTCAAGCCAGTTCCGTGATCGATCCATTGATATCCGGCGAATCCCTTATGTCGAGGATAAAAAAACAGTGGATGAAATCGTATCGGCTGCCAAAGGTGATGAAGCTTTAATAGCATTTACATTGGTTATTCCTGAAATTAAACAATATTTAATCCAAACAGCACAGACCCAAAAGGTTGCGCTCGTCGATATTTTAGGGCCAATGATGACGGAAATGGAACGTAATTTCCAGCAAAATCCTCAATATGAACCGGGTCTTGTCCATACGTTGGATGAAAACTACTTCCAGCGTGTTGAAGCGGTTGAATTTGCAGTCAAATATGATGATGGACGGGATCCCCGCGGAATCGAACGGGCTGATATTGTGTTAGTCGGGGTTTCAAGAACATCAAAAACGCCGTTGTCCCAGTATCTGGCCAATAAGCGTATCAAGGTTGCGAATGTACCCATTGTTCCTGAGGTTGAGCCTCCTGAGGAATTGTTTAAAGTCCCGAAAGGTAAATGTATTGGTTTAAGGGCCAATCCCGAGAAATTGAATCATATTCGAACCGAACGCCTGAAAGCACTCGGTCTTGATGCGGGAGCCAACTACGCCAACGTTAAACGTATTAATGAAGAACTGCAATTTTTCGACGAAGTTGTGAACAGGCTGGGTTGTGAGGTTATAGATGTTTCCAACAAGGCCGTTGAAGAAACAGCCAATATCATTTTACACACCTACAGGAAGCGAAAAGAAAACGGTGGGCACTGAATTCTTCACGAATTCAGTGTTTTTTTTTCGTTAATACGGCTTGATACTTGCCTGTTTTGATTTTAACGTATTATAATTAAGCTTTGTGATTAGAATAGCTATTAGTTGATAATCGGGAGGGAACCCGGAATTCTTAATTTTTGAATTAAAGATGAAAGGAAGGAATCCTGCGAGGAATGTAGAATAAAGAAATATGACGAAATATCTTACCGTTTATGTCGATGCAGATGCATGTCCTGTTAAGGAGGAAATTCTGGCGACCGGCACCCTTTACCCTGTGGACATTTTTTTTATTGCCTCATATGCACATGTTTCAAATAATGATGATGACGGACGGTGGATTTATGTCGATTCTGAAAGCGAAGCCGTGGATTTGTATATAGTGAATCATGCGAAATCCGGGGACGTTGTCATCACACAAGATCACGGTTTGGCCAGCCTGTTGTCGGGGCGAGGTGTTTATGTGCTCTCTCCAAGGGGAATAGCCTTTTCAGAACAAGAAATGGAGCATACACTGTTCCGTCGTTATCTATCGGCTAAACAAAGGCGTGCTGGAGGGCGTGTGAAGGGTCCACGGAAGATGTCAGAACGTGATCGCACTCGTTTCCGTGAATCTTTGAAAAGAATTTTGTCAATAAATGAAGGAAAACGATAGCCGCTTCTTGAATAGATTATTATAGAGGCGATTGAAGCAAGGAAAACGGTGATGCAGGGATGGCGAGAAGGATTCCTGAAAGTAAGATTGAAGAAATTAGAAACTCCGCGGACATTGTTGATCTTGTAAGTGAATATGTTCAATTAAGGAAACAGGGCCGAAACTTTGTGGGGCTTTGTCCGTTTCACGAAGAGAAAACACCATCCTTTTCGGTTTCCCCCGATAAACAAATTTATAAGTGTTTCGGATGTGGCAGCGGGGGAAATGCCTTTACGTTTCTTCAGGAGATTGAGGGATATGATTTTCTGGAGGCGGTCAAACATTTGGGGGATAAGGCGCACATTGATGTGCCTGCTATCGAACCAAAGCAGGATAAGACAGAACGTGATGATCATAGACGGACAATGATCGAAGCACATGAACTGCTTACAAGGTTTTATTATTCCTGTTTGACGAAGACAAACGCGGGTGAGAAAGCGCGGCATTACCTTAAAGAAAGAGGTTTTACCGAGGATACACTTCAAAAGTTTCAAATCGGTTATGCCCCGGAAGAGTGGGAATTAGCTGTTCGTTTTCTGACGAAGCATGGATTTCAACCCAATGTTATGCAACAGGCCGGTTTATTTTCTAAACGGGAGTTTGACGGAAAATATTTCGATCGTTTTCGAAACCGCATCATGTTTCCAATCTGGAATGTAAGAGGTCGTCCTGTCGGTTTCGGCGGACGGGTTCTGGGTGACGGACAGCCGAAATATTTAAACAGCCCGGAAACCGGGATTTTCAACAAAGGCAAGACCTTATACGCCTTTCACCTGGCGAAACCAGCGATACGGGAGAAGAAGCAGGCGGTTTTATTTGAAGGTTATGTGGATGTTGTCACCGCCCATCAAGCTGGGGTGAATAATACTGTTGCCTCACTGGGAACATCATTAACATCTGAACAAGCCTATTTGCTAAGACGACATGCGGATACCGTTACTATCTGTTATGATTCCGATCGCGCAGGTGTAGATGCGGCATTCCGGGCGGCTGAAATTCTTGAAACAGCCGGATGCTATGTGAAGATTGCAACAATGCCTGACGGCCTTGATCCCGATGACTACATTGGAAAATACGGAGGAGATCGTTTCAAATCTGATGTAATAGGGGCAAGCGAGACTGTGACGGCATTTAAAATGCAGTATTTCCGCAACGGAAAAAATCTTCGCGATGAAGGAGACCGGCTGCGTTATATCGAAGAAGTATTAGGGGTTATAGCAGGGCTCCGAAAAGCGGTAGAACGTGATCATTATTTAAGACAGATTGCTGATGAGTTTTCCCTCTCATTGGATGCGTTGAAGCAACAACAATATACGATTTACAAACAACAAAAGGGGTCAAACAGCATAAACGGTGAAGAAGATAGAAATAATAAGCCGTTAAACAGCAGTTTTTTGCAAAAAACGTTATTGCCGGCTTTTCAAAAAGCCGAGCAGATGCTTCTGGCCCACATGATGAATCATGTGGATGTAGCCGAAAGGGTACGGGAAGAATTAGGCGGTTCTTTCAGCACAGAGGAATACCACGCGATTGCCGCTTATCTGTACGCCTATTATGAAGAAGGCAACGATCCGAACGTCAGTGCTTTCATTCAAAGGTTGCCGGATCGGAAGCTGGTCCGAATCGCATCGGAAATTGCAATTCTGCCAATTCATGAAGAAGCAACCGATCAAGAAATACAGGATTATATTCAACGGGTGCAAGCTTATCCCAAATGGCACGAAATTGGAGAAATGGAAAGGCAAAGAGAAGCGGCGGAAAAAGGAAACAATCCCGAAGAAGCCGCAAGAATCAAGATGAATATTCTCAAGAAAAAGAGAGAGATAGAGGATTCTTGGTTGTGAAATAATGGAAGGAGGGGATCGAATGGCTGAAAAACCTGAACGTCAAGAGGCGCAGGGTGAACTAACCATCGATCAAGTCAAAGAACAACTCTTGGAAGTCGGAAAGAAAAGAGGGGCGTTGACTTATAGGGAAATTGCCGATCGCCTGGCACCTTTTGATCAGGATTCCGAGCAAATGGATGAATTCTTCGAATACCTTGATGAGCAAGGTGTAGAGGTTCTTGATGAGGCGGATAATCCGGCTCTACAGCAAACGGGTAAGGAAGAAGAATTCGATCTGAATGATTTGAGTGTTCCGCCGGGTGTGAAGATCAATGACCCCGTTAGAATGTATTTGAAAGAGATCGGACGCGTCGATCTGTTATCCGCGGCCGAAGAGATTAATTTGGCCAAGCGGATTGAAGAGGGTGACGAAGAGGCGGAACGCCGGCTAGCCGAAGCCAACCTGCGTTTGGTTGTCAGTATCGCCAAAAGGTATGTGGGGCGGGGAATGTTGTTTCTTGATCTGATTCAGGAAGGGAACATGGGTCTGATCAAGGCCGTTGAGAAATTCGACTATCGTAAAGGCTATAAATTCAGCACATATGCGACCTGGTGGATTCGTCAGGCGATTACCCGGGCAATTGCAGATCAAGCGCGAACGATTCGGATACCGGTGCATATGGTGGAAACGATCAACAAGCTGATTCGTGTGCAAAGGCAATTGCTTCAAGATCTTGGGCGCGAACCAACACCGGAAGAGATTTCGAAAGAAATGGATTTAACTCCTGAGAAAGTTCGTGAAATCTTGAAAATCGCCCAGGAACCTGTGTCTCTTGAAACCCCTATTGGAGAAGAAGACGACTCTCATCTTGGTGATTTCATCGAAGATCAGGACGCCCAGGCGCCATCAGACGCCGCAGCATACGAATTGTTAAAGGAACAATTGGAAGATGTTCTAGATACATTGACAGATCGGGAAGAAAACGTTCTGCGTCTCCGTTTCGGACTCGACGACGGCAGAACACGTACCCTGGAAGAGGTCGGGAAAGTATTCGGCGTGACACGCGAACGTATCCGTCAAATTGAAGCAAAGGCTTTGCGAAAGCTTCGTCACCCGAGCCGCAGCAAACGCTTGAAAGATTTCTTAGAATAAGGTTTACTTCATTTTCGGAGTAAACTTTTTTTGTGTCTTCAAAACGACCCAAAGCCAATTCGATGAAGTATCTACTCGGTTCAGCCAATCAGGGTTCTGAATCACACTTTTTAAATTTACTATTTTACGATTGCCGGAACCATTAACATCGTCGGATGAGCTTCAGGCTATCGCTATTATCAAGATGAATTGATTTGTACTGTTTATTTTACTGATTTTTCACCCG
>DASVCO010000059.1:0-3351 GCA_036381575.1 Caryophanales bacterium
CCAAGGGGAATTGTCGGCGCTTTCAGGATTATGTGGGGAAGCCGGAAGGAAAAGTCCTCTCGGTCAGCTAGCACCCAACCAAAAGAAGGGAGGCAGACCAATGTTAATGGAAGCCAGAAAATTAATGAAGACCTTTGAAGGCTTAACGGCGATTGATCATGTGGATCTTAACGTTGAACAAGGAAAGATTACCGCTATTATTGGGCCAAACGGTGCGGGGAAGACGACATTTTTCAATCTGATAAGCGGGGCTTACAAACCGACATCAGGAAGTGTGTTTTTTAAAGGGAAAAACATCACAAAGCTGTCACCTGATAAAATTGCCAGGCTCGGAATAGCACGGACGTTTCAGACAACTCATCTTTTTGAGGAAGCGACGGTGTTGGACAACATCATTGTAGGGCATCGATTAAGAACAAAATCAGGGCTGTGGGATGCTGTCCTTTCTACTCCGCGTTTGAAAAGAGAAGAACGCAAATGCAGGGAGAAGGCGCATGATGTGTTGGATTTCGTTGAGGTTGATCATTTGGCGGATTATCCTGTGAGTGACATTTCCCAGGAAGCCAAAAAAAGAGTTGCCTTTGCATTGGCGCTTGCCACCGAACCTGAGGTGCTCCTGCTCGATGAGCCGGCGGGCGGGGTGAATCCAAGTGAAACGGACGGCTTGGCTGAACTGATCCTTAAGATGAAACAATCAGGCCTGACCATCTGCCTGATCGAGCACAAAATGGATATGATCATGAACCTGGCGGATACCATTGCAGTTCTCAACCATGGAGTGAAAATTGCTGAAGGGACCCCGGAGGAAATCAGACGGGATCCGGTGGTATTGCAAGCGTATCTTGGAGGTGATCAACATGCTGCAGGTCAATGATGTCACCATGCACTATGGCAAATTTCAGGCCTTGAACCACATTGATTTGGATGTGAGGGAGGGTGAACTGGTTGTTTTATTAGGAGCAAATGGTGCGGGAAAAAGTTCGATTTTTCGAACGATAAGCGGCCTAGAAAAGGCGACAAAGGGAGGGATTCGCTTTGCGGATCAACAAATAACGGGATGGAAGCCGGACAAAATTGTTCGATCAGGAATTATTCAGTGCCCCGAGGGCAGAAAGCTTTTTCCGAGAATGTCTGTCATGAAAAATTTGATTATGGGGGGCTATGTTTATCGAAAAGACAAACAAGGCGTACAAAATTCATTAGCTGAGGTATTCGAGCTGTTTCCGGTATTAAAAGAAAAACAGAAAGTGGAGGCGGGGCTGCTAAGCGGAGGCCAGCAACAAATGCTTGCTGTTGGTCGTGCATTGATGGCTCAACCAAAATTATTGCTGTTGGATGAACCTTCCCTTGGATTAGCGCCTTTGGTAGTCCAACAGGTCTTTGAAACCATTCGCGAAATCAACGAAAAAGGAACCATGGTTTTACTTGCGGAACAAAATGCAAACGCTGCGCTGCAAATTGCCGACAGGGGCTATGTTATTGAAAGCGGCTCAATTGTTATGGAAGGCAGCAGTGAGGAACTGCTTGAGAATGATGAAATCAGAAAGGCTTACATCGGTGCTTAATCATCAGAGAACCAAATTTGAGGAGGAATCCAGTTGAAAAGGTTTAAAAAAGGCGTTTTTGTCATGGTTGCTCTGGTTCTTGTTCTTGCATTGGCGGCTTGTAGTTCCGGGGGAGGCTCTTCGGAACCTGCGAGCGGCGGGGACAGTGGCAGCAACGGCGGTGATGGCGGAGGCAGTGCCGGTACTGTTGTGCTTGGATATACCGGCCCGCTCAGCGGCGGTGCCGCTCAATATGGAAAGGATATCCTAAACGGAATCGAGTTGGCTGTTAAACAAATTAATGAAAGCGGCGGGTTCAAAGTTAATGGCAAAGCCTACAAGTATGAAATCCAGGCATTGGATGACAAGTATCAGCCCAGTCAATCAGCGATCAACGGGAAAAAGCTGGCTGAAAAATATCATACGCCGATTATTTTTGTCGCCCACAGCGGGGGAATTCTGGCCTTGGAGGAATTCAATGAGGCAAAAGGATTTATTATCGGCGGATATACGAGTGTTCCCGCGGTTTTCAAGCAGGAAAATGAATTGGTAGTTCGGATTCCACCGAGTTTTCTGAGCTACCCGCCAATCTACACCAAATACGAAATGAATAAGTTCGGGAAAAAGGCAGCGATGCTTCCGACAAACTCGGCATACGGCAAGGTGTGGGATAAGGTATTCAAGAAAGCCTGGACAGAGGCAGGTGGCTCCATAGTCGTCGACAATCCGCTTGATTACAATACCGATACGAGCTTCAATACCGGGGTCAGCAAGGCACTGTCCAAAAATCCGGATGTGATGCTGGTCGGCGGTCCGTCCGAACCGACAGGATTGGTCATCAAGCAAGCCAGGCAGCTTGGATATAAAGGTGGTTTCGCGGTTATGGATCAGGCGAAGCTTAATGATATAGCAAGTGTAACCGGAGGTTTGGAGACGTTAAATGGAACCATTGGTGTCTTGCCGCTAAATCAATTTGACCATGTCGGCGTTAATGAGTTTATCAAAAGCTATAAAGCTGAGTATGGAAAGGCCCCAACCTGGGAAAGCGCCTGGAACTATGTTTCGACTTACGTATTTACAAAAGCCATGGAAAAAGCCGGAACGGTCAAGGATGCAAAAGCAATTATGGGAAGTCTCGGGGAAGCGATTAAAGCTTTGCCTGCGAAAAAGAACTTCCCCGACATTAAAGGCATAAACGAAAGCGGCTTCGAGGTCACGCCGGCTTTAGCTGTCGTTGAAAATGGGGAAATCAAGCAATATGATGGAGGCAAATAATTGAATTGAGGCTGAGGTGAGAAGGGGCTACTATGGGGCTCCTTCTCATTTTCTTTTCGGGAATGTTAATCATTCCTCACAAGTGTTAAAACGAAAGATTAAATTCATTGTTTCGGTAGCGAAATCCACGTTAGCCTTCGAAAGTCCATTGAAATATAGTGAAATCATCAAAAGTGTTTTTTCATCCATTTGAAAGAGTTCTAAACGAGTATGCTTCCCCGCCTTAGGTCGATTCCTTGAGTGTTACCATTACCCTCCAAAAGATGCGAGTCGAAAGGCGGATATTTTACATATAATGATATATCATTTAAAATGTAAACTAACATTGATTCAACAAATTTAGACAAAAACAGAAGAGAGGTGGTTCGAACGGGTACGCCTTTATATGAAAAAATTTACAAGTCATTAAAAGAAGAAATATTGAACGGCCAGTACAAAGAAGGCGAAAGGATCCCGTCAGAGAAAGAACTCGCCGATTTGTTTGGTGTAAGTCGGATCACAACAAAACGTTCTATGGAAATGTTGGCAAAAG
>DASVCO010000060.1:0-14566 GCA_036381575.1 Caryophanales bacterium
CCCGCACCGACTATAATAACGTCATATTCACCCGCTTCGTATTGCATGTTTTTCAACTCCCTTCCTAACCTTCCTCCTGCTTCACACAAAATCCGAATAGGAACAATACAGGGAAAGCTTGGCTTCTATTTCCCCAGGCAAAATTGAGAAAACAACTGATCAATCAAACTGTCTGACACTGTGTCTCCGACAATTTCCCCAAGAATCTCCCAAGTTCGGGTAATATCAATTTGAGCCATGTCCACCGGCATTCCTGCATCAATGGCGGAAATCGCTTCGTCAATCGTCTTTTTGGCTTGTCCGAGTAATGCAACATGGCGAGAATTCGAGACATAGGTCGCATCCTGTCCTTCTACCTCACCTGCAAAGAACAAATCGGCAACTGCACTTTCCAATTCATCCACGCCTTCATCCTCTAATAATGATGTTGTGATGATCGGCATCTTCCCGGCGCTGAGTTCACGAACTCGTTCAAGTGAAATCCGTTCTTCCAGATCCGTTTTGTTAACAACCACAATAGCATCCATTCCACGAACAGCTTCGAATAATTTCTCATCTTCTTCCGTGAGCGGCTCATTATAATTTAACAGCAATAATATCAGATCCGCTTCTTTCAACACTTTCCTTGAGCGGTCAACGCCAATCCGTTCGACCATATCCTCTGTTTCACGAATTCCAGCGGTATCCAAAAGCCGCAACGGCACTCCACGAATATTCACATATTCCTCAATGACATCCCGGGTTGTACCTGGAACATCCGTAACAATCGCTTTATTCTCATGGGCAAGGCTGTTCAACAACGAAGACTTACCGACGTTCGGCCGTCCTATAATAACCGTCGACAATCCTTCCCTCAATATTTTTCCTTGCCTTGCCGTCGTTAACAACCGGTTAATTTCATTCCTTACATGCGTTGTTTTCTCCAGCAACAATCGATTTGTCATTTCTTCCGCATCGTATTCGGGGTAATCAATATTTACCTCAACATGCGCGACCGTCTCTAGCAACGTTTGCCTCAGACTTTGAACCAGCTTCGACAGCCGCCCCTCCATCTGGCCAATAGCTACATTCATCGCCCTGTCAGTCTTCGATCGAATTAAGTCCATTACCGCTTCCGCTTGCGATAAATCGATTCGCCCGTTCAAAAACGCACGTTTCGTAAATTCTCCGGGCTCCGCTAAGCGAGCACCATGGTTCAAGGTCAATTCAAGCACTCTATTGACCGAAACCAATCCACCGTGGCAATTGATTTCGACCACATCTTCCCGTGTAAAAGTCTTCGGGGCCCGCATCACCGATACCATTACTTCCTCAATGATTTGCTCTTTTTCCGGATCAACAAGCGTCCCATAATTCATTGTATGACTTTCGACAGCCGCCAATTTTTTATTTGATTTCCCTCGAAACATCCGGTCGGCAATATCAACTGCTTCCTCACCGGTCAATCGAACAATCGCGATTGCCCCTTCACCCATTGGCGTCGAGATCGCGGCAATCGTATCGGTTTCCACACTTTCACCCCGCTTTCTTTTCTATTTTTCCATTTATATCGGAACGGCATCTCTTCCATTTCTGGTTTCCATGCCCCTTCTTTCAATTAATACAAAATCATCCTCTTGTGGAAAACTTCTATCTTCATTATTTCCAAACCATCCACAGTGGATAACTTTTTCACATGACTATAGTTTAACGGATAAAGCAAAAAAAAGACAATAGGGAACACCTGCCGGGTTATCCACAGCCCGTGACATGAAAATATTGCGCAAAAAACAACCCTTCCCGGAAACCCGAAAAGGGAAAATCACCAAAAATATTCTATTTATTGTCAAGCGCAATAACTACCCGACGGTGCGGATCCACCCCGTCGGAATGGGTAGAAATGCCAGGTTCATCCTTCAATGCCACATGAATGACTTTTCTCTCCATGGACGGCATAGGATCCAGCCTGGCCTCCCTTCCGGTCTCCCGGACTCTTTCAGACAACCTTTTCGCAAGCTGCTGCAACGTTTCCTTTCGCCTTTCACGGTAATTTTCCGCATCAAGCACAAAGTGCACATGTTCATCAGCTTGCCGGTTTGCTGCAACATTTGTAAGATATTGCAACGCATTTAATGTGTTTCCTCGTTTCCCAATCAAAATGGCGATTTTCTCAGAAGACAATTGAAAAACCACATGATCTTCATCATGATTCACTTCAATGTCGACAGAGACCCCCATTTGCTCAGTGACTTCCTTAAGAAAGTCGGATGCTGCTTTAACAGGATCATTCTTCACCACAACTTGCACGACCGCCGGCTTGGATCCAATACCCAAAAAGCCCTTCTTTGCCTCTTCCATAATTTGAAATTTTACTTGTTCCCGGTTAACCCGGAGCTCGCCAAGTGCGGCATCAAGCGCCTCTTCCACCGTTCGTCCTGATTTGGTGATTTCCTTCACTTTTTCGATCCTCCCGTTTGATTGCTCAATTTCAGATCACTTGGTTTATAAATAATGAAAATTTGGCCAATCATAAACAGGTTTCCAACTACCCAGTAAAGGGCAAGTGCTGCGGGTACAAAGAACCCGATAACCGCAATCATAATCGGCATCACATAGGTCATCATCGCCATTTGCGGATTCGCGTTGCCCGTTCGACCCATCATTAATTTCTGCTGGATAAACGTGAAAAGCGCGGCGATAATCGGTAAAATATGATCAGGTTGTCCGAGGGTGAACCACAAAAAGTCATGATGCTGGATGACCTCCGTCTTTTGAATCGCCTGATAGTAAGCGATCAAAATCGGCATTTGCACCAGAATCGGTAAACACCCCGCCATGGGATTCACATTGTGCTCCTGGAACAGCTTCATCGTTTCTTCCTGCATCTTTTTCTGCGTCTGCTGGTCCTTCGAACTGTATTTCTCTCTTAACTTCTTCATTTCCGGTTGAATATCCTGCATCGCCTTGGAACTTTTCGTTTGTTTAATCATTAACGGCAACAGCAGCAACCGGATCAAGATTGTGGAGACAATAATCGACATGCCATAGCTGCCACCAAAAAATTTGGCGACTTCCTTCAAAAACCACGAAAGCGGCCATACGATGTAATGGGTCCACAGCCCTTGAGACTCCACCGTTACTGGTGTATTATAATAATCTTGACAGCCTGCCATTAACACCATGATTCCAGCAAGCATCACGGCGAGACCTATTTTCTTACGCACATCCTTGTCCCCCTTCATCATTGTCGACTGCGCTGAATACGCTTCTTAGCCCGACAATCCACTGAGTACCGCCTGACGATGCTTCGTCATTTTCGGACTCAGTTGAATAAGTTTCTAAGTGTCGCTCAAATGCTTCCCATCGATCAATGTTCGTGATGATGATTCCCCGATGGAACGGGATCCACACCACCCTTGTGAAATGGATGGCATTTAACCAGCCTTCTGACAGCCAGCCAACTTCCCTTGAGCACACCAAAACGTTCCACCGCCTCCAGGGCGTAATTCGAGCAAGTCGGATAGAATCTGCATGACGGTGGAGTCAATCGAGAAATATATTTTTGATAAAAACGAATCATTGCTGTAAACAGGTGTGTCAAGATCTTGTTCCTCCCGATTTGCGCCGAAAAACCCCGGCCCGCTTCATTACGTGAACAAGGCTGCTTTTCACTTGATGAAAATTCATGTCCGCAGTCGGTTTCCTGGCAATGATTACATAATCTTTTCCCTCGGAAAGTTGTCCTTCCAACTGGCGGATGGCTTCACGAACATAACGCTTAATGCGGTTTCTCGTAACAGCATTACCGACTCTCTTACTTACTGATATACCAACTCGGAAACGCTTACGCTCCGTTTGATCGCAGGAATAAATAACAAATTGCCGGTTGGCCTTAGAAGTTCCCGAGCGAAAAACAGACTGAAATTCTTTGTTCTTTTTCAAACGGCGTTGTGTTTTCACTTCTGACACTCCAACCTGACAGACGATTCGTTTCTTTATTTACCTCATCATAAACAGCCAAAAAAGGCCACTGACGGATCAGTGACCTAAGCTGACAATACTTTACGGCCTTTACGACGGCGGCGCGCCAAAACCCTGCGGCCGTCTTTGGTACTCATACGTTTACGGAATCCGTGATTCTTCTTACGCTTGCGAGTGTTCGGTTGAAAAGTACGTTTCATTTATTACACCTCCCAGAGGACACTTACAGTTCACAGTCCTGCTAATTATAAGAACAACAACTAACAATGTCAAGTGTCTGAAGTCTCTCACCATATTCATAACTATAGACTTATCCACTGTGGACAACAGTTCCCGCCACCATTTTCGTTTTCCACCTCTTTATCGACAAGTTTTGCACAAGTCCTCCCTGTGTGGACAAGCAAAAACCCACAGCTGTCCATGTTGTGGATAACCGTGGGAATTCCGTTGCAAACCCCGTAAGATTTTGATATGATAGTTGTGTTTTCACTCGTGAATAACTGCTTTCTATTATTCCCCGCATCCACAGTATGTGGATAGTTTGTGGACATGGTCCCAAAATTGTTGAAGCTTTTCATCCACATGTTGTGAAAAACGTCGACAAATCTTTTTTCTTCCATATTATATGACCAGGATCACTGCTGTGGATGATTGGTCTGTATTTTTATACATACCCCGTATTCATAAACTTTTAAACTGTTAAAGGAGAGTGTCGGGCTTGGAAAACATCTCTGAGTTATGGAATAAGGCGCTGGCCTCCATAGAAAAAAAACTAAGCAAACCGAGTTTCGAGACGTGGCTGAAATCGACAAAAGCCGACTCTTTCGAGGACGACACCCTTGTCATTGCCGCCCCGAACGAATTTGCACGGGATTGGCTGGAATCCCAATATTCCGAACTGATTACTGAAATTTTGACTGAACTGACAGGATCCGAATTGAATATTAAATTCATTATCCCTCAGAGCGGCAATGAAAATCATATCGATTACGAGAGACGCCGGGCCAAAGCAATGCCCAAATCCAGTCCGGCCGCCCGGGAAGGATCAAAAACCATGCTCAATCCAAAATACACATTCGACACATTTGTTATTGGCTCGGGCAACCGGTTTGCCCATGCTGCTTCCCTGGCCGTAGCCGAAGCACCAGCGCACGCTTATAACCCGTTGTTCATTTACGGTGGAGTCGGGCTCGGAAAGACCCACCTGATGCACGCCATCGGTCATTACGTAACTGAACATAATCCTGATGCAAAGGTCGTCTATATTGCATCTGAGAAATTCACGAACGAATTTATTAATTCTATCCGTGACAACAAAGCTGTGGATTTCCGTAACAAATATCGGAATGTTGACGTGCTTCTCATTGATGATATTCAATTTCTTGCAGGAAAAGAACAAACCCAGGAAGAATTCTTCCATACCTTTAACACCCTGCATGAAGAGAACAAGCAAATTATTATTTCCAGTGACCGGCCGCCCAAAGAAATTCCGACACTTGAAGACCGTCTTCGCTCACGTTTTGAATGGGGCTTGATAACCGACATTACACCGCCCGACCTGGAGACACGTATCGCCATCCTTCGCAAGAAGGCCAAGGCGGAAGGCTTAAACATTCCGAATGAAGTCATGCTATACATTGCCAACCAAATCGACACGAATATTCGGGAACTGGAAGGCGCCTTGATCCGGATCGTCGCTTATTCATCGTTGGTCAATCATGACATGAACGCTGACCTGGCAGCCGAAGCACTGAAGGATATCATCCCTTCATCGAAGCCGAAAACCATCACCATTCACGATATTCAAAAGTCGGTCGGTGACCACTATAATGTGAGATTGGAAGATTTCGCCGCTAAAAAAAGAACGAAATCCATCGCTTTTCCGCGGCAGATTGCCATGTACCTGTCGAGAGAAATGACTGATTTCTCCCTCCCGAAGATCGGACAGGAATTTGGTGGCCGGGATCATACGACCGTTATTCATGCCTATGAGAAAATAACCAAGCTTATGAATACGGACAACGAACTGAAACACAATATCGAAAACATCTCAAATGAGCTAAGAGGTGCAATGAAAATCACATAGAGCATGTGGGTAATCTTCCAAAGTTACACACAACCTGTCCACATGTGGACAACCTGTGTTTCGGACGTTTGGAATGGTTATTCACAAATTCACAGTACCTACTATTACTACGATCTTTTTCTATTATGAAATATAACAGGAGGTTTATTATGGCGAATGTCGTTCAACCCGGGCAAGGAGTCGTTATGAAACTGACCATTCAGAGAGATACTTTTATCAGAAGCATTAACCATGTCATGAAGGCGGTATCTTCCAAAACCACTATCCCGATTTTGACGGGAATCAAGCTTACAGCCTCAGAGGAAGCAGTCATTCTAACAGGGAGCGATTCCAATATCTCAATTGAGAGCACCATTCCACTGGAGGATGAAGAGGACAAAGCTGTTGTTTCAAAACCGGGAAGCATTGTTCTTCAAGGAAATTTTTTCGCTGAACTTATCAAGAAACTACCGGAAGACCATGTCGAAATCACAGTGGATGAGCGATTAACCACCACTATTCGTTCCGGCGCATCTGAATTTAATTTGAACGGACTGGATCCGGAAGAGTACCCTCGCCTTCCGAAAATTGACGAAACAAGGGCTTTTCGGATCAAGACGGACTTGTTGAAAGACGTTATTCGCCAAACCGTTTTCGCGGTGTCCACCTCAGAAGCACAACCCGTATTGACAGGTGTAAACTGGGAAATATCGGAAGGGTCTTTATCCTGTGTAGCTACTGATGGACATCGTCTTGCTTCCCGTTCTGTGTCTGTCGAAGAAAGCAGTGGGGAATCGCTTAATGTCGTTATTCCCGGCCAAAGTTTAAATGAACTGGGCAAAATCCTCGATGACGATGCGGAATGGGTTGATTTTGTCGTAACTGAAAGCCAGACGTTATTCAAAACAGAAAATCTGTTATTTTTCTCAAGGTTACTTGATGACAATTATCCTGACACAAAGCGGTTGATTCCAACAGAGAGTAAAACGGATGTCATTGTTGATACGAAGGCATTCTTGCAAGCTTTAGACCGTACATGGCTGTTGGCCCGGGAAGACCGGAATCACGTGGTGAAATTAAATATTCTGGAGAACGGCGAGATCGAAATTTCCTCCAATTCTCCGGAACTCGGCAAGGTTTTCGAGAAGGTCGAACCGAAATCGCTTGAAGGGGAAGAAATCAAGATTTCATTCAGCGCAAAGTTTGTCATGGCAGCTTTACGGGCGATTGATGCATCAGAAGTTAAGGTATCTTTTACCGGGGCAATGCGTCCGTTTGTGATTCAGCCCACCGAAGATGATTCAGTGCTTCAACTCGTTTTACCTGTAAGAAGTTATTAGGGATCGGCTTTTTGACTATACAGTAAGCATAGAGGTTGGGGAGCGTCGAAAAGTTTTTTCGGAAATATCTTCGCTTCCCAATTTCCACTTTCGGAAACGCAGGTGATTCCATGACGGAAACGATCGAAATTACGACTGAATATATAACGCTCGGGCAATTGCTGAAATTGAGCGGTGTTGTCGATACGGGCGGAGCGGTGAAACCGTTTTTGGCAGAGCACGATGTCTATCTGAACGGTGAACCGGAAAACCGGCGCGGAAAAAAATTGTACGACGGGGATCTTGTTGAACTTCCCGACATCGGCAAATTTGAAATCTCACGCTGAAACGAAAAGGGTGTCGGGGTTTGAATTTGGAAACTTTAAAGCTGGTCAACTACCGCAATTATGAACAGGCGGAGCTCTGTTTTGATGATGAAATCAATCTTTTCATCGGGGAAAATGCACAGGGCAAGACCAATTTGCTGGAGGCCATTTATGTTCTGGCGATGGCGAATTCACATCGCACATCCCATGATAAAGAGTTAATCCATTGGAACGAAGAATATGCTAGAATAGAGGGGAAGGTACAAAACGCACGCGGCGGCCTTCCTCTTGATCTTGTGATCTCGAAAAAAGGCAAGAAGGTGAAAGTGAACCATCTCGAGAAAAGGAAATTAAGTGATTATATCGGGGCGCTTAATGTTGTCATGTTCGCTCCGGAGGATTTGAACCTTGTCAAAGGCAGCCCTTCGGTAAGGCGGCGATTTATCGATATGGAGATGGGGCAGGTATATCCGGTCTATATGCATGAATTGACCCGATATTATAAGGTTTTGCAACAGCGTAACGCCCTTTTGAAAGAATTGAAAAGGGAAAACACAATGCTTGATATATTAACAGATCAATTGATTGCCTCAGCAGTCAAGATCGTTCAAAGGCGCCGCGGGTTTCTTGAATTGCTGGAGAAACGGGCTGCGCCGATTCATCTTGCCATCAGCAGAGAACGTGAAGAGTTGACTCTTACGTATAAATCAAGCATTGAGGTATCAGAAGACCCCGATTTGTCGAAAATGGTAGATAGAATGAAACGGAAATTCACGGAAGTCCGTGAAAGGGAAATTGACAGGGGGGTTACGCTTGTCGGCCCCCATCGTGAAGATCTAGGGTTGTTTGTGAATGGGAAAGACGTTCAGACGTACGGTTCACAGGGGCAACAACGAACTGCAGCGTTGTCGCTGAAATTGGCGGAAATCGAATTAATCGCGACCGAGGTCGGAGAATATCCATTGCTTTTGCTTGATGACGTATTGAGTGAATTAGACGGGTTTCGCCAATCTCACTTGCTTCATGCTATACGGGGCAAGGTGCAGACCTTTGTGACAACGACGAGTGTGGACGCCATTGAACATGAAACAATCAAGGCAGCCACCCGTTATGAAGTGACGGATGGTGTCGTCAAAGAAAGAAAATGAGGTGAGTGGTGTTGTTTATCCATTTAGGCAATGATGTAATGATTCCCTCGGACGAGATTGTTGCCATTTTTGAGCATGCTTTAATCGCAAAGAGAAACATGCCGTTTGTGGAGAATCACGATAAGGCTTATCTCATCGTTAATATCGGTGAACAGGATACTAAGTCGGTCGTTGTGACAGAGGATGATACCATTTACTTCTCGCCCTTTTCCACTTTAACGTTAAGGCGGCGTCTTGAAACGGATGCGCCGGGGTAGCCGGATGCTGCAGGATAGAGACCGGTGGGAAAACGCAGGAAACGGGCAGTAAGGAAAGGTACAGGTGAGGAATGTGACGATGGAACAACAAACGAATCAAGCGTATGATGAAAGCCAAATTCAAGTCCTCGAAGGGTTGGAGGCGGTCCGCAAGCGCCCGGGAATGTATATTGGTTCCACAGCTGCAAGAGGCCTCCATCATCTCGTATGGGAAATTGTCGATAACAGTATTGACGAAGCGCTTGCCGGTTATTGTGATGAAATTGAAATTACAATTGAAGCGGATAACAGTATTACCGTCAGCGACAATGGCCGGGGAATTCCGGTAGGAATGCACGAGAAAGCGGGGCGTCCTGCGCTTGAAGTCATTATGACGAAGTTGCATGCTGGCGGGAAATTCGGCGGAGGCGGCTATAAGGTATCCGGAGGCCTGCACGGTGTAGGTGCGTCCGTTGTCAATGCCCTTTCAAGTGAGTTGGAAGTGTACGTTCATCGGGACGGGCATTTGTATTTTCAGGAATACCGGCGCGGCATTCCAGTGGATGACTTAAGGATCATTGATGATAGTGATATCAGCGGCACGAAGACGCATTTCAAACCGGATTCGGAAATTTTCACGGAAACCATAGAATTTGATTTTGATACCCTTGCTTATCGTTCCCGAGAGCTCGCATACCTGAACCGCGGACTGAAAATCGTCATTGAAGATAAACGCGGCGATGGAGAACATCAGGAATATTACTATGAGGGCGGAATTAAATCATACGTTGAGCATTTGAACCGTACGAAAGAAGTCCTTCACGCCGAGCCCATTTTTCTGGAAGGTCAGAAAGAAGGAATTGCTCTTGAAATCGCAATGCAATACAACGACAGTTTCGTCAGCCAGTTGTATTCATTTGTTAACGATATTCATACCACAGAAGGCGGTACTCATGAACTCGGATTCAGAACGGCGTTAACACGGGTCATCAACGATTACGCACGGAAAAACAATCTTTTCAAGGAAAGTGATGCCAACCTGACGGGTGAAGATGTCCGCGAAGGGTTGACGGCAATCGTGTCCATCAAGCATCCGGATCCGCAGTTTGAAGGGCAGACAAAGACGAAGCTTGGTAACGGCGAAGTTCGTGCTATTACGGATTCTCTGTTTTCAGAGAAACTTGCGACCTTTCTGATTGAAAATCCGGCTGTGGCAAAGAAAATTGTTGAAAAAGGTTCCATGGCCTCCAGAGCAAGGATGGCTGCCAAGAAAGCCCGTGAACTGACGAGAAGGAAAAGCGCGCTTGAAGTCAGCTCATTGCCTGGTAAGCTTGCCGATTGCTCATCTCGGGACGCCTCCATTTCCGAATTGTATATTGTGGAGGGTGATTCTGCGGGCGGTTCCGCCAAACAAGGGAGAGATCGCCATTTCCAGGCTATTCTGCCGCTCCGCGGCAAGATTCTCAATGTCGAAAAGGCGCGTCTTGACAAGATTCTTTCCAACAACGAAATTCGGACGATCATCACGGCGCTTGGTACAGGAATCGGTGAGGAATTTGACCTCTCCAAGACCCGTTATCACAAAATCATTATTATGACGGATGCCGATGTGGACGGGGCCCATATCCGCACCTTGCTACTGACGTTTTTTTACCGTTACATGCGGCCCTTGATTGAGAAAGGCTATATTTACATCGCCCAGCCGCCGCTTTACAAGATCGAGCAAAGTAAGAAAGTTCAATACACCTATAGTGACAAAGGGTTGGAACAAATACTCGCAGAGATTCCGAAGAATCCAAAGCCTGCCATTCAGCGTTACAAAGGCCTGGGAGAAATGAATCCAACGCAGTTATGGGAAACCACGATGGATCCCGAGGTCCGGACGGTGTTACAGGTGAATCTCGAGGACGCCATCGAAGCGGACAGTATTTTCGATATATTAATGGGCGACAAAGTTGAACCGAGGCGTTCATTTATTCAGGACAATGCTCATTACGTCCAAAACCTTGATATTTAACT
The DNA here is from genome assembly GCA_036381575.1 of Caryophanales bacterium. GTDB lineage: Bacteria > Bacillota > Bacilli > Bacillales > DASSOY01 > DASSOY01. The sequence continues at coordinate 11,074 of DASVCO010000060.1, forward strand.
TTATTCAGCAGAAACCCTTCACTTTATATTAGTGGCAGATGAAAAGAATAGACATTACCATTCAGTAGGAGGTTAACCTCCTACTGAAGTAGCGGAAGAACTCAGACTAAGATTCCCGCGTCTTGCGGCAACGTCTGAGTGGCCCACGTCGTGTTGGCGCAAATTACGCCGAGGCGAATTTGATGGAAACTTGGAGGTTGGAACATGGCGGATAATGAACGATCCAGAGTTGAGGAAATTAATATAAGCCAGGAAATGCGCACATCGTTTATCGACTACGCGATGAGCGTTATTGTCAGCCGTGCGCTCCCCGATGTTCGCGACGGGTTGAAGCCGGTTCATCGCCGTATTCTTTACGCGATGAATGATCTTGGTATGACAGCGGACAAAGCTTATAAGAAATCCGCAAGGATTGTCGGAGAGGTAATCGGTAAATATCATCCGCACGGCGACAGTGCAGTCTACGACACAATGGTGCGGATGGCGCAGGATTTCAGTTATCGGAACGAGTTAGTAGACGGGCATGGAAACTTCGGTTCAGTCGATGGTGATGCAGCGGCGGCGATGCGTTATACAGAGGCCCGTATGTCGAAGATTTCGATGGAAATGGTCCGCGACATCAAGAAGAATACCATTGATTACGGTGAAAACTATGACGGCACGGAAAGCGAGCCGCTTGTTTTGCCTGCGCGCTTTCCAAACCTGCTTGTCAATGGGGCTTCGGGGATTGCCGTAGGCATGGCCACGAACATTCCTCCACATCAACTAGGGGAAGTCATTGACGGAGTGTTGGCGTTAAGCAAAGACCCCGATATGACCATTGCAGAATTAATGGAATTGATTCCGGGACCGGACTTTCCTACTGCGGGTGAAATTCTGGGACGCACCGGAATCCGGAAGGCATACGAGACCGGGCGCGGGACGATCACGTTGCGGGCAAAGACGGAAATTGAAGAAAAGGCGAACGGCAAACAAACGATTCTTGTTCACGAATTGCCTTATCAGGTGAATAAAGCAAAGTTGATAGAGAAAATAGCTGAACTCGTCCGGGACAAAAGAATTGACGGTATTACCGATATTCGCGATGAATCTGACCGAACAGGCATGAGGGTTGTTATTGAGGTGCGTCGAGATACGAACGCCAACGTATTGCTGAACAATTTGTTCAAGCATACCGCTCTGCAAACAAGCTTCGGCATCAATATGCTGGCACTTGTTGACGGGCGTCCGCGGGTATTGACGCTGAAACAATGCTTGTACTATTATCTTGAGCATCAAAAAGAGGTCATTCGGCGCCGCACAAAGTTCGAACTGGACAAAGCGGAGAAACGCGCGCACATTCTGGAAGGCTTGCGAATCGCTCTCGATCATATCGACGAAATCATTGAATTAATCCGTGGGTCGAAGACTACCGATGAAGCCAGAGACGGGTTGATGAGCCGGTTTAAATTAAGTGAGGAACAAGCGCAGGCGATTTTGGACATGCGTCTGCAAAGACTGACCGGTCTTGAGCGTGACAAGATTGAAAGCGAGTATCAGGATCTTCTCAAGCAAATTGCAGAATTAAAGGCGATTCTGGCTGATGAGGAAAAGGTATTGGAGCTTATCCGCGAAGAGCTGACGGAAATCAAGGAAAAGTTCAACGATGAGCGGCGTACAACCATCAGCATGGATATGTTGAACATTGAAGATGAGGACTTGATCCCGCAGAAGAATATCGTCATAACCATTACTCATCATGGTTATATCAAACGGCTGCCGATTGAAACATACCGTTTGCAAAAAAGAGGCGGCCGCGGTATTCAGGGAATGGGAACAAATGAGGATGATTTTGTCGAACAGCTCTTGACGACAAACACACATCATACCGTGTTGTTCTTTACAAATAAAGGGAAAGTGTACCGGTTGAAGGGATATGAAATCCCTGAATTGGGGCGCACGGCAAAAGGCATACCCATTATTAATCTGCTTCAAATTGAGCAGGATGAATCCATTTCTGCCGTTATTCCGATCGAAGAGTTCGATGATAACTATTCTTTGTTCTTTACAACAAGGAAAGGCATTTCGAAACGTTCCCCGTTGTCCTCATTTGCCAATATTCGCAAAGGCGGTTTGATTGCCATTCATTTGCGTGATGAGGATGAGCTGATCGGTGTACGGCTGACTGACGGCCATCAGGATATTATTATAGGGACCAAGAACGGAATGGCGATCCGCTTTCATGAAACCGATGTTCGCTCAATGGGCAGGACAGCTGCCGGGGTGAAAGGCATTACCCTTTCGGAAGGCGATAAAGTTGTCGGGATGGGGACCCTTGAAGGCAGTGAAGATATCCTGACTGTTACAGAGAACGGCTATGGGAAACGGACCCCAGTCGAGGATTATAGAATCCAGAGCCGTGGCGGCAAAGGATTGCGCACGTGCAACATTACTGATAAGAATGGACCTGTTATCGCGTTGAAACCTGTTTCGGCCGAAAATGACCTCATGATTATCACGACAAGCGGGATTGTTATCCGAACCGAAGTCGAAGGCATTTCGGTGATCGGGCGAAATACGCAGGGAGTACGCCTTATCCGTGTTAATGACGATGAAAAGGTTGCAACAGTTGCAAGAGTAATTAAGGAAGACGAGGAAGAGGTTGGTGACCCCGGTGAAGGTGGGGATGAAGAATGAAGGTGAAGCGCCAGGCGCTTGAAGCCGGTGATGTGCTGATCGAAGATATTTACGGGAAGACGCAGAGGCCGATTATTTGTAAGGATACCGTATTGGAGAAGCAGCATCTTGATATTCTTGAAGCTTTCTTCATCGATGAGGTCATGATTGATTCGAAACAAGTCGATGGGGAAGAAATGTCGAGAAGGAATAATCCGGAACAAAGGCCGCGCTCCTCCTTTGTTGAAGATTATTTGCGTGTGGTTGGCCGGTTTAAAGAAAGCTTCAAAAACTGGCAGAGCGGTGAGAAAATTAACATTCACGAATTAAGAGGGCTGCTCATTCCATTGTTGGAGGAAGGAGTCGGGCAACGGGCCGAAATTTTCTCACTCCATTATTATGTTCCGCAATCCGACTATCTTTATCATCATGCCGTGTCAACTGCCGCTTTAGCGGCCTTCCTGGCAAAAGAGATGTCTTATTCAAAAGGGGACTGGCTGCAAATCGGTTTGGCGGGGGCATTGTGTGATTGCGGAATGGCGAGGGTATCGCTCAGTTTTTTGGGAAACAAAGGAAAACTTTCAGCGCGTGAAAAAGAGGAAATTCGCCAGCATCCGATCTACAGTTACCAAATGTTAAAGTTGATTCCGGCCCTTCAAGAAGGCGTACGGTTGGCTGCCTCTCAGCATCATGAACGAGAGGACGGCAGCGGTTATCCGCTTGGCATTCGCGGAGAACAGATGCATCCGTTCAGTAAGATTGTCGCAGTGGCCGACAGTTTTAATGCTATGACGTGTGAACGTCCTCACAGGGTGAAGCTTTCCCCGTTCCAGACCCT
>DASVCO010000061.1:0-7071 GCA_036381575.1 Caryophanales bacterium
CAGTTCCTACTGCCAAGCCTGTAGTGGACTTTCACCACCAAGTTATAGCCCATGCCGGGCGCACCACAAGGGAAAGGCACCCGGATGGATAAACCGAGTGCCTTTCATTTATAGTTCTAAAGAGATATATTTCGTTTCGAGATATTCTTCGATACCTTGGTGGCCGCCTTCGCGGCCAATTCCGCTTTCTTTCATACCGCCGAACGGCGCCTGAGCCGCGGACGGTGCCCCGTTATTCCAGCCTATGATCCCATAATCCAGGGCTTCATACATTTTGGTGCCCCGAGTGACGCTTTCGGTGAAAAAGTAGCCGGCAAGGCCATAACGGGTATCGTTTGCAAGGCGAATGGCTTCCTCCTCACTTTCGATCTTCCGGATCGGAATGAGCGGCCCGAATGTTTCGCGGTTCATACAGATCATATCATCTGTAGCATTCGTCAATACAGTTGGTTCGAAATAGTAACCGCCGTCTCTTTCTCCGCCTTTGCCGCCTACAACAACTTCGGCACCTTTTTCCACCGCATCCTTTACATGTTTCTCAACTTTCTCGTAGCCTTCCTTGTTAATGAGTGGACCAACATCGATCCCCTCTTCCAGGCCGTTTCCGACTTTCAGTTTCCTGACTTCCTCAGTGATTCTTTCGACAAATTTATCATGGATGCCGGATTGTACATAATAACGGTTGGAAGCAATACACGTTTGTCCGGCATTTCGGAACTTCGATGCCATTGCACCTTGTACAGCTTTTTCAAGATCGGCGTCATCCATTACAATCAACGGGGCCTGGCCCCCAAGTTCAAATGAAACATTCTTAATATGCTCAGCACTCTGTTTCATCAACAGAGTTCCGACTTCAGTCGAGCCTGTAAAAGTTAATTTCCTTACTTTTGTGCTGTCCTTAATCGTGTTACTAAATGCCTCATCCGGTGAAACAATATGGTTAACGACACCTTTCGGGATTCCCGCTTGCTCACAATACTCGATCAGTTTAATCGAAGTAAGCGGTGTTTCCCTGGGCGGTTTAACAAGAAATGTACAACCCGCCGCAAGTGCCGGCCCCATTTTTCTCGTGATCATGGCCGCCGGGAAATTCCAGGGTGTAATCGCAGCTACAACACCCACCGGCTGATAAACCACCTGAATCCGGTGATTCCTTGCCTTTCCCGGAATGGTTTTTCCGTACAAACGCCGGGCCTCACCTGCAAACCACTTGAAAAACGATGCCGCATAATGCACCTCGGCACGAGATTCCTTCATCGGTTTGCCGTTTTCCAACGTCATAATAGTGGCCAATTCATCTTCATTTTCCATCATCAGATCGTGGACGGTTTCCAGATAATTCGCGCGCTCCTCAGCCGTTAAGGCCCGCCACCCCGGCAGAGCTTCATAAGCCGCATCAATTGCCTTATTTACATCTTCCTCGGTTCCTTCCGGCATTGTGCCGATTACTTCGCCATTGGCCGGATTGATAATTTCAAATTTCTGCTCATCCTCGCCGACCCATTCACCGTTAATGTAGTTAAGCTTATTCATTTTCTCCATTTCGGTCAGACCTCCTTTATTGTCCAGACTGAGCCTTTCACCTGTACCCGAAACATCGAATTTCGACAACCAAGTGATGTTTTCAATCATCTATTTTATTTGTTCCCTTAATATCAGACTCTATAAACATTACTGCGATTCACAATATAGTCCGCGATTCTGAAGGAGGCTGTTGCGGCCGGAGACGGGGCATTCAATACATGCAGGACCCTTTTATCTTTTATGATGAAAAAATCATCAAGCAACCGCCCTTCGCTTGTCATTGCCTGTGCCCTGACTCCTGCCTTCGCGGGAACCAGATCGTCCTCTGTCATTTCGGGAATATACCGCTGAACACTTTTGGTGAAAGCACCTTTGTTAAGTGAACGCCACATCTCTTGAAGCCCCATCGGCAAATACCGGAACGCCAATTTCCAAAGGCCCGGATTCATGGCCATCTCACGGAAGTCGCCCAGGTCAATATCACTTTTACGGTAACCTTCCCTCATTAAACCCGGTACAGCGTTGGGACCAATATGGACACCGCCATTGATCATTTTTGTAAAATGCACGCCAAGAAAAGGAAAGGCCGGATCAGGAACGGGATAAATAAGCCCATTGACCCTATCTCGTTTTTCTGGCACGAGTTCGTAATATTCTCCGCGAAAAGGAACAATTTTCGTATCCGGGACAATACCCGACATGCGGGCGATTCGATCACTGAAAAGCCCGGCGCAATTGATGACCTGCCGTGAGCGGATTTTGCCGTTGCCCGTTTCAATCGAAACGCCACTTTCGTAAACATTGAGATGAGTCACCTCGGTAGAGAAATGAATCTCTACACCGCGGTCACGGAGAAGACGTATAAGGGTCTCAGCCACCTCCGAAAAATCCACTATGCCTGTTGACTCTACGTAAATCCCTGCAATAGCATCAACATAGGGTTCAGCTCGGCGAATCTCCTTCCCCGTCATCCGTTTTACATTAAGGCCATTTGTTTGCCCACGCTGATAAAGATTCTCCAACGCATCCAGTTCCGTTTCTTTCACAGCGGCAATAATCTTGCCTGTCCTTTTACAGGGAACTCCATGTTCCTTGCAAAAACTATACATTTCTTTATTGCCTTCACGTGCCAGTTTTGCTTTCAAACTGCCGGGGCGGTAATAAATACCGGAATGAATGACGCCGCTGTTATGCCCGGTCTGATGGACAGCGGGTCGGCCTTCTTTTTCAAGAACGGCAATGCTCTGCTCCGGAAATCGCCTGCTCAACTTATACGCCGTTGCAAGCCCAACAATACCGGCTCCGATCACTGTAAAATCAGCCATGATTCTCCCCCGCTTAATTTTTATTCTGCAAAAGTCTCCCGCTTCTATAAGTGTGAAATCAATAAAAATGGTTGGTTACTCAGTTAAGTCCAAAACCCAACTGAAACAGAGGAACTTGGACTAAGAACACAACTTCCTGTAGGTAACACAAAACCAACACCGCTTATTTATGGAAGCTTTGATGGTATGCAACGTCAGAGCGGCCCACATCGTATTGGCCCAAAGTCTTGGGCGCATTTGATTTTATCTCATTTTTCTTCTGTGACCGGTTCAATCCTTTCATTCCCCTGAAATGGTATTCTTTAATGTCCCCAGACCTTCTACTGTGATTTCCATTACATCACCGGCCCGCAAATATTGCGGCGGCTTCATGCCTTTTCCAACACCCGCCGGCGTTCCTGTCGCAATAATATCACCGGGTTCAAGGGTTGTTCCCGCGGAAATCGTTGAAATCAAGGTCGGAATATCGAAAATCATTTGCTCGGTATTGGCAGATTGGCGAATCTCACCGTTCACCTTCGTCTTTATGCTCAAACTGTGAGGATCCGCCACCTCTTTTTTATGTACCAGATACGGGCCCATCGGACAGGCGGAATCGAGGCTTTTTCCCAGCAGAAATTGTTGATGGCGCTGTTGAAGATCACGAGCCGTGACATCATTAATGATAGTGTACCCAAAGACGTGATCATACGCTTCTTCTTTCGAGATGCCCTTTCCCTTTTTCCCCATTACTACAGCCAATTCCCCTTCATAATCAAGACTGTCTGTCACTTTGTTATGTAACAAGACAGGCATTTCCGGTCCCGTTACGGTCGTCGGGGGTTTGGAAAACACCATTGGATGTTTCGGGATATCCGCGGCACTGCCAAGCTCTTTTGCATGATCGGCGTAATTTTTTCCGATGCAAAAAATATTTTTCCTCGGGTGAGGGATCGGTGCCGCCAGCTGAAGCTCTTTGAACTCATGAATGAATCCAGCTCCCGGCTTTTTATCAGCCCATTCTGCTATTTCCCGGATTCGTTCAAGAAGAGAATCCCCGCCCTGAATCCAGTCCAATAAATTACCCGATATCGCAACATCTCCCATTTTCTGGCGTTCTGCCTGTTGAATATCAACAATCCGTTCACCTTGTATCACAACACCTGCTTTTAATTGATCTTCATGTATGAAAGTTACAAATTTCATTCGCACTTCCTCCTGTGGGATTTTCCCTAATTGTCTCACATTTTCATCATACAAAAAAGAAGAAGACCCTTTGATCTCCTCCTTCTAACGTTCCCCATAAATTTTTTTCGTATTTTTCACTGTTTGTTCCATAATTTTTTGTTCGGGGCAATTTTTCAGTTCAGCAATTTTGTGGACAACGTCTTTCAAAAACATCGGAGTTGTGGGAATCCCTTCAAACGGTCCGGAAAACGGCCACGGCCCATCGGTTTCAATTAGAATTTGTTCGAGGGGCGCAAGGCGTGCCAACTTCTTATCCCTTTCCCGATAGCAAACTTCAGGAGTCAATGACAGGCAATACCCTGAATCAAACACTTCCTGGAGAGTTACGGGATCCGCCTTCAGCCAGTGAAAATGAGCGCGTTCTATTTTATCTGCCAACAGCATATCAAGTACGGGTCGAACCTTGTCATGAACAGCGTGCAAAGCCAGAGGCAAATCCAATTTCTTCGCCTCCGTCATGAAAGCCGCCAATAAGGCCCTCTGCTTCTCCAGCAAATCGGCTCCCCACTGATCAAGTGAATAATGAGGCAACCCCACTTCCCCGACAGCGGAAATTTGTTCCCTTTCGCACTCCATCAGGGCCAACAATTCATTGGCGTCCGATTCATCCGGTAACGGTTGTTCAGGATGATGGCCAACCGCAGCGTAGATAAAGTCGGGGTACTGCTGTTTCAATTCAAGCGTCCTATAAGAGGAAGCCAGATCTTTGGAAACAGCAACAACTCCCTCGACTCCAGCATTTCTCCATTGTTCAATGAACCGGTCAATCTCCTCTGCCGTATATTGGTCAAGGTGAAGATGTGCATCTATCAACTGCCATCACCTCACTTTTGATATCTATATATGCGGGCGGCCTGTATTCCTTGACTATACAGATGTTCACCCTGTCGTAAGACTTACGTGATTAGGCAACGTTCAGTACCATATCATTTTAAAGCGAGGCGGTCAAATTATACAGATTCGGCGAAATTTCAACAATCGATTTTACTTCATCTGCGGCATTTGTTCCAATTGCTCCATCATCTGGTGGCCGAGGACCCCGAACCCGGCAATAACCAGCAATAAAACAAGATTTAAAATTATCGGTGTCCAAACAATGAAAGCAGGAGTTCTGGTGGAAACCTTATAATATGCGTTGATCTGTACATACAATTTCCAAATAAGAAAAATCGAAATCCCGCTGAAAAAGGCATTGATAAAAATATCGTCGGTCAACAACTGGCTAATCGCGCCCAAATTAAGAAAGGTTTCCGAATACGTTTGAAAAATAAGGATCAAAATCAAGGCCACAATCGTGTTAATCAAACTAATACACTGCAGGTATAATTCAATAGTGAAAAGCTTCTTATAACCAATGTCGCTGAAAAAAATCAAAAAGATCAGGGCCGCTACGGCCATGGTGATGACCGGTCCAACAAGCCCTCCAAACACCCCTGAAGCTAACGCGAAGGTCTGGCCAAGTTCCACATTCGATTCCGACATTTGCGAGCCGCTGATTTCAAACCTTTTGTTAATTTCAGCAGCCAGGCCGAGAGCCTGAACAATATAAACAGAAAGACCGGCGAAGATCGCACTTAATAACGAGAGCACAACAAGCCGCCACCCCATTCCCTCTATCTTGTCGGCCTCCCGTAAACTTTCAAATTCCTCTTTTGGCCGAATGATGCCCCTTAGCAAACGAACTCGATGGACTTGTGAGCTTGTTTCTTCCATCTTTTCCTCTCCCCTTTTCAAATTGCCTTTTCATGATATGACCTGTTAACCATTCACTATTTCTATACCGGTATAGAAACAACTATATAAATCGGACTCACACACGGACTTATTATTCATACCGCAAAGCGTCGATGGGATCAAGTTTCGCCGCTTTATTAGCCGGCAATATCCCGAAAACAACCCCGACTATCATTGAAAATAACACCCCGCCAATCACAACGGGCAAGGAAACGAGCGGCGGCCAGTTTGCAAACATGGAGACAAGATAAGCCCCTCCCGTGCCGAAACCGATTCCGATGATACCGCCTATGGTCGTCAATACGACAGATTCAATCAAAAACTGTAACAATATTTTCTTCCGGGTGGCGCCAAGTGCTTTACGAATCCCAATTTCCCGTGTCCGCTCCGTCACTGAGACCAGCATAATATTCATGACGCCGATTCCGCCGACAAGCAAAGCGATGCTGGCAATCCCGCCGACTATCATCGTCATGATGCCGGTGATTTTCGAAATCGCCTGTTTAATCTGCTCTATGTTGAATACATAGTACTCCCCTTCGTCATGGGAATGTTTTTGATTTAACAAAGTGACCGCTTTTTCACCGGCTGTCTGCAAAACGTTGGCGTTCCTTGCCTGGATGGTGAGTGTGTCGATTTCATCAGTCCCGTACATAATCGGCCATAAAGACAACGGAACAATGACTTTCTCTTGTTGAAAATTGAACAAACCGCCTTCGTTTTTACTGAAAACACCAACAATCTTCACCGGAGTGTTTCCGAGGGTGATGATTCGGCCGACGGGATTTGTTTTGGCAAACAATGACTCTTTTACCGATTGGCTGATGAGTGCCACCTTTCGGCCGTGCTCCACGTCATTCGCTGTGATTTTTCTTCCTCTGTTCAATTCAAGTGGATTTAAATCGTAATAACCCTCAGACATTCCTTCAACCAAGGCATTGGTCGTTTGTTCACGAAACTTTACCGGGCTCGTTGAACTATTCGTCGTGATCACCTGTTTAATTTCAGGAACCTTCTTTAAGTAATATACATCTTCTTGTGTAAACAAATGCTCAGGAGGATTGGAGGCGCCTACTGTAACCGTCCCTCTTTCCGGTTCCTTCATTCTGTACAGAATTGTAAGAGTGTTGTTTCCGCCACCCGCAATTTGTGATTCCAACGCCGCTTGGCCGCCTTGTCCAATTGCTACAACCGTAATAACAGCGCCGACACCGATGACGATCCCGAGTATAGTCAAAATCGATCGCAATTTATGGGCGAA
>DASVCO010000062.1:0-2334 GCA_036381575.1 Caryophanales bacterium
TTGTCGCCACTTACATTTCCTTCAAGTGGTTGGCGGGCATTATGGAACGCGGCAACCTCGGCTATTTCACGATTTACTGCTTTATCGTCGGCCCGCTTGTTCTTATATTCCTGTAGAACTATAAAACGGACATCCCGAAACAAAATCGGGACGTCCGTTTTCTCATCCTAATAGTGCGGCTAACAGCGCTTTTTGCGCATGAAGGCGGTTTTCTGCTTGGTCAAAGACGACGGAATTCGGGCCGTCAATCACTTCAGCGGTTACCTCTTCACCACGATGCGCCGGAAGGCAATGCATGAATAACGGTGCTTTCCTGGCATGGGCCAGAAGCGGAAGATTGATCTGATATTCGGAAAGAAGCTTCAACCGTTCTTCATTTTCTTCATCTCCCATACTCGTCCAGACGTCTGCATAAACGATGTCAGCCTCCTCAACCGCTGCAAATGGATCATTTTCAACCTTAACGACAGCTCCAGTTTGTTCACCGAATTTTTGTGCCTGCTCGGTGATTTTCAAATCAGGCTCACAGCCCGCGGGGGCAGCGACGATACAGTTCATGCCGACTTTTGCGGCTCCAATCATTAAAGAATGAGTCATATTGTTACCATCGCCAACATAGACAAGCGTTTTGCCGGCGAAATCGCCAAGTTTTTCCTGGATCGTCAATAAATCCGCAAGCGCCTGGCACGGATGAAATTCATTCGTTAACCCGTTGATGACGGGAATATCTGCCGCCTCGGCCAATTCCTCCACTTTCTCTTGCCCGAATGTGCGGATCATAATGGCATCAACATAACGCGAGAGCACTTTCGCGGTGTCCGATATGGTTTCACCCCGACCCAATTGTAAATCATGGCCGTTCAAATATAGCGCATGGCCGCCAAGCTGCGTCATGCCGACCTCAAACGAAACGCGCGTCCGTGTCGACGGCTTTTCAAAAATCATGCCAAGCGATTTTCCCATTAGCAATGGTGAAAACTTCTCTTCCTTTAATTGTCGGGCCAGATCGAGTAATGATAAAATTTCCCCGCTGCTGAAATCCGCAAGCGTTAAGCAGTCTTTTCCTTTTAACCTTTCCGTTCCTTTAACTGTGGCTGTGATCAATGCACTCCGCTCCTTTCATTTTTCCGCAGCCATTCGCCGATCGGCCCCGGTTCTTCCTCCGTTTTTTCCGCCCTAAGGATTGCCTTCACCTGTGTCCATTCGGTCAATACTGTCAAACCATGGCGGATAGCTGACAAGCGTTTCTCTTTGCCGCTTGTATTGCCGGGATCACCTATGCTAATGAGTATCGATGCATGTTTTGATTGCAGCCACTCTCCATAGGAGGAAACAAGTGTCAGTCCAAAACATCTGCCGAAACGTTGCTGATCCGACACCAGGATAGCCCCCGCTTCATAAAGAAGATCAGATAATTGTTGAAAAGAATCCCAATTCTCGCGATCAATTTCGCAAAAAATTTCATCGCCCGGCTTAATCTTAATTCCAGTCGCTTTAAATGTCCCTTTTTCAACGGATTCAGCCATAGAAATCACCTCTCCGGTTGATTTCATTTCCGGACCAAGCAACGGATCTACACCTGCCAATTTTATAGTCGAGAAAACCGGTGCTTTCGTTGTATAATATGCTGTTTCAGGCAATAATCCGGTCTCAAGGCCCAGTTCAGATAACTGATTTCCGAGCATCAGTTTTACCGCGACCCCTACCATATCGATCCCGTACACCTTGCTTAATATTGGTACAGTCCTTGATGCGCGCGGGTTGATTTCCAATATATAAATATCCCCGCCGTTGATAACAAATTGTATATTGAAAATCCCTTTAAAATCCATGGCCTGAGCAATACGTTTTGTATAATCGACGAGTTGATTTTTCGTTGCGGTCGACAATGAATACGGCGGCGTAACGGCAGTGCTGTCCCCGGAATGCACGCCCGCTTTCTCCATGTGTTCGAAAATACCCGGAATCAAAACATTTTCTCCGTCAGTCAAAACATCGACTTCCGCCTCCGTGCCGGGTACATAAGCATCTATCAAAATTGGATAGCTGATGTTAGTGAGTGACTCTGCCATATAATGTTCCAATTCTTTACGGGAAGATAAAATAACCATTCCCCGGCCGCCAATCACGTATGAGGGCCTTAGCAACACCGGGTATCCGACCTGGCAAGCCTTATCGAGTAAATCATTCGGGCCAAATGCTGTAAGACCCGGAATATGAGGAGCCTGGACCTTTTCCATAAACCGATAAAATAAATCCCGGTCTTCCAACTCATCGACGATTTTTTGATTGACGCCGAGTACGGGTACACCGGCCTGCTCCAAACCTTCCATA
>DASVCO010000063.1:0-36359 GCA_036381575.1 Caryophanales bacterium
TAGAGTAACGCAACGATAGATCTTTCTGTTGTTGACGATTCTTGTAATGGCGATTTCTCGTTCGGGCAGCTGGTTACGGGCAATTCTATTTTGAAGCTCTTCCTTTACCGGAGGGGCTTTTGCTATGTTTAAGCCCATGAAAAGTGCCATGGTTTGATCAACTAAACCATGGCACAGTCACAGCAATCACTAGTAGAAAAAAGATCACTACATAATTCACCGAGTAAAGAAACATTTTATGGGCCCATTTCAAATCATTCTTTGCAAAAAATCCTCCGAGTCCTAATAATAACCAGCCGATATTTAAAACGCTCGCCAAGACCATGAAGGTTGGCCCTAAAGAAGCCAGAAAAAAGGGTAACGGAAGCAAACACGTAATATAGACGATCATTTGCCGTTTGGCCATCGCAAAACCATAGACAACCGGAAGCATTGGAACACCCGCAGCTTTATATTCCTCATATTTTCGTATAGCGATGACAAATGTATGGGGAACTTGCCATATAAATAATACAAGAAATAACAAAATGGGAACGGTATGATTAGCAGGTTCGATTGCCGCCCAGCCAATCAAAGGTGTCACCGCACCAGAAATACTTCCGATGATGGTATTCAGGGTAAATTTGCGTTTGGACCACATTGTGTACAATACGACGTATGTGAACCAACCGATGAATGCATATAAAGTTGCCTCTATAGTTGTAAACAGTAACAGGATGAAACCAAGAACGGATAGAACGATGCCCATTGTAAAAACCATCTTAAGTGAAAAATGACCGGTTACCGTTGGCCGATTTTTCGTTCTTGCCATCAATCTGTCAATATCAACATCGTACCAATTATTGAGGATCAAGGCACCTGCCATGACCAATGTACTTCCGCTAATAGTTAGAAAAATCACATCCCAATGAGCTGTGAAAGAAGAGTTGGTGAAAACCAGCGCCAGCCAAAGTCCCGCAAAGACAGGTAAAACATTTGAAATCAGAACGACAGCCTTAAAAAGCTCCTTAAGGTCAGTAAGAATGGTTTTCCCGGCAAATATATTCGTTTTTTCAACCTCTTGTGAAAAGAGCGTGTCCTCTTTATTCATCTTTCCTCACTCCTTGCCTGGAACAATTGTACCACAGCTATTAGAAAGGCAACGTGAAGAACCTTGACAATTTATTAACCGTTACAACGAAATTGGCCGTATAGTAGATTTTACCTTTTGGCAAGGTGAAATGTGGTCTGGTACTCGCATGGAGAAATATTTACAAAACAGATGTTTGTCAGTATATGGTTGTATGATTGTGATTCCGACTGTTTCGTTGATGCTGAATTATTCAGGGACTTATAAAGGAGCGTGGGTTTTCAAAGCGGCGCCCGTCCGGGATCTTGCCAAGCTGTATAGAGGGACGTTAAAAGCGGCCATTGTCAGGCTTTTTTTACCAGTGTATGTCATTGTAAGCCTGGTTTTTGTCGGGTTGTTTGGGCTGCAGGTGGTTCCTCATCTTGTTGCCGCTTTGCTGGCTGCATTTACTTATGCATTGATTTGCTTTAAATGGGTTGTTCGCTCCATACCGTTCTCCGAACCTTTTTCGACCGCCCAGGATGGTGGAGGGATACGGTTATTGCCATTGATGTTACTTATTGGAGCTTTCGGCTTCATCCACTGGATCAGCACGAATTTCGACTATGGCATTTATGGCTATATGTTGTTGTTGGTATTGATTAATTTGTTGGGATGGAAGTTCGTGTTTGACAAGGCTTGGGCAACGGTTTAGGTTGAACGTGGTGTCTTGTTTGCTGACAAGACACCACGTTTTTTTGTATAGTAAAAGCAGGAGGAGTGAGGCATTTGGGTCGTAATGCGTTGTTGATTATTGATATGAGTAATGACTTTGTTGCTGATGAAGGAGGGCTGACGGCTGGAAAGCCGGCGCAACAGATTGTGCCGGAGATTGTGGCCAGAGCCGATCAGTTTCTTGAAAATGATGATATTGTTGCTATTTGCATGGATGCGCATGAGCAGGACGATTCTCATTTTGAGTTATGGCCCCGCCATAATGTCAAAGGTACGTGGGGACAAGAGCTTTACGGAGAACTGTATGAATGGTACGAGCGGAATAAGGAAAATTCCCGCGTGCTGTATGTACCAAAACCAGAATATGATGCGTTTTACGAAACGGATTTGCACGACCGATTGCAGGAACACGATGTGGATACCGTGCATTTGACAGGAGTGTGCACGGATATTTGCGATTTTCTGACGGCGTATGGAGCCTATGCGAGAGGTTATCAAACTGTTGCTTATAATAAAGGAATGGCAACTTTTACTGACAACCATGACGTCTTTCTCAAGCAAATGAATGCGATTTTTAAAACGGAAATTCGATGAGTGGATCGCCGGGTCTGGTTCTCGGCGATTTTTTATTGCTGCAATGGATAAAATCAGGTTTGCCATGAAGAAGGCAAGTGGTACATCAATAAGAAAGAACCTATGAAGAAATGTAAACGATGCTTAGGTGAGTTTAAGGCCCTGTCTTTCAGGGAACTTCTTATATAATTACTGGAAAAATAAGCTTTCGGGAATTGAGAGAATCTCGAAAAAAGGGAGAGTGAAGAACAGTGGGACAGTATGTTGAGGCAGAAAAGGACGTCAATATCTATGTCGAAGACATAGGAAAGGGAAAGCCGGTGTTATTTCTCCACGGATGGCCGCTAAGCCATAAAATGTTCGAATATCAGAGCAATGAACTCCCCGGGAAGGGCCTTCGTTTCATTGGAATGGATATGAGAGGTTACGGGAAGTCGGACAAACCGTGGGAAGGCTATGATTATGATCGGATGGCAGATGATGTGCAGGCCGTTATTCATCAACTGAAGCTGGATGATATTACGCTTGTCGGCTTTTCAATGGGAGGGGCCATTGCCCTTCGCTATATGGCCAAACACAACAACCGTAATGTTTCCAAACTGATTCTGGCAGGGGCGGCAGCGCCTTCTTTCACAAAAAGAGAAGATTACCCGTTTGGATTACCTGCAGAAGAAGTAGATGGCCTTATTGAGGCGGCTTATACAGACCGTCCGAAAATGTTGGCTGATTTCGGTGAAATGTTCTTTGGCAGCGAGATTAGCGAACCCCTTGGGAATTGGTTTCACGGTCTCGGTTTGGAAGCTTCAGCCTATGGCACGATCAAGTCTCTTGAAGCTTTAAGGGATGAGGATTTACGAGAGGATATGGCTAAGGTTGATATGCCGACAGCAATCTTTCACGGAAGAAACGATCAAATTTGCCCGTATGACTTTGCGGAAATCATGAACCGAGAGATTAAGAACTCCCGGTTGATTCCCTTTGGCAGCAGTGGTCATGCCACAGTTTATGATGAAAGAGAGAAATTCAATACGGAATTGTTAAGGTTCGTGAACAGCTAGTTTTTGATATAATATATAAAAAAACGTTGGCGTTTCAGCGTCAACGTTTTTGTCGTTTATGAGCAAAAAGTAACAGGGCAGGAAGGACAAAAAGGGGGATGGAAAGATGTATGAACTGAAAACAAAGGAAAACGACAGCAGTGTTATTGAATTCATTGAAGGGGTCGAAAGCCCTAAAAAGCGTGAAGATGCATATGAATTGTTAGATGTGTTTACGGAAACGACAGGTTATAACGCCAAGATGTGGGGAACAAGCATTATTGGCTTCGGTGCCTATCATTATAAATACCAATCCGGCCATGAAGGCAGTGCACCGCTGGTCGGCTTTTCGCCGCGGAAGGCCAAAATCAGTTTGTATCTTACATGCAACAAAGACCGGGAAGATTTATTAAAGAATTTTGGTAAACATACAACGGGGAAGGCTTGTGTGTATATTAATAAGGTAGCAGATATTGATATTGATGTATTAAAAGCATTAATAACCCAATCTGTGCAGTTCGTGAAAGAAACCTATCCGAATCATTAGGTATCAATACAATCCAGAACCGCCCGCCGGATGGCAGGCGGTTTCGTCCAAAAGGGTTCGGTTAATACAAATTTTTGAGCAAACGTGCATCTGCCAGGTCGGTGTTAATCGGACATTCCGGTGCGGTTTGGCCATATTGCCAGAGCCAGACGTTTGCCGAGCAGGATGGTTTTGCAGGGTTGTAACTGGGAGCGTTCCTCTTCCTTGTTACCCCCGGGGTTGGTTTACGGCTCCAGATCACGGTTTGATCTGCCACTTTGTCATTGTTCCTTACTGCTTCACAATAGGCGCGGTTGAAATCATTCCGGCTCGGGTCGCAGTAAAGGCCGGGACGGTAACCGCTCGGGTGCATGGCATCGACCCACCCGCGAATCCAGGCTTCATCAATGGTGGTGCCACTTTCAATATTGGCAAATACAAAAGTATCTTTTGGCACGCCCAGCCTGCGGGCTTGGGCAAGCGCATTATGGGCGATGACCCTTCCATGGCGGTATCCGGTGGCATCCTCGAATATGAAAATAGGAGCGATTTTGATCCCTTTTTCATGTAAGAATTGAATTTCTTGCTTCGTCATACCAACAGTTTCGTTGACAATCGTTTGTAAATAGCGCCCCCAATACCTTGGAGCCCCATAATGGTCGACGACACAATTGTACAGGTTGCTTGTCACCCTTTCGGCGGAATCTACTCCCCAAATGGTTCGGCGTGGCATGTGCTTCCCACCTTCCCTATTTCATTTTCATTCATTATATGTTTGCGCCTTTGGGTTCGTGTCATGTCCCGACAGATAAGGAATTCAGGAAAGCCAAGGCCATAAAAAAACCGCAGGCGGCGCGATCCGCTTGCGATTCATCAATACTGGATTTGAAAAGAGTGGTGGGTGCCTGTTTCGGGGTATTCCTTGAATTCTACGTTAGTCACATTTGCGTTCATGCTGCCTTTCTTCAGTTCACGTATAAATCGATCCATGTCGTGATCTTCACCTTCGGCGTCAATTTCAACCGTTCCGTCGGCGTTATTCTTCACCCAGCCTTTAATGCTGTGGCGAACAGCGTGTTGTTGTGTATGGAAACGGAATCCGACTCCCTGGACACGTCCGTGCACTCTAATATGATATCTCTTCATGAACCATCTTCCTTCCCTTCATTCTTTCGATGATCATTATAACATAGAATTTGTCACAAAACGTTCAAGACTCTTTCCGGCATTTTTCTTTAAAAACCATGAGAGAGAATGTATAATGTTTCGTATGCGAATCATCCTTGTTCGAAATGGATTTCTGCCTATTAAAATGCGGGAAATTACCTTGAACAGAATTGACGCTTTTGGGGGAGAGTTTCTCGTAAGAATGCTTCCCATTATGAACTCCCGGAGAGATTGCCCATTTTGCAGGGCACCGTGATTCTGAAACCTAACAGCATGAGGGAGATGAACGGAACCATGCCAAAGAAAGTGAAAGAACCACAAAAGACGGGTGAAGAAGTGGAAAATCCCCGGAATATAAAAAAAGGGCCGATGTTAACGGCCTTGCTGCTCGGGGCATTCGCCGCGATTCTTAACCAGACTTTGCTCAACGTTGCAATTCCTGAAATCATGAATGATTTCGGCATATCGGCGAGCACGGCCCAATGGCTGACAACGGCTTACCTGTTGGTGAACGGTGTTCTGATTCCGGTCACGGCTTTCTTAATGCAAACGATCTCAACGCGTAAATTGTTTCTGACCGCGATGATCTGTTTTGCGGTCGGAACTTTGCTTTGTGCAGTGGCTCCCAGCTTTTTCGTGCTTTTGCTCGGCAGAATTGTCCAGGCGTGCGGAGCGGGGATCTTGATCCCGTTAATGACTAATATTTTTATGACAATCTTTCCGCCTGAAAAACGTGGAACGGCCATGGGAACCCTTGGCATTGTCCTGATGTTTGCGCCTGCGATTGGACCAACACTATCCGGATGGATTGTACAAAACTACTCCTGGCGGGTTTTATTTTATATCGTCTTGCCGATTGCCATTATTGACATTGTGGTAGCGTTCTTTCTGATGAGGAATGTCCTGAAATTAACGTTTCCGAAAATGGATCTTGCGGGAATTGCCTTATCTACGGTCGGATTCGGTGCATTGCTGTACGGCTTTAGTGAGGCGGGTATCAAAAGCTGGACTGATCCATTGACCTTGTGGGGCCTTATCATAGGTGGAATTGGTGTGATATTGTTTGTTTGGCGTGAATTTACGACTGAGGAACCGATGCTGGAGTTCCGTGTGTTCAAATATAATATGTTTGCGCTAACAACTATCGTTCGTTCTGTTGCAATGATGGCTTTATTTGCCGGTATGTTGTTAATTCCTATCTATATGCAAAATATTCGTGGCTTTACTCCGCTTGAGTCGGGACTGTTGTTGTTGCCCGGTGCCTTGATCATGGGGATTTTTCAACCTATTACGGGCCGATTGTTCGACAAAATCGGAGCTCGTCCGTTAGCCGTTATCGGGCTTGCAATGGTGGTCTGGTCGACCTGGGAATTCCATAATCTGTCCGCGACGACATCTTACGGGTATATTATGTTCTTGTACGGTTTTCGTATGGTCGGGATGGCCGGTGTGATGATGCCGGTAATGACGGCAGGATTGAATCAGTTGCCACAGCGGCTTACTGCACATGGGACCGCAATGGCCAATACGATGCGGGGTGTGGCTTCCTCTGTCGGGACGGCTTTCCTGGTCTCGATCTATACGAATCAAACCCAGGATCATATGAAGTCAATGCTGGCGGATAAAGGAATCCGTGTACCGGAAAATATAGATTTATCAGGTTCAAGTGCCAAAGAGGCGTTAGCTAAATTACCGTCTGATTTGCGGCAACAGGTTCATGCCACACTCAATCATGCATTGATTCAGGGGATGGATGATGCTTTTATGGTGGCCACCGGGCTGGCGACCCTTGCTTTCATTTTATCGTTCTTTATCACAAAGACTTCGCCCCCGGACGAGAAGCCCGAAACCGCAAATGAGCCGAAAGCTTCAATGGCCGGCGAGGGTTGATCAAAGCAAATCAAGGCTATTTAAGACTTAGTTTACAGAGGAGGTTATCGGAATGTCGGAAAAGCAAGAAAGAACTCAGCAAGTAGTGAGGTCATTCCGTAAGGTTAACCGTGTAATGTATCAGTTGCTGCGTGAGGAGGCCGAACTTCTCGATACAACTGTTGTACAAATTCTCGTTCTGCGCGTGTTGTTTCAGAATCCGAATATTGGACTCAATGAATTAGCAGAACGGCTTCAACTCGGGAACAGCACTATGAGCGGTGTAGTGGATCGTCTGGTTTCAGCCGGATTGATTGTTCGTGAACGCTCTAAGGAGGATCGCAGGTCTTTGACAATGCGGCTGACAGCCGAAGGCGAAGACAAACAAAACGAAGCGTTTGGCGATGATTCGTTATTAGTGAAAAGGCTATCGAAAATCCTCGAGATTCCCAGGGAAGATCTGCAATATCTTCTTCGCATTCATGAACAAATAATGGAGAAACTGCAGTCCAAAGAGGATCAGGCAAGAAATAACAACAACGAAGATCCATTGGCTTCCAAGGTGTAAAAAAAGACATCTCAATTGTACGTATCGATGAAGATCCGCTTGGAATAATTCAGTGCCTAAGGCTCCGTAACGGAGCCTCCTTTTGTTTTTTAATGGGTCATTGACTTTTTCCTTAATGGGCGTATAATAGTTCTGGTGATAGTTCGGATACGAACCTTTTCTGCACGGATGAAATGTGAATTAAAGATGAGCGTGAAACAGGATTATCATACAGTGACATGAGATTTTGACATAAATGATAAGAGGAGATGGAGAGGACTATGGAAAATACGAAGTCCCAACCGTTACAAATTAAGAAGGGGCCTATTATTGCCGTAATGCTGATGGGGGCATTCGTCGCGATTTTGAATCAGACGCTGATGAATGTCGCGTTGCCGCAAATGATGGGTGATCTGGGGATTTCGGCAAATACGGGTCAATGGCTGACCACAGCCTATATGCTTACAAATGGCGTGTTGATTCCGGTGACAGCCTTTTTGATTGGGAAATTCTCAACGCGTAAATTGTTTCTGGCCTCAATGGTCCTGTTTGCCATTGGGACATTGCTTTGCGGTGTTGGCCCGGGCTTTGGCTCAGTTTTGGCGGGGAGAATCATCCAGGCTTCCGGAGCGGGAATTATTATGCCCTTGATGATGAATGTGTTCCTGACCATTTTTCCGGTAGAGAAACGCGGCTCAGCCATGGGCCTCGTCGGAATGGCGATGATTTTTGCCCCGGCGATCGGTCCGACGCTTTCGGGATGGATCGTCCAGAACTATTCATGGCGGGTCCTGTTTTTTATCGTATTGCCGATTGCTGTTATTGATATCATTCTAGCAAGCTTTATGTTGAAAAATGTAACGAAACTCACCAATCCCAAGGTCGATGTTTCAAGCATTATTCTGTCAACATTTGGATTCGGTGGATTCCTGTACGGGTTTAGCAGCGCCGGAAGCAGCGGGTGGGATAGCGTGAAAGTTATCGGCTCCCTTGCTGTCGGTGTCATTGCACTCGTATTGTTTATTGGACGCCAGTTGAAGTCCGAGAATCCAATGCTTGAATTCAGGGTGTTCAAATATAATATGTTTGCTCTGACGACATTGATAAATATGATCATAACGATGGCTATGTTTGCAGGAATGATCCTGGTGCCGATTTACCTGCAGAATATTCGCGGGTTTACTCCGCTGGAATCAGGGCTTTTGTTACTGCCGGGTGCTATCCTGATGGGGATCATGTCCCCAATCACGGGAAGAATTTTCGATAAAATAGGGGCACGTTGGCTGGCGGTAACGGGACTGGCTATTACAGTGATCACCACATGGCAGTTCAGCAATCTGACCGATTCAACAACATACATGCACCTGATCATTTTGTACTCTGCGCGTATGTTCGGAATGTCGATGTTGATGATGCCAATCATGACAGCCGGTTTAAATCAATTGCCGCAAAAATGGAATGCTCATGGGACAGCCATGTCCAATACAATGCGGATGATCTCCGGCTCACTGGGAACAGCCTACCTTGTAACTGTCATGTCCAATCAGACACAGGATCATGTAGTTAAGGGACTGGCAGCCAAGGGCATTCAGATTCCGGATGGGGTGGAATTCACAGCTTCCGGTTCCAAAGAGGCATTGGCCCAAATGCCACCGGAAATGCAACAGCAAATCATGTCGGTGGTCAAACATTCGACGATTCAAGGCATCAATGATGCTTTCGTCGTGGCAACAGGAATGGCCGTGGCGGCCCTGCTGCTGTCTTTCTTCATTCAACGGACCGCACCGCCGCAAGAGGAACAAATCGAAGCCTATACAAAGAAGGCAGGACCAAAGGCAAAAGCCACGGTCCCGCAAGGTTAAACAAAACGCCCGGGGCAAGCTCCCCGAGCGTTTTAACTTTATTCGGCCCCTTTTCTCAACCCTGCGGAAACCAGATCAGCCACAACAACAAGGCCGATATAGCAAATTAAAAACAGGGTGATTTCCGTATAATGAAAGAAACTCATACTAAGCTTAAATTGACGGCCCAAGCCGCCTGCCCCCACAAAACCGACAACAATTGTTGTCCGGATAATAACTTCCCAACGGTACAGAATGTACGTGATAAATCGCGGCAAGACTGTCGGAATCACTCCATAAATGAGCATTTGTGCCTTGCTTGCACCAGATGAAGCCAAGCCTCGAATGGGCCGGGTATCCAGATCTTCAATGACCTCTGCGCACAGTTTTCCGAGGATCCCGAAGTTGTGCAAGGCCAGGGCAATCGCTCCCGGAAGAATCCCCGGTTGAAAAATAAAGATGATCATCATTGCCCAGATCAGTTCGGGGATGGCCCGTGTGAAAACATATATACCGCGAACAATAAGAAAAACAAGACGGCCGTACCAGTTTCTTGACAGGGTCAGCGAACCGTCCGCGGCGTTTCGCGCAGCGGGAACCACGGTGAATAACATACCGATTGCGGCAAATCCGATTGCCATGATGCTCATTTCCAGGGTTTTAAAGGTGAGATACAGGGCATTTTGCCAGCTCTCGGCATCGGTAAAGGCCGGGTTTTCCACGCCAACACCAAACATGTTCTTCAAGAAGCCAATCGCCGAGTGAAGATTCTTCTCCGAAAATAAAGCGAATAAATCCGCTCCATCTACCTTGATGACAAACACCCATGAAAACAAAATCAGGCCCAGGCTAAGGAAGAAGGAAAACTTGACGAATCCAAATTGGCGGATGGGAGGCCTCTTTGTATGATTTTGAGTCATGCGACCATCCTCTTTCGCAGAAACTGGCTCCACAGGTCAACGAGAACCACCAGAGCGATTAAAAAAAGTAAGAACGTCCAGACCTGGTCATATTTCAAATCGGTCAAAGAAAGGTGGATTTGATAACCGAGTCCCCCAAGACCTACGAAACTCATGATGGCGGAAGAGCGGATCGCGCATTCGAACCGGTACATGACATAGCTGAGGATATCCGCGGCCGCTGCGGGGAAATACCCGTAAAGCAAAAGTTGAAACCGCGAGGCGCCGCTTGCCTTTAGAGCTTGAATGGGTTCCGGAGGAACATCGTTCAGCATATCCGCGAAAATCCGCCCGAGGATCCCGCCATAATGAATGGCAATGGCAAAAATAGCGGCATAAGGAGTCAATCCAAATGCCACGACAAACAACCAGGCCCAAACCAACTCATGAATAGCCCGCATGAAACCCAATAAGCCGCGAAATCCGCTCATGGAAAGCAATCGGTTCCAGCGGCCGGAAGACAGAAGACCGGACGCAAGAACGCCAAAAATGAGTGCGATCAGAACGGCGATTGACATTCCCGTAACGGCATAGGCCAACGTTCTTACTGAAGCGATTAACGCCAGTTGCAGAATATAAGGCGACAAGTCCGGGTGAAAAAGGGCTGCAACCATTTCCTGAAGGGCGTTTAAACCTCCGGCATGCAACAATTCGGGTCCCCAGTTGACCGAAAACAGGCTCAGGATGAAGACGAGCACCAGAAATAGGGTCAGGACATTTTTTTTATGAAAATACAGCAGCTTTCGCATCATTGTCTTTCATCTCCACAAGATCATAAAGCTCGGACAGGGATTCATCAGTAACTTCTTCAACGGGAAGATCGAAATATACCGTTCCTTCTCTTAAAGCAATGAGCCGGGTGAAATATTTCTTCGCCAATTCCACTGAATGAAGGCTGGCCACCAGCGTCTGGTTTTCTTCGTTCGCCAGATTGACCAACATGGCGAGAACATCCTCTGCCCGGGCCGGATCCAACGAGGAAACCGGCTCATCAGCCAGAATGATTTCGGGATGTTGGACAAGCAAGCGCGCGAGAGCCACCCTTTGTTGTTCGCCGCCGGAAAGATTGGCGGTTTTTTCATAGATTTTATCAGCTAACCCGACCCTTTCAAGTGCCCGGGCAGCAACGTCTTTTTCTTGCGGGAAAATAAAGGACACCAGCGATTTGAAGAATCCCCATTCCCCGAGCCGCCCCGCGAGCACGTTATGAATGACCGGCAACGGCCGGACCAAATCAAATTGCTGCCGGATCATGCCGACTTTTCGCGCCAGTTGTTTGGCAGAGGTATATCGGTGCGCGGGTTTACCGGAAATCTCGAATTCCCCTGCATCCGCTTGAATCACACTCGCAAATATGTTGAGCAAGGTGGTTTTTCCGGCTCCGCTCGGCCCAATCAAGGCGACACTTTCTCCTTGTTTTATACGTAAAGAGAGAGGAGAAAGCGCCCGCATCTCCCCGTAACTCTTGGTAATTTCTTTTAATGTCAGGATTTCTTTCGGTTCCATTTTTTTCACCCTATTTAATGATCCCGATATTTTTTGCGACCTTTTTGATCTTGGCATAGTTTTCATTATTGGTCTTAATGAATTTGTCGGTGTGGAAAAGCTCGAGAATCTGATTTTGTTCCTTGTTCATGGATAACAGAGCTTTTTGCACAGCTTTTTTCGTTCCTTCGCCGAATTTCTCGTTTACATTCCCGTTAATGGTCCAATTGTAATCATAGAAAGCCGGCGTTGTATAGAAGGCATGGACTTTATCGAGATTAATTTTCCCCTGTTTCTTTCTGGACTTCCAAACAAGTTCATTCAATGCCCCGGCCTGATAAGCGCCAGATTCAACCAACTTCCATGTTTTGTCATGAGAACCGCTGTAATTCGGTTTTCCGTCAAAATCGGTTTCCGGATCGATTCCGGCTTCGGTTAGAAAATAGCGGGGCATCAAGTGCCCGGATGTTGAGCTTTCACTGCCAAAAGTGAAGCTAAGGCCTTTCAGATCCTTAAGTTTGTGCACATCAAGTCCTTCATGCACGATGAAAACGGAATGGAATTCTGCATCAGTCGGCCTTTGCGCAATGGCCTCAGCCCCCGGGACGGCGTTTCTCGCCTGAACGCCGGTCAGGCCGCCAAACCATGCCAGCTGAACCTCGCCTCTTTTAAAAGCTGAAACCAGTGCAGCGTAATTGCGGGAATTTACGTATTCTACTTTCAGATCTGTTTGCTTCTCCAAATAATCGGCAAATTCTCCAAAGCGCCTCTTCAGAGCGGAAACGTTTTGATCGGGAATTGCCCCGATTTTAAATACAGGTTGTGAGCCTTTGTTATCTTGGGTTGGTGCAGATCTATCGGTTTCCCCATCCTGCTGGGAACATGCAGCAAGTAATACGGACAACATGACCGCAAGGGAAATGGACATAAACTTCTTCATGATGAAAGAGCCCCCATTACAAAAAATTATATCTTTGATTCATAGATATTATAATGTCTGCTCTTTATGAGGTAAAGTAATTGATTTAGGAAGGGAAACTAAGCTATTTCTTTGAATTTACTAAATTTATTTTGAGGAAGTGGTTGACACCATGAAACGCTTACATTTATAATTTGGTATGAAATCGATTTCAGACAAGATGCGTTAAAACAAGACAGGATTCGGGAGGTGTTTTATCGCAAGGAGGATGAAGCATGGCAACAATTGGAGATGTCGCTGAATTGGCGGGGTTATCACGCGCTACCGTTTCCAGGGTGATGAATAATCATCCTTACGTATCCGAGGAGAAAAAGAAACTGGTTCATGAAGCGATGCATCAACTCGGTTATGTGCCGAACTCGCTTGCGAAACGGTTGCGTACGCAAACCACAGAAACGATAGCTGTACTGATTCCAAGAATCTCGAATCCGTTTTTCAGCAGCATGGTTGAAGCAATGGAAATTAAGGCGGCCGAAGACAACTTCCAATTGATCGTCTGCCAGACAAGGTCTGACAAGCAACGGGAGTTGGTCTATCTGGAATGGCTGAAGACAAAGCAAATCGGCGGTGTGATTCTGGCTTCCAGTGAGAATAATTGGGAGGATATCAAGGAATACACGAAGTTTGGGCCGATCATGTTTTGCAATGAATATCCGCCAAATACGGAGGTTCCCACTGTTTGTCTGGATCAGTATCAGGGCGGTTATCTTGGAACGAGGCACTTGATTGAGCGAGGCCATCAAAGAATTGCCTGTTGTTTCGGCAGCAGCCGCATTACCAATACCTCGGACAGGCAAAAAGGATTTCTTCATGCTTTGGAGGAAGCCGGCCTTTCGATGGAGGAAAAATGGTGGTTCAGCAATGCGCTTGAAATAGAAGACGGCAAAGAGATTTTTCGTAAAATTGCGGAAATGGACAATCGTCCCTCGGCCATTTTCACAGGAAGCGACGAAGTAGCAGCGGGAATTGTAAAAGAAGCGAAGATCTATGGTGCAGAGATTCCTAACGATTTAGCTGTTGTCGGATACGACGATCAACCCATTGCAGAATTGATGGATCCCGGTATCACAACTATCCATCAGCCGAGTCAAGAAATCGGCGCAAGGACGATGGAACTTATGATTCAATATATCAAACATAATCAAAAGCCGGATCAGAAGATTGTAGAATGGTTTTCCCGGCTTATCGTCAGAGAATCTACTTAAACGGGCATTCGTATTTTATGGACATCATTTAGTAGTTCCCGAATAATGAAATCGATTTCACGAAAGCAGTTGTCATTCAGGAATAAATGAATTTAGCGAGATACGATAAGAAAAATAAATAAGATTTCGGAAATTAAAGGAGGAAGAACATGTTAAAAAAACTAAGATTGGTTCCGATTTTCTTAGCCATTGTTCTGGCACTCGCCGCGTGTAGCGGATCAGGGTCCTCGAATGGCGGAGGAGGAAATAGCGGCAGCGATGCCGGCGGTGACGCAAATAACGATTCGACGGGTAATACTGATGGTACTTCTTCCGATTCACAGGAGAAGGTTACGATCGTCTGGGCTCATGGCAAAGATGAATCCGGAGAAACCGATAAAATCATTAAAGCGTTTGAAGAGAAGTACCCGAATATTAATGTTAAGAACAGGCAGTTGCCGAATAACTCCGGAAAACAGCATGACCTGTATGTAACGCAACTGAGTGCACAATCTTCCGAGATTGATGTGTTTAACCTCGACGTTGTATGGCCGGCAGAATTCGCTCAAGCCGAATACGTTCTTCCGCTTGACCGGTTTATTCAACAAAGCGGCTTTGATTTGAGCAAGTACAACCAGGGCGCGTTAAGTGCGGCTCAATTCAAGGGGAAACAGTGGGCTTTACCATTGTTTACGGATGTCGGGATGTTGTTCTATCGGAAAGATATTGTAAAGCAACCGCCGAAGACCTGGGATGAATTAATCAAAATGGCCAAGAAATATAAAGGCGAAAAAGGGACCAAATTCGGTTATGTCTATCAGGCCAAACAGTATGAAGGGCTCGTATGTAATATCATTGAATATGTAGCGTCATACGGTGGGCAGTTTGTTAAAGACGGAAAAGTTGTTGTGGATAGTAAGGATACCCTCAAAGGCTTGAAAACAATGACGAAAATCACACAATCTAATTTTGTTCCGGGGAACATTTCAACATTTACAGAACCCGAAACCAATCAGGCTTTCATTAACGGGAAAGCGGTCTTTGCGCGGAACTGGCCGTACATGTGGGCAACTTCTCAGGATAAATCCAAATCCAAGGTTGCCGGCAAAGTCGGTATTGCACCGCTTCCATCCGGGGATGCTGGATCTGCTGCTGCTCTCGGCGGCTGGATGATGGGCATCAACAAGTATTCCAAGCACAAGCAAGCGGCATGGAAATTCGTGAAATTCACAGCTGGGCCGGAAGGGCAGAAAATACGTGCGGTTGTAGGCGGTAAGATCCCGGCCATTCCGTCGTTGCTGGAAGATGAAGAAGTCTTGAAAGCGAATCCGTATTTCGGAAAAGAAGGCTTCAAGAAAGCGGTTGAAAGCGCTGTGTCGCGTCCGGTTGCACCAAACTATCAAGAGATCTCAAGTGATATTCAGATTGAGGTATCCGGCGCAATTACCGGGAAAGAATCCCCAGAGCAAGCTATCAAAAATCTGAAGCAAAAACTGCAAGAAGATGTAGAAAAATAGTAAATCGTGTATAGCCTTAACCTTCATTTGTTTGAAGGTTGAGGCTCTATTTAAGGAGGTGGACGTAAATGAAGCAACCGACAAAGCGATCTGACTGGAAACCGGCTTTTTTACTTATTGCACCTTCCATTCTTCTTATCCTGGCCATTGCTATTTATCCGGTCGTTCAATCGTTTTATTACAGTTTGTTTGACCTGCGGTTAAATGAACCTACAAAATCGGCTACTCATTTGGATTACAGCTTAAATCTTGACGTTTATTTGAAATATTATCCTTTCTTGGTCAATGATTTGTCGCAGGAGATTGAACAAACCCAGGATCCATTGAAAAGCAAATTGGCGGATATTAACCAAGAGTTAAAAGAATTAAATCAAAGTATTAAAGAAGATGCTGGAGACACCTATGAGAAAGTGAACCAAATGCTAAACCAGTATAAGACACCCCCGGAGGAACTTGCATTGGTTTCAATCAGCGGGGAGACGGCCAGTCAGTTTAAAGAAACGATTGCAGATGTGAATGACAGGTTGTCGAATCTCAAAAATCAAAAAGGCTTGTCAAATGCCGATGAACTGACCGGATTGGCTTCGGGGCTTCCGGATGCCATTATTGAACCAAACTTTATCGGATTAGACCACTACTTCAATATGTTCACAAATGGGAGAACATGGTCGGCGCTTTGGCACACTTTTGTATTTACAGTGGTCTCTGTAGCAGCTGAATTCACAATCGGTTTTGCAATTGCCCTTTTAATCAATAAACCGTTCAAGGGACGCGGAATGATTCGAGCAAGTGTCCTGATCCCATGGGCGATACCTACTGCGGTTAGTGCAACAATGTGGACCTATCTTTATGATGGACAAAGCGGCATTATCGCTGGGTTTTTCGAGTTTATCGGAATTGTCCCGGATATGTCGACCTTACTGACAACAGGGACTGGAGCCATGTTCGCAGTTATTCTTACGGACGTGTGGAAAACAACGCCATACATTGCCCTGTTGCTGTTGGCAGGTCTTCAGGTCATTCCTCAAAATCTGTATGAGGCAGCTTCCATTGACGGGGCTGGAAAGGTCAAGCAATTTTTCAATATTACTTTGCCCTTGATGAAGTCCAGCATTCTGGTTGCTCTGTTGTTCAGGACTTTGGATGCCTTCCGGGTATTCGACCTTGTTTACGTTTTAACAGGCGGCGGTCCGGCCAACACAACGGAAATGATTTCAGGATTTGCCTATCAAGTCATGTTTTCGCAACAGAATTTCGGCGCAGGCTCGACGCTTGCCATTATCGTGTTCCTTTGTGTGGCGGTGATTTCTATTATTTACATTAAATTTCTTGGTTCTGACTTGCTTTCGGACGATTCAGGACGTTAGGAGGTGTGGTAAATGGAGAAGAAGAGAAGTCCGTTCTTTTATACCTTTCTCATTTTGTTCGTGTTTGTGGTAATGTTCCCTTTCATCTGGGTCTTTTTGAGCTCTTTTAAGCCGCCTTCGGAATTGTTTGGCGCCAATGCTTTCGACCCATTTGCGGACGATCCCACGTTAAAAAATTATCATTCGGTCTTTTTCGATCACCCGCTTCTGACCTATTTAAAAAACAGCTTTATTGTAGCGGCAGTTACAACGATTTATACTGTTTTCACGGCGTCATTTGCGGCTTATGCGATTGCCAGACTTCATTTCCGCGGGAAGGCCGTTATTCTAGGACTGGCTTTGTCCGTTTCTATGTTCCCGCAGATTGCCACGGTGGCTCCGTTGTATCAAATATTGTTGAATGTCGGGCTGACTAACAGTTATCTTGGTTTGATTATCCCTTATACGGTCATAACGCTGCCGTTGTCCATTTGGATATTGGTCACATTCTTCCGCAAAATCCCTTATGATCTGGAGGAATCGGCGAAAATAGACGGCGCTTCATTAATGCAAACGTATTGGAAGATTATCTTCCCATTGGCCGTACCCGGGCTGTTTACGACTGCGATCCTTGTGTTTATCGCGGCATGGAATGAATTCCTGTATGCGTTAACGATTAATACAGCACGAACCTTTAGAACTGTCCCCGTGGGTATTGCCTTGTTTCAAGGGAGATTTACGATCCCGTGGGGAGATATTACTGCCGCTACGGTTGTGGTTACAATTCCGATCGTAATCTTTGTCCTGTTCTTCCAACGTCGAATTGTTTCCGGCTTAACATCGGGTTCAGTTAAAGAGTAATTTCCTTCAGGCTTTTCTTAAGGAAGGAAATGAAAGGAAATTCCGTATTTGTGTCAAATCGGCAATAGAAGGTGTTTAGAGCCAAGGAAGTCTTGAGAAAACATCGTGAGTATAACGAAGGAGTGCCCAAGCATCGCATCGGGGAGTAGTCGACGATGCGACTAAGCCGGGAACACCCAAGCATCACCTCGGGGAGTTTCCTGCGATACGTCAACCGGAAACATAAGCTTCTTCGAATAAGCTGTGGGTTGGCAGTACTGCTTCTGCGGACCTGCATTGGGCGCAGGAGTACCTTAACAAACTCTGTTGAAAAAAAATAATAAGAGGAGTGCCCAAGCATCACATCGGGGAGTAGTCGACGATGCGACTAAGCCGGGAACACTGCTTCTACGGACCTGCAGTGGGCGCAGGAGTACTTTAATGAACTCTGTTGAAAAAAAGTAATAAGAGGAGTGTAGAGACAAATGAAGGTCACAGTATGGAACGAAAATCGCCATGAAAAGCAGGACCCTGAAATTCGGAAGGTATATCCGGAAGGAATTCACGGGGCCATTGCCGAATTTCTAAAGGAAGCGGATTTTGACGTAAGGACTGCGACGTTGGATGAGCCGGAACACGGATTGTCGGAAGAGGTCTTGAAAGATACGGATGTCCTGTTCTGGTGGGGACACGTTGCCCATGGTGAGGTAAGCGACGAGGTCGTAGATCGCATTCAAGAACGGGTGTTGGACGGAATGGGCCTGATTATATTGCATTCCGGACATTTTTCGAAGATCTTCAAGCGCCTGATGGGAACTTCCTGTGATTTGAAATGGCGTGAGGCTGGAGAGAAAGAACGCGTTTGGGTGATAGACCCGAGCCATCCAATTGCGGAAGGGGTCGGAGAGTACTTTGAATTGGAACACGAAGAAATGTATGGAGAGCATTTCGATATTCCCGCTCCTGAAGAACTGGTATTCACAAGTTGGTTCGAAGGCGGCGAGGTGTTCCGGAGCGGCTGTACCTATAGACGCGGGAAAGGAAAAGTCTTTTATTTCCGGCCAGGCCATGAAGAATACCCGACTTACTATGATGAAACCATCCAGAAAGTATTAGTGAATGCAGCTCACTGGGCGAAGCCTACTACTCAGCCAACATCCACTTACGGCAATGCAAAACCGTTAGAATCGATTACTGAACAATAATCGAGGGGAGTGGCGAAAACGATGAGCCAAGTGCGAGTCGGCATGATCGGTTATCAATTTATGGGGAGAGCGCACACCCACGCATACCGGGCCTTGCCGTTTTATTTCGGGAATGAGATGGAGCCGGTATTGCAGGCTGTAGCCGGCCGCCGTGAGGCGGCTGTGGCGAAGGCAGCGGAGAATATGGGATGGCGATCATATGAAACAGATTGGCGTCGCTTGATTGAGAGAGATGACATTGACTTGATCGATATTGTGACGCCGAACAATACACATGCGGAAATGGCGATTGCGGCTATGGAGGCAGGAAAACACGTCATTTGCGAGAAGCCGTTGGCCATGTCAGTGGAAGAAGCTGAACGAATGAGTGCCGCCGCTAAACGAAACGGCGTTGTTCATATGATCACTCATAATTACCGATTTGCGCCGGCAGTACAGTATGCGCAGCAATTAATTGCTGAAGGCAAATTGGGAAGGATTTACCATATCAGAGCCCAATATTTGCAGGATTGGCTTACAGACCCCGAGGCTCCTATGGCCTGGCGGTTGCAAAAAGAAGTTACCGGGTCAGGGACATTAGGAGATATCGGTGCCCATAGTATAGATTTGGCGCGGTTTTTGATCGGGGAATTCAGTGAGGTCACCAGTATGATGGAGACATTTGTAAAAGAACGGCCCTACAAGGATGGCAGTGGCACTGGAGAAGTGGATGTGGATGATGCTGCCGCTTTTCTGGCACGTTTTGAAAACGGCACAATCGGTACTTTCGAGGCCACCCGGTTTGCGAATGGCAATCGAAACGGAAATCGGTTTGAAATCAATGGTGAAAAAGGATCCATTCGCTGGGACCTTGAGAATATGAATAACCTGGGCGTGTTTTTTTCGAGTGATCCGGCAGGCCAACAGGGTTTTCGTACGATCAACTGTACAGAAGAAGTCCATCCATATGCGGGTGCTTATTGGCCGGCGGGACACATCATCGGCTATGAGCACACGTTTATCAACCTGATGTCGGAATTGATGAAGGGGATTGCCCGGGGGTATTCGCCTTCACCGAATTTTGACGACGGCCTGAAAAATCAAATCGTATTGGATGCAGTTGAACGTTCTGCTGAAGCAGGAAAATGGATTGGGATCAAATAGGAGGAAACCATCATGACAGAAAAACTACGAGTTGGGTTAATCGGTGCCGGCGGTATTGCAAGTGCTGTACACGTGCCGAATTATTTGAAATTTGCGGATCGGGTTGAAATCACAGCAGTATCCGATGTTGTGAAGGAAAAAGCGGAGCAGTTGGCGGAGGAAATCTCTATTCCGAATGTTTACGAAGATTATGAAACGATGCTTCGGGATGCGGAGCTGGATGCCGTGAGCATTTGTACGCCGAATAAATTCCATGCCCCTGCCGCCATTGCAGCGCTTGAGGCCGGGTGCCATGTATTGTGTGAAAAACCCCCTGCCATGACAGCCGCGGAAGCTGAGAAAATGGCTCAAACCGCTAAGAAGGCGGGGAAAATTCTAACTTACGGCTTTCACTATCGTCATTCCCCCGAGGCCGAGACACTGCGCCGTTTTATTGACGGTGGAGAACTTGGAGATATTTATGCAGTGAAGGTTAATGCTGTCCGCAGACGGGGAATTCCCGGCTGGGGCGTGTTTACGAACAAGGAGTTGCAGGGCGGGGGACCGTTGATCGATATTGGGGTCCATATGTTGGACACGGCTCTTTATTTGATGGATTACCCCGAGCCTGACACGGTTTTCGGAGTCACCTACCAGAAACTCGGAAGCAAACCGGGTGTAGGTTTGATGGGCGAATGGGACTGGAAGAACTTCTCGATCGAAGATATGGCTCGCGGAATGATTACGTTTAAGAACGGTGCTTCCATTTTACTTGAAACGGCTTTTGCCGCTAATGTTAAAGAACACGATACTATGAATGTTTCCCTGATGGGCGATAAGGGCGGAGCAGATGTATTTCCGCTAAATATCTATCAGGAGAAGCACGATACTCTAGTCGATGTGACTCCGTCATTTCTTCCCGGCAAGGGAGGTTATGAATTGGAGATTGGCCGGTTCGTTGACGCCTGTTTAGGAGGACCTGCTCCGATTAGCACAGGTGAACAAGGTGTGATTATTCAACAAATCATTGAAGGTTTGTACCGCTCAGCTGAAAGCGGTGAGGCTGTAAAATTGGGAGCCAAAACGAGAACAGGAGGAGTATAACTGTGAAATTAGGCGTGTTCACTGTATTGTTTTCCGACAAGTCGTTTGAAGACATGCTGGATTATGTGAAAAATGCAGGGCTGGAGGCCGTAGAGGTCGGAACGGGCGGAAACCCGGGGGATGCCCATTGCAAGCTTGATGAATTGTTGGAAAGTGAAGAGGAACGAAATCAATATATGGAGGCTGTTCGTTCCCGAGGCTTGACTATCAGTGCACTCAGCTGCCATGCGAATCCGATTTCACCGGACAAGGCTTATGCTGAGGAATCCCACGAAACATTTGTGAAAACTGTACAATTGGCAGAAATGTTGGGGGTTCCGGTTGTCAACTGTTTCTCGGGAACAGCGGGTGATCATGAAGGAGCGAAGTATCCGAATTGGCCGGTCTCCCCATGGCCAACGGAATATAGTGAAGTGCTTCAATGGCAGTGGGAAGAGAAGCTGATCCCTTATTGGCGAAAATGGGGCAAGTACGCCCAAGATCACAATGTGAAAATTGGTTTGGAATTGCACGGCGGTTTTCTCGTACATACGCCTTATACGATGCTGAAGTTACGGGAAGAAACGTGCGAAGCAGTCGGGGCTAATCTTGATCCAAGCCATATGTGGTGGCAGGGGATCGACCCGGTTGCAGCGATTAAAATCCTGGGCAAAGCCGGGGCGCTCCACCATTTCCATGCCAAAGATACTTTCATTGATCAGGAAAATGTAAATATGTACGGCCTTACAGATATGCAGCCATATGGGAATGTGCAAACACGAGCCTGGACGTTCCGTTCGGTTGGTTGCGGTCATGATGTTAAGGAATGGTCGGACATGATTAGCGCATTAAGAACCTATGGTTATGATTATGTGGTCAGCATTGAACACGAAGATCCGCTCATGTCAGTGGAAGAAGGCTTCACACGGGCGGTTGAAAATCTACAGTCCGTTCTCATAAAGGATAAACCTGCTGAGATGTGGTGGGCCTAACGGAATAAGTACTGAGGGCGGAATTCGTTCCGCCCCATTTTTTACCGTAGCAGAAAGTATAGCTTGTTGATGATTATCCCGTGTCGGTAAAGAAGGAAAAGTCGACGTAGGAAGCCATGATAAGCAGATAGATAAGCGCTCTATCGCCCATAGGGGATTCTAAGAAAGTAATCTTCATCGTCTGCTCATGATGCATTGTTGAGCGCAATTAAGGCTGGCTTGAGGCAAGCCGGGTTTTCTTGATAAAGCTGGTTATGGAGTGGGAACAGATGAACAATTTGAATAAAGTCGGCGAGTTCAAACGAAGCACGCCGGAGGGACAAGGAGTTTCTTCACAGGCCATCTCCCATTTCCTGAAGAACGTCCATGCCGAAGGAATTGAACTTCACAGCATCATGATAGTGAGACATGGCCATGTAATTTCTGAGGGGTGGTGGAGCCCGTATCGCAGCGATTTTCCCCATATGCTTTTCTCATTAACAAAGAGTTTCACATCAACAGCGGTTGGATTCGCTGTCACTGAAGGCCTTTTTTCTTTGGAGGACACGGTAGCATCCTTTTTCCCCGAAATGGATACCTCTCAAAATCATAAGTATCGGGAAATTCGGGTCAGAGATTTGTTAACGATGAGCCCTGGCCATGAACGGCCTACAATGGGTGGAGAGTTGCGGCAACTGGAGGACAGCTGGGTAGAGCATTTCTTGAATACACCGGTGGAGCATCAGCCGGGGACTCGCTTTTTATATAATACAAGTGCAACACATATGCTATCCGCCATTATCCAGCGGGTTTCAGGTCAACAATTGATTGATTATCTGCAACCAAGGCTGTTCGATCCACTGGGCATCACCAGGCCAGATTGGGATACTTCTCCTGAAGGCCATACAACAGGTGGTGGGGGCTTAAGCCTTACTACAGAAGAAGTCGCCAGGTTTGGACAATTTTTATTGCAGAAGGGTTGCTGGGAAGGCCGCCAATTATTGCCGAAGTCCTGGATTGAGGAAGCTGTATCGCTTCAGATTGTTGTCGGGGAAGAGAACGATGATGATTTCAGGCAAGGGTATGGTTTTCAGTTTTGGCTTAGCCGCTGTGGTGCTTTCCGGGCTGATGGTTCGTTTGGCCAACATTGTATTGTCGTGCCAGAATTAAATACGGTTGTTGTGACCACAAGCGGAGTTGAGAACGCCGATAAAATTTTAAATATCATTTGGCGGGATTTGTTAGAGGAGATGGAGGATCGGCCGCTCCCAGCCGATGAGGAGGCAAAAGCCATCCTGGATGAGCAATTGAACCATTTAACATTATCCACTCCGGAGTTAATCAGGTCTTCTTCGATTGTCCCTGAAGTTTCTGGCAGAATATACAGGATGGAGGCTAACGAGGATGATGTAAGAGAGGTTTCCCTTTTGTTTGAAGCTGGTTTCTGCAGATTTGTTCTTAAAGACGGACGGGGAGAACACCATATTAAATGCGGATACCAAGAGTGGGTTGAGGGGACAACGACAATGCCCGGCAATGTTCTTCACGCCCAGTATCAACCGGATGAGCTGAGAGTGTTCGCTAAAGCAGGTTGGCGCAATAATCATGAATTTGTAATGACCTGGTGTTTCGTAGAAACTCCCTTCACGGATACTATCGTTTGTCGTTTTGATGGCCAACAAATTTGGATGGATCGTTCTGTGAATACAGATCATGGTGCAACCCGGCCTACTCTTTATGGGGTAAGCGAGCCTGCATAATAGAAGTCTTTAATGGGTTACTTGTAAAATAGTGAAGTAGTTGATTGGAATAGAAAAATATTTTTTTTACACAAACAGGAGGAAAAGAGATGAAACCTTTAAACATTGGTGTAATTGGCTGCGGAAGTATTGCCACACACCGCCACTTACCGGAATATGCAGACCAAAATGATGTCAACATTGTTGCTGTTTGCGATATTGTTGAAGAAAGGGCTGACGAGAGGGCGAAGACTTATGGCGCCAAGGCTTACTACGATTACAAGGAACTATTGAAGAATTCTGAGGTTGATGCTGTCAGCGTGTGCTTGCCAAACTATTTGCATGCGCCCGTAAGTATCGATGCTTTGAATGCAGGCAAGCATGTTCTTTGCGAAAAGCCGATGGCCACCTCGAAAAAAGAAGCAGAAGCTATGATTCAGGCGGCTTCAGATAATAATCGCAAGCTGATGATTGCCCATAACCAGCGTTTTGTCCCCTCGCATGAAAAAGCGAAACAATTGATTAAAGACGGAGCAATTGGCAAGGTTTACAGTTTCCGGACAACATTTGGCCACGGCGGCCCGGAAGGATGGAGCATGGATGGCAAGGACAGCTGGTTCTTCAAGAAAGAACAAGCTTTTATTGGAGCAATGGGGGATTTAGGGGTTCACAAGTCCGATATCATTCGCTTTCTCTTGGATGAAGAGGTTGTTGAGGTTTCAGCAATGGTTGAAACCAGCGCCAAGTCCGATACGGATGTTGATGATAACGCCGTGTGTATTTTGAAAACTGAAAATGGGGTTATTGGAACCCTGACAGCAAGTTGGTCCTATGTTTCACAAGAGGATAATTCAACGATTATTTATGGTGAAAAAGGAATCCTGAGGCTTGAAGATGACCCGGCTTATTCCCTGATAGCTCAATATCAAAATGGCGAAACCGTGAAGTATGAACTGGGACAAATTCAATCCAACGATGAAGGCGGCCAAACAAGTTCGCATGTCATCGAGCATTTCGTCTCTTGTATTGTGAATGACTTGCCTTCCCCGGTTTCGGGAGAAGAAGGCATGAAATCGCTGGAAGTGATTCTGGCTGCACTGAAATCCAGTGAAACCGAAGGGCTCGTTCGGCTTTAATGGCCTGAAACTATGAAAAGGGCGGGAAAACTCCGCCCCATTTTTTTTGGAATTCGTTTAGGGTGAAAGAGGGTGAAAAGTCCATGAGGCAAGGTATCATTTGTTTCGGGGAAGCATTGATTGACTTCATTCCAACGGATTCAACGAATTTGATTTATGAAAAATGCCCGGGTGGGGCACCGGCGAATGTCGCGGTTGGATTGGCCAAGCTCGGGGTAGATACGATGTTCGTTGGAAAAGTCGGGGATGATGTGCTCGGTAAATTTCTTAGACAGACCTTAAGAGATTACAAGGTTGATGTTTCGAAGATGGTTTTGAGCGACGAGGCAAAAACGGGATTAACGTTTGTGACACTTGATGGGAACGGGGAGCGAAGCTTTGATTTCTACATCGAGCCGAGTGCAGATCAACTATTAAGAGAAGATGAAGTAGATAGAGCGATTTTCGAAAATCGAAACCTTCTCCATATCGGTTCGATCTCCTTGATTCGTGAACCTGTACGGGGGGCGACAAAACAGGCGATTCGTTTGGCGAAACAAGCGGGGATGCGGTTGTCTTTTGATCCGAACATCCGAATGTCGCTCTGGGGAAATGAACAGCAGGCTCGTGATGCCATTCTGGAAGTGCTTCCGGATGTGGACGCTTTGAAGATATCCGAAGAAGAATTGGTGTTTATTACGGGAAGTGAAAACATAGAAAAGGGTATTCAGGCATTAAGGCAGTATGAGATTCCGTTGATTTTCGTTACATGTGGAGCTCAGGGAAGTAGGATTTTTTCAGAAAAAGGCTCGGTACGTGTTTCGGCAATGAAGGTTGAGGCTGTAGATACAACGGGTGCCGGTGATGCCTACGTTTCCGGGATGTTATTTGGCCTTAATCAGGTGGAAAAATCACTGCGGTCAATTACCGAGGATGAAATGGAGAGAATCGGACAATTCGCCAGTGTGTCCGGAGCGCTTGCAGCCTCGCAAAAGGGTGCGATGACGGCTTTACCGGTATTGAATGAAGTCGAAGGGTTTCTGAAGTGAAAAGATAGCCGTAAAGCACCCGAAATTGAATTGCCCCCCAATTGTTAGACACCAAATCTAATAATGGGGGGCTTTCGTAATGCCCTTATCCAAAAACACCCTTCCAAAAGGAAGGATGTTCTCAGTTAAGCCTTCAGCTGAGTACCGGTTCTGTCTTCCGTGTTGCTATATGTTCAGGACGAGGTTTCCCGCCGGAAAACGGCTCAACGAGGCGGTTTTGTACACTGTTGTAGACCATGAACAGGTTGTTCCGCTCAAACGGTGTGATGTTGCTGCTTGAACCGTGCATTGTATTACATTCGAACAACAGCACTGAGCCCGCAGGCCCGGTTGGCACGTTGATTCCGAATTTCTTGCCAAGCCAGGCCATGCTGTTGGGATCGGGAACCCCGAATTTCTGTTTCTTTAATGATTGCTCAAAATGGTTTTCCGGGGCTTCACCAAGACAGGAAATAAAGTATTGGTGGGACCCTGGAATCAGCATGAGGGGCCCGTTGAAGCTGTAGTTATCGGACAGCGCGATGGAAACACTGACGGCGCGCATCCGGGGCATGCCATCTTCGATATGCCACGTCTCGAAATCGGAATGCCAGAAGAATTCTTTCCCGGCAAAGCCTGGTTTATAATTGACTCTGGATTGGCTTAAGTATACATCGCTGCCAAGTAAGTGAGAGGCGATGTCTGTTAAACGCTGGTCCGAAGAAACTTTATTGAAAAACTCATTAAGCCGGTGAACGGCAAAAACCGAACGAATTTCATCATTTGTCGGTTCACGGACTACTTCAGGCATGTTCTCTGTCCGGTATTCTTCACGGATGGCATCCATTTCAGCCTGCATTTGTTTCAATTCATTCTCCGAAAAGAAGCTTTCCAGAAAAAGATAGCCGTTCTTTTCATATGAGGACAGTTGCTCTTTGGAAAGCGGCGTTTCCTTTTCCCGTCCGGGTCCGGAGTGGATCACCGGATCTTTGCGTCTTGTGATTTCCACCTCGGTACTGTAGCGGGATGGATAAAGGTCCTGCATGCCCAATTTTCTCCTTTCTCCGGTTTCTCATAAGGATAATGGCCGGTATAACCGGCCATTTGTTTGTATTTCTTTTTTATCAGGTTTTCCTGACTTTTTTTATTCGGTATCTACCGGGTAGACGCCTTCTTCATCATGCACCTCTTTGCCGCTCAACGGCGGGTTAAAGACACATACAACGCGGAGATCCTTCTTTATGCGCAAATAATGTTTTTCATGGCCGTCAAGGCAATACATAGTCCCCGGCTTGATCGTATAGATTTTGCCGTCTTTCAGCGTTTCCACTTCTGCTTCGCCCTCGATGCAGTATACAGCTTCAACATGGTTTTTGTACCAAATATAGGTTTCTGTTCCTGCATAGAGAACAGTTTCGGTCAAGGTAAAGCCGACATTGTCCTTTTTCAGTAGAAATCGCCGGCTGCTCCAGTTATCGTCTTTTGTTTCGTTATCCGTTCCGAGAATTTCGTCTAGTGTTTTGACAATCATGTTTTTTAGTTTCCCTTCTCTAGTGCGATTTGGATGCTCTCCTCCAGAATAGACAGGCCTTTCTCAAGTCCCTCTTCATCAATAATAAGAGGTGGTAAAAGCTTCAGGACTTCGTCTTTCGGGCCGGACGTTTCAATAATCAGCCCGCGTGCAAAGGCCTCTGAAGTTATGATGTCGGTCAATTCATCCCTTCCGCACGCGATGCCTTGCATCAAACCGCGTCCACGAAGTTCTCCGTCCAATTCCGGATATTTCTCAATGAGTTCGGTCAGTTTGCTTTTTACAAATTCGCCTTTCTCCTGAACGGACTGGCTGAATTCGTCATTTTCCCAATGGCTTAGTGCTTCAGTAGCCGCGACAAATGCCAGGTTATTTCCCCGGAATGTACCATTATGTTCACCGGGTCCCCACTGGTCGTATTTCGGTTTGATCAGCGTTAATGCCATTGGTAAGCCGATTCCGCCAATAGATTTCGACAGGCAAACAACATCCGGGCTAATGCCGGCTGGTTCAAAACTAAAGAAGGTTCCCGTTCTGCCGCATCCGGCCTGAACGTCGTCCACAATTAGGAAGATGTCCCAGCGACGGCAAACATCCTCGACTTTTCTTAACCATTCGAAGCTGGCTGCGTTCAATCCGCCTTCGCCCTGAACGGTTTCGAGAATAACGGCTGCCGGCAAAGCGACGCCGCTGCCGCTGTCCTCCAGGAATTTCTCCAGGTAAGCGATCGAATTATGGTCTTCCATATAGTCGTCGAAAGGCATGGATACGCTGTGGTGCAACGGGATTCCAGCTCCGTGACGTTTAAAAGAATTGCCTGTTACAGAGAGGGATCCGATTGTCATGCCGTGGAAGGCATTTGTGAAACTGACTACAGTTTCACGCCCTGTTACTTTACGGGCAATTTTCAAAGCGCTTTCTACTGAGTTTGTTCCGGTAGGTCCCGGAAACATCACTTTATATTCCAATTCACGCGGCGCGAGAACGACCTCACGGAATTTCTGCAGGAATTCGCTCCTGGCGGTGGTCCCCATGTCCAGGCTATGGGTGATCCCGTCATTCCGGATATATTCAATCATCTTTTCTTGCATGAAGTCATTGTTATGTCCGTAATTCAAGGCTCCGGCGCCTGCGAAAAAGTCAATATACTCTTTTCCGTCTACATCCCACAATTTATAGCCTTTCGATTTCTCGAAGACTGTCGGGAAACTGCGGCTGTAGCTGCGGACTTCCGATTCGAGTTGTTCAAACACTTCCATTTTCGGTTTCGGTTCGACAACGGTCATGTGAATCAATTCCTCCTTGAGAAAACTGTGTTTACCCGAACCATTTGGTTAAAGAGGGCCGGGTTAGAAATGTGGTGCTTAACGGTTGAAAGGTCCGATGTGGTAAATCGGTTCATCTTCATGTCCTTCTCCCGGGAAGTCATTTGCAGTGAAGCAATTATGAACCTCGCAAGGGGCTCCCATCTTATCGGCGAATCTTGTGAAGAGTTTCCGGGATGCCATATTTGATGGAGCCACGGTCGCTTCAAGATAGCGAACGTCTTTACAAACAGAACGTTCAAGAAGGTGGCGAAGCATTTTCGTTGCCAGCCCCTGTCCGCGCTCCGTATCATCTACCGCCACCTGCCAGATAAACAGGATATTTGGCGATTCCGGCTTGATGTATCCGGAAATAAAGCCAACTACGCGATCATTGCGCTCCACGACCACTGAGGTTTCACGGAAGAATTCGCACCACATGACATAACTGTAAGAGGAATTCACGTCCAGTACTCCGGTGCTCTTCACCAGTGTCCACACGTCCGCGCCGTTTTCCTTACTCGGTTTGCTGAATCGGTAATCCTTGGCGACGGGCTTTACTGTCGTTTGGATGTGCCATCACCTCCTGTTGGGTTTTGAAGAAATGAGAAAAAGCAACTCATATTAAAATATCATAACGGCAGGCGTTCTTTGCGTCAAAAGCGATTAAAAGGCAAATATAAGCGTTTGAATGGCTTAATCGTGCTCTCGCGAGTTTATAATCGAATCGCTTCAGATAACTCCAATATGGACGGAGATCCCAAACATTTCTATACGATCAGCGGAAATGTGCTCGAAATGCGGTAATTGATTTGTTTTTTGGAGAGCCTAGCAAGAAAGGAGTTGATGAAAATGGGACAAAAGAATCGATTTCATGTAGGAGAGAAGGCCCCTAACCATGATGTTTATATGGAGATTGGCGAAACCGGAAGCATGGTGCAGGATCCGAAATTTGTAGAACTGGAGGCAGGCCAACGATTTCCGGAGAACTCCAATGATGATCGAATATGGATGAGGAAGCCCAAACCGTAGGAGTTTCCTTCAATCTCGGTCTTAAGTCGCAGACAAAATCGGTCCTTCTCCGCAAAGGAAAATCCATCTGCTTGCCGAAGATTCATCGCTTGATACGGGGTAAGATTAAATCAGATTAAAAAAAGGAGCGATGAAGATGTATAACATTTATGAAGCGGAGAAGCTTGCGGAGGCAAAGAAGGCTGAAATGGATTGTGTGTCACGCGAAGGATGGAAGCTGAATCGTACTGAAAATCGTCATCGGCGCTTTTCGTTGAGGCAACTATTTGCAAGTGAATCAATAGGTGTCATGTACTGTCGGGAATGTCTGGATTGCTAAAGGTCGGTTGAGAAACCGGCTTTTTTCTTTTGATGACGGAGCCATTATGAAAAAAACAAACAGGAACACTTGATCCCTTATCCGGCAATGTTTACAATAGAATAAGGACAATAGATCGGCTTCTCATGGGAGGGCGGCTCATCTCTGTCAACTGTTTCTTGACATTCGCCATGTCAAAGCGAAGAAAGAGGTGATTCCGTGTCCACGTTTCAAGTGTTGTCATTGCTCTTCGCATTTGGCATGCTGGTGGTGTTTATTATGTCTAACCGGCATAATAAATCTCCTTTGAGTTGGTAGCTCTGGTCTGGGAGGTTTACTTCCAACATAGAGCCGTCCCCCTTGCAGGGGCGATCTATA
Organism: Caryophanales bacterium; assembly: GCA_036381575.1. Lineage (GTDB taxonomy): Bacteria > Bacillota > Bacilli > Bacillales > DASSOY01 > DASSOY01. The sequence goes on from DASVCO010000063.1 coordinate 30,460, forward strand.
TGGTCCAGCTTTGTAAATCGTCATACAAATCTTTTGATTTTTAATCCTTGTCCATTCAATCAAACGTTTGTTTAACAAGATTAAGGATTCCTCTTGTTAAAATACTGTATTTAGAGGGGGGAGAGGATGGCTGATCTTGAAAAGATTTTAATCAATATGATCGAAAACGACCGGCAAATGATGAAAGCCTTGCAATGCGTTCAGGAATTGGGCTTGCCGGAAGGCTGTATTTCCGCAGGGATGATTCGCAATTTTATATGGGATGCCAAACACGGTTATGAACAACGAACTCCGTTAAATGATATTGATGTTTTGTATTATGATCCTTACGATATCCGGGAGGAAACGGAGAAAGCATATGAGCGACAGCTCCGGGGAAAAGCCCCGGGCCTCCCATGGTCTGTGAAAAATGAAGCGCGAATGCACCTTCGGAATGGTGATGAACCTTATGCATCCGTTGAGGATGCTATGAAACATTGGGCTGAAACCGCCACAGCAGTAGCTGTCAGACTTCAAGGGCGTGGTGAATTGATAGTAAGTGCTCCCTTTGGATTGAAAGATTTATTTGGTTTGATCTTGCGCCAGGGACCTTATGTCGCAGACGAAACAGCTTTTGAGCGGCGTTGTGCGGAGAAGCGTTGGCTGGCATTATGGCCGAAACTGCGTCTTGCGGGTAAAAAATAATATAAAAAAATGCCGGATCCAGGACCCGGCATTTCAATATCCTTAGTAAACTCCGACTTCATCCCAGGCATTTGCCACAGCCTGGTACTCCGAATTGTAGCCATACAAGTCGGCAGTTGCTTGAAGCAGCGCTGCTCTTGCGTCGCTGAACTGGCTTTGGGGTCCAAGGTAAGTGGTCAAGGCCCGGTAATAAATCTGTTCAGCTTTATCTTTTCCGATACTATTGATCGTTAAATAAGCGGCTTTGTTTGGAATTCCGCTGTTGATATGCACTCCGCCATTGTCCCTTGACGTATTTACATAACCACTCATGTTTTCCGGTTGTCCGAAGCTGGACGGATTTTTCAAGCTTCGCAAAGCATCGCCGGATCTGTTTGGTGTATAGACAGCCTCTCCCATTAGAAAATTATTGGGATGGACGAAATAGGCGAAGGTGTCTGAAATGGATTCGTTCAACGCACCGGGTTGGTCATGATATTCCAATCCCGCAGTGGATTGAGTGACCGCATGAGTCAACTCATGAGCCGTGACTTCCAGTGAGCCGGCCAAAGGAATGAACGTTGAACCGTCTCCGTCTCCGTAAACCATCTGGATTCCGTTCCAAAAGGCATTGTTGTAATTTGTCCCGTAGTGAACGGTGGAACGCAGGATTCCGCCATTATTGTCATAGCTGTTACGCCCGAAAGTATTATAATAGTAGTCATAGACCTGGCTGACATTATATTGGGCGCTGACACCGGCTTTTTGCCTTTGAGCTGTGAAAGCATTGTTGTTATCCATCACATTGACACCCGGCAATGATCTTCCGTGACGGGCCGTAAAGGTTTCAATATAACCTTTCATCGGTTTTGTCGTGTCCGTCAGATAATAAGTGTTTTTCGTGTAAAAGGTTTGAAGGGTTCTTTTATTACCGAAGATATCATAACCATATCCGGTTGTTGATCCATCATCCATGACCGCGTTATAAGATTGAATCACCGAGCCGTTGTTGGCGTTAATGAAAATTTGCCAGTTTCCCGGTTTCGGATAGATGAAACGCAATTGGACATGATAGGCCAGATAGCTTTCCCCTTTGTAAGGGTAGACTACAAGGTCTGCTGTTTCCGTCTTGTTTTTTAGACTTGCTTCGGTCTTGCGGTCGGCAACCCCTTGAGTTTGTTCCGGCGATAGTCCGATTTTCGCCCAGGCTTTTTCAATCGCCTGTTGTTTTGATAGATTTGGATTGAGATCTCCATTAAGCTGTTTCCGAATCTTTGGGTGGACATTCCCCGTAACAGTGGTTACTTTTCCCTGATCATTTGTATGCACTGTAAACCGAGCACCTTCAATCGGAATGCCTTTCAGGGATTGGACGAACTGATAGTGTTTCATCCCCAGCTCATCCTTGGATTCATGAGACAGCTTCAAATCCGAGTGCGGATCAAGATGGAAAATCTCCTGATTTGCCTTTAGAAACTGTTTGATTTCCGATAGTTCATGAATCGTTTTATTGGATAAGATGCCCGATACAAATGTCGGAATCTCACCTTGTTCTGCCCAAACAACGTTAAATTTATCGTTGGACCATTGCTTGAATCGTTGTAACTCTTGCTGGTGACTAGAATTTATATCTATATGCTTCTGGCCGTCCGTTTCGTTTCCCTGAGCCAAAGCGGTAGTTGGAAGTAAGGAAATCGAAGCAGCGAGAGCCAGAGTTGTTAAACGTTTTCCTATCATTATTCAATTCCCTCCTACTAGTCTATTGAATCTTACTTCTATAGAGTACCATACATTTGGAAGTTTTTGATTGGCAAACAAGCTATTTAAAGGTTTATTTTGGATATAAAAGGTATAAAATTACATCTAAAAAGAACAAAAACATTGCTATCTCAAGGGTTTTAAAGGAATTAATACAAATATATTAAAAACTATACTATTTATTTACAAACAGGCATTTGTCGATATAAATCAAGCTTTTCAAGATATTACTGTATAATGGGAACAGATCAATTTATTGAAAAAATATGATGAATCTCCAGGAGGCATCAAAATGACCATTTCAGTCTTTCAGGTTGATGCGTTTACGCAACGGCCATTTACAGGAAATCCGGCGGCGGTTTGCGTGTTGCCGGAAATCAAAAGTGAAAAATGGATGCAGCATGTAGCGAAAGAAATGAATTTGTCAGAGACGGCTTTTCTGGTTAAGGAAAAGGACGGTTTTCATTTGCGTTGGTTCACACCGAGTGTTGAAGTGGAGCTTTGCGGCCATGCGACTCTTGCAAGTGCACATCTATTATGGGAAAAAGGATATTTGAGCCAAAACGAACAAGCCCGTTTTCGAACAAAGAGCGGATTGTTGACCGCAGAGCGGCATAACGGATGGATCGAATTGAATTTTCCGGCCAAGCCGCCGACAGAGGTACAGCCACCTGAAGAAGTTCTCAAGGCACTGGATGTCGATGCAAAATACACAGGCCAAAACCAATTTGACTATCTCGTTGAGGTTCATTCTGAAGAAGTACTCCGAGGAATCCAGCCCGATTTCAGTTTATTGAAACGTGCGCCGGTTCGGGGTGTAATTGTAACGAGTCAAGCCGATGCATCCAAAGACTACGATATCGTTTCGCGTTTCTTCTGTCCTGCTGTAGGTGTGAATGAAGACCCGGTAACAGGTTCTGCCCATTGCTGTCTGGGACCTTATTGGACAGACAAGTTGGGGAAAAGTGAATTGGCAGCCTGCCAGGCATCAGAACGTGGTGGCCTTCTGAAACTTAAAGTGGACGGAGATCATATTTACATGTCGGGGCAAGCCGTAACCGTGCTGGAGGGAAATCTGTTGTAATAGGTAAGGAGGTTGGGGATTTGAACAAGGATCAATTCACCAAACAGATCGAATTCATCATTGAAATTGATAAATTAAAAAACATTTACAGGCAAACGATTCTGATGGATGGTTCGCGACGAGAAAATGATGCGGAGCATTCGTGGCATCTCGCCATGATGGCCATGTTGTTATCAGATTATGCCAATGAGCGGGGATTGGACCTTCTTCACACTATGAAAATGGTCCTAATTCATGATCTGGTCGAAATTGACGCAGGGGATACGTTCGCTTATGACGAAAAAGGTTATAAGGACAAAGATGAGCGTGAACAGCAAGCGGCCAACCGCCTCTTTCAGCTATTGCCCGAAGAACAGGCTGGAGAAATTTACGGACTATGGCGCGAATTTGAGAACTGCAGCACACCGGAAGCCCGCTTTGCGGTTGCTTTAGACAGGTTTCAGCCTCTTTTGCATAATTACTATACAGAAGGTGCCTCGTGGAAGAAGCATGGGATCAAGAGCAGCCAGGTGCTGGAAAGAAATAAGCAAATAGCAGAAGGCTCAAAGGATTTGTGGGCGTTTGCGGAAGAGTTGATACGGAACGCCGTGGAAAAAGGCTATTTAGAACCATAGTGAGGTGGAGGCGTTGAGGCAAATTATTGCTATGGGTGGAGGCGGATTTTCCATGGAGCCGGAAAATCCGCTGTTGGACCGGTATATTCTTGCGCAAACGGCGAAAAAGCAGCCAAAGGTGTGTTTTCTCCCTACAGCCAGCGGAGATGCAGAAGGTTATATCGATCAATTTTACAAAGCTTTTCGAGACTTATTTTGTAAGCCTTCCCATCTGTCATTGTTCAGGCCGCCTTCGTCTGACCTGGAAGATTTCGTTTTGGAGAAGGATGCCATTTATGTGGGTGGCGGAAATACGAAGAATATGCTCGTTCTATGGAAGGAATGGGGACTCGATTCTATTTTGCAAAAGGCCTGGGATTCTGGAGTTGTGCTTGCAGGTTTAAGTGCCGGAGCCATTTGTTGGTTCGAAGAAGGTGTTTGCGATGCCCTTCCAGGAGAATATTCAAGGTTGAAAGCCTTAGGTTTTCTGTCGGGGAGTCACGGTCCGCATTATGACGGTGAACCCGAATTGCGCAACGCTTATCAGAAGTTAATAGAAAATGGAATGAGCAACGGAATCGCGGCTGATGACGGTGTTGCCTTGCATTATATAGATCGGGAATTATACAGAGGGGTGAGTTCAAGACCGCGGGCCCGAGCTTATTTTCTACAGTATAGGGAAGGTTCGGTTACGGAAAAGGAAATGGTGCCGGATTATTTAGGGGCCGATCAATGACACCTTAGCAGGGAGGATTGTGCAATGGGCGGAAAAAGTTCTATCGGGGTGATGATCATGATTTTATTGTCTTTCAGTCTGTTGGGCGGTTGTGGTGAATCTCAGCCAGATGATGGAGACCAGGGGGAAGGCAGCAAGAATAAAGGCAGCGGGTTCGCTGCCGGTGAAATTCAAACGTGGGTCGAGTACAACCAAAAAGGCGATACTCTACTTTTTACATTCCATTTGAAAAATCAAACGGAAAATGTTCAAACCTTTCATTTTAATACGGGCCAGCGCTTTGATTTTATTATCAAGAACAACCAGGATGAGAAGGTAGTCCAGTACTCCGAGGGGAGAATGTTCACCCAGGCCATTGGAACGGAGAAGTTGAAACAGGCTGAGGAACTCACGTATAAGACAAAAGTTACCGGGTTGGCACCGGGGCAATATACGGTAACCTTTTGGCTGGCAGCGAAAGAAGAGCAGCCAAAGGCAACTTTGACGTTTACGGTGAAATAGAAAATGGGGTGGGGAAATGTTGAAAAAGATCAATATAGGTCTGGCTGTGATGGTGGTTTTGTTTGTTATTTTCGAGTTTGCGGGGAGCGGGCTGGCGAGAGGGCAGCAAGGATTTCCGTCTGATGCTGCAACGATTAAACCCGCTGATTTCTCAAAACATGAAGAATTGTTGTTGAAGGCAGGCGGGGCGACAAATGTGTTTGCTTTCGAATACCATCTGCCCAACGCGAACATGAAATATCTGGATTTTTGGGTGGAGGTCTATAAGAACGGAAAAGATCAAGGGAGACGGTTGGGCGCCAGCTCATTGATCAGTGGAACAAAAGACGGTCTTTTGCTTTTGACGGTTCAAAGATCCGATCTCAATAAAGGAAGCAAAGTAAAATGGGTTCAAACGATAGTAAGTGACAGGGGATCGAGCCGAAGCGTTCAAATAGGGGAAGCCGAGCCTTTTACCGGCGGTCGTTTAACCAGCAAAAACGGTTCGGCGAAAATCAACCCGGGTGAAACCATCACTTTAGCAGTGACGCTTCAGGATCCTGGTGGGACATTTTCCATTCCAGGA
>DASVCO010000064.1:0-4639 GCA_036381575.1 Caryophanales bacterium
ATTAAACCAGATCGATGAAGTCATCAAAATCACTCAGGAAGGCGAAGCCCTTTCCATCGAGGCGGGACGTGACATCACCGCCGAGATTGCAAAAACAGTGATTGAAACAGAAGGAACGCTTGAATATGTAAATAAACGTGATTACGGACTGGATGAAATTTACCATCAATACTTCGAGGGAGGTGAAGCGCGTGGAAACACCAGGCTTCATTCGGAATCTTAAGGACCAGGATGTCGAGGAAAAATCGCAAAGCCGCCGAAGAGGCACCGATCCGTTTTGGGTAATCGTACAAAAAGAAATGGGCGACCACATTACCAGTTGGCGTTATATCATTTTGCTGGGAATCATCGCCTTAACGTGCCTTGCCTCCCTATATACGGCGTCACAGACGATTCGGGATGCCCTGGACCAGGCGAATGACAAGTCCAATTTGGAAGGCTTGTTTCTCTTCCTGAAATTATTTACGCTTTCAGGAGACTCCGGATTGCCGTCCTTCGTATGGTTCGTGACCTTTCTGGGCCCATTGCTCGGGATTGCGCTGGGCTTTGATGCCATCAACTCGGAACGCAGCAAAGGCACACTCAGCCGTATGATGTCTCAGCCAGTGCCGCGCGATTATGTCATCAACGCCAAATTTGTCGCGGCACTTGCCGTGATCAGTGTTTTATTTTTCGCACTCGGCTTTCTTGTTATGGGCTTCGGCATCTTTATTTTCGGCATTCCGCCGAGCTTTGAGGCTTTTTGGCGGGTCATCTTTTTCATCATCCTGACAATTGTTTACGTGGCGTTTTGGCTCAATCTGTCGATCTTATTTTCCGTACGCTTTCGGCAGGCTGCCACCTCGGCTTTGTCGTCCATCGCAGTGTGGCTGTTTTTCACAGTATTTTACAATATGTTGATCAAACTGGTCGCCCAGGCGACAGCACCAGAACAGCTTTCGGCAAAAAGCATCAACGCGATCATGAACCATCAAAAGTTGATCTTCTTTCTAAGCCGCCTGTCACCGGCCCGTTTGTTCCAGGACGGAACCTTGACGCTTCTGACGCCTTCCAAGCGTACGCTTGGCCCATTCCTGAGGCAACAGGTTGTCGGCGCGATTCCCAGTCCTTTGCCGCTTGGCCAAAGCTTGCTTCTCGCTGCGCCACAGGTCATCGGGCTGATTGCTGCCACCGTTGTCTGTTTCGGCATCTCCTACTTACTGTTTATGCGCCAGGAAATCCGCTCGCGCTAAAGTTTTGCAATTGGATTTTCGGGTATAATAAAAGCAGTATGGTTCAAAGGAGCACATGCGACTGCGTGCAGTACACAATATGATTTGAGCAAAGGGAACCAACTTCTTTAGGATGGACATCGTTCTGCGAAGGTGCGTTTCCCATTCGGGGGATCGAATGGTTAAGCAGCGAGCAGTCAAGATTACTCGGCGTGGTGCAAATCAAAAGGGAGGAAATGGAGTTGACCGACAAGTCGCCAAAAGACATTGATCGAATGATCAAAAGAGCCAAGCAAGACGACAAAAAGGCAGAAAAAGCGGAACGGGTTGTCGAAGATGTGCAAAAGAAAGCCCACCCTCAACGGGAACACAAAGAATTTAACAATAAATAATAACATAATCATCAAAATCCCGATCGGACAGGCGATCGGGTTTTTGATGATTCATCTGCGGTTGAGGCAGACCATTTGAGTTCGGCTTTATCCAAAGAAACCTCTGGAATAAAGGTAATAACAACCGCCCAGCAACAACAGAAGTACAAGTGCCGCAATCCAAATGCCGCCGCCGAATCCTCCAATACCAGGCGGAGGCGGTGGAGGTGGTACAGGCCCGTAACCGTAACCATAAGGTTCGGGGATCGGGGGCGGGGCAGTGCCGTACAAAGGCGGGCCATACGCTGCCGGACTCACCACCGGCCCCGGTCCAGGACCACCTTTTGGGACAGTGTACGGATTTAAACCGTGGGAGTTGGGTCCGTAAGCAGGTGTTCCTCCTATCGGTGTACCGTAAGACTCATATGATGCATCATACATGCTATCTGTATATGGCACATCAAGGTTGACGTTGTCATACGGTGCCCCCGAGTAAGGCATTGTTTCATCCGTGTTATACCAATTATATGCATAAGGTTCCCAACCTGTATTATAGGGCATGAATATCTTCCCTCCTTAAACAAAAACCGGAGACCGGAATCCAATGGCTGTATGGACTAGACTGAATGTAACGCCGCAATAAACCCCCCAAAACCTCTCCCCTGGCCTCCGGCCCTCATTTATGATTCCGGCTTCCGGTTTGGTACAATAGTCTATGTCATTCGCACAGATTTCGTAAGCGGGACAAATGCGGAATTTTCGGATGTGATTGAAGCGTTAAAAAGAAAAATAAGCCAGAAGGATGATGAAAAAATGGCACAGATGATGATTGACAATGTAAACGTTCATTATGAATTTTATCCGTGTAAAAATGATCAAACTGCTGATACGCTTATCCTGATCCACGGCTATTTGTCCTCAACATTCAGCTTTCGGCAGCTCATTCCGCTGTTGACCCAAACCTATACAGTTGCAGCTCTTGATCTGCCTGGATTTGGGGAAAGTGAAAAATCGCGAAAGTTTACTTATTCAATGAAGAATTACGGGAAACTTGTACTCTCATTTATGATTAAAGCAGGAATCGGAAAAGCCACCCTTGTGGGACATTCGATGGGAGGGCAAGTTGCCTTGCAAGCCGCAAAACAAACCCCTGAAAAGGTGAAAAAACTGGTCTTGCTGGCCAGCTCCGGTTATCTTAAACCGTTCAACCGCTGGTTGGTTTCGGCCTCTTACCTGCCCTTTTTCAGCTGGATTGTGCGAAGGGAATTTGAGAAGAGAGATTCAAAAGAAATATTGCGAGAAGTTGTTTACGATCCCGCCATGATCGATCAATCTATGATCGATGGGTACACCAAACCGATGAAGGTGAAAGCGTTCTATCGGTCACTGATTGGCCTGTTGAGGGGACATGGCGGTGATCTGACAACAGAAGAATTAAAAACAGTCCAAACCCCGTCATTGCTGATCTGGGGAAGAGAAGACCGGATTGTTCCGCTAAAGGTGGGAGAGCGACTTGTGCAAGACTTGCCTGACGCCTCTTTAACTGTCTATGACAATACCGGCCATTTACTCCCTGAAGAAAAACCGGAAGAAGTCTGTCGAGACATTCAGGCATTTTTGCCTTGAGAATTCAACAAATCCAGCTCCCTTCCGCGGGCGACTGCATGGGTCCGGCTCCTTACGCCTAGTTTCCGAAATAGCGTCGAAGCATAACCTTTTACAGTACCGATGGTCACATTTATTTCTTCAGCCATTTCTTTATTTGTAAACCCATCCCCCATCATGCTGAGAACGTCCCGCTCCCGCTTTGTTAACTTGACGCTCACAGCCGAATGTTGAGGTGTTTCATCGAACAAATCAAGCAGTTTTCTCACATATGGGGATCTGCCACGGCCAATCCGCTCAAACAAAATGTGGATCGGTTGCCCTTCATCCAAAAAGGTTCGAGTGTAACCTTCTTCTTCAGCAAGCTCAATCGCTTCTTTCAATACCTCCATTCCCTTTTGAATCCGATTAACCTTTTGGCACACAACAGCTTGAAGTACCAGAATCTCAATTCTTGTGCCGAAACGGTCATGGCTTTCAGCTTCAAACAAGAGCTGTTCCAGAAGCAATTCAGCCTGGTCAAAAGCTTTTGCGGCAATCAAAACCCGTACGTAGGTCAGGCTTTCAAATTCATGCAATCCTTCTTGCCCGTCCTTGGCATGCAAAATTTGCTCGTAAAATAGCCTTTCCGCTTCCCTGATTCGACCCTGGCCGAGAAGAAGGCGTACCTCTTGTGCGATCAACATCAATTCCCAACGGCGCCCGTTTCCATTCACCCATTTTCCGGCTTCCCTGATTACGCTGTACCCTTCCCGATAGGACTTATAATTTCGCAAAATCTGAGAAAATACGATCGCAGCGGGTACAAGCATCGAAGCGTTCTCTTGTTTTTTTGCAATTTTGAACGCCTTTTCCGCGGAGTATCGCGCCTCATCTAAACGATTAATCTCATAGGCGGTTTCCGCGCCGACTGTATGGGCATAACCCGCGAAAGTCTCTGGAGCCAATGACCGATGCTTCTTGAAATGCTTTAAATAATGAATCACCTTACTCAGCCGTCCCCGTAAGCCAATCGTACCTCTTATCGTCTGAGCCTCCGCAATATTCAATCTCATTTCCCCGTCCAAATAAACGGTCCGGTCCGCAAGCAACGACACAGCTTCATCAATCCGGTCAACTGCTCCTTCTACATCTTTAATCGCAAAAGCAGTAAAGGAACGAAGGAGCATCAATTCGCCTTTATACTCCGACGGCAGCCCGCATGCGGCTATTTGTTTTTCCGTTTCCTGTACAAATTCACTAAGTCCTGCGAATGCTCCTTTCAAGAAATACATCCAACAGTAAAACAACATCATACGGGCCTTTTGTTTCCCTTCCACCCTCCCAAGAAGCCCTATCCATCGCTGGGCGTCTTCCCATTGGGCATGTTTCAATAAATCGGGGGCAAAACGGAGAATCAAAGAACCCGCCCGAACGTCATCCCCTGCTTTTAGAGCCAAATCAATCGCCGTT
>DASVCO010000065.1:0-18991 GCA_036381575.1 Caryophanales bacterium
TGGCCCGTGCAAAACAGAGAGAGCCAGAGTTACACGTTGTTTCCAACCGCCAGACAGATCCTTGAAGTACGTTTCTAATTTTTCCTCCAGGTGCAAGTCGTGAATAACCTTATCAACTTCAACACCCGCCACATCGTAAAAAGAAGCAAACAACGAAAGGGCTTCCTTTACCTTCATCAGTTCTTGAATTGAAGTCGCCTGAAATTGGACACCGATCTTTTCATTTAGCTTGTGTTGATTCTTCCCCGGATCCAGCCCAAGAACGCGAACCTCTCCTTCGTCACGTTTCCGCAGCCCTTCCAGGATCTCAATCGTGGTCGTCTTCCCGGCCCCATTTGGGCCAATCATCCCGAAAATCTCGCCTTTTTCCACGGTAAACGAGATCTCTTTAACCGCCTCGATTCCCTCGTACCGCTTTATTAACCCTTCCACCGCAATAACTTCCGCCATCGCCGTCCCTCCTCCATTTTCCTCTGACAACTTTACGGCCAGGGACGGAAAAAGTTCCCGTTATCATAAGTACACAGGCGCCGCTTCGGACGCCTGCCCCCTAATTGGCTTTCTTGTCGCCTTCAGGCAATTTGCCCTCGCCATTCTTTCGCCGCATCTTCTCCAGTTCCTTCTCCACTTCATCCGCATGCTCCAGCTTTGCAAACCTTCCGCTGCTGCTTTCAAACCCGCCGCAGCCCCACGCATTCACGCGAATCTCCGCCTCGGTAATCCGATCCTCGAGCCGCTGAAATTCCCTGAACGCGCTCTCGGAATCCACCCGATTCATCGAAGCCTGCATATGCTCCTTCGCCCGCACCGCATTCGCTCGCGCAATCAACGCATGCTTCTTATCCTTCAACGCCTGGAAGCGCTCTTCGAGCTCTCCCAGCTGATCCTGCAGCTCGCGCACCTGCTCCGCCGCTTTCTCCGTCAGCTCACGGTACTGCTCCGCTTTCGCTTCATAGCCCTTCATGTCGGCTAACGCCTTTCGGGCCAGGTCCTCTTCACCCGCGTCAAACGCCAGCTGCGCCTGATTCTTCCGCTTCGCGGCCAATCCCTGCACTTCTTCCATTCTGCGCCTGAAGCTCTGCTCAAGGCTTCTCTGCTTCACAATCGCATGCTTCGCTTTCGCCACTTCGCTCTCCATGTCCCGCAAATACTGATTGAGCATCACTCGCGGATTTTCAACCTGGTCCAACCCTTCATTGATGGTCGCGCTGATCATGTCTCCAATTCTTTTCAGTACCAATTTAATCCCTCCAATATATTTTTGTACGTCTGCTGCGACGTACAGGATGTACTAGCATCGGCGTTGCACACAACGTTACATCATGAATAAGCTATGCTAGTTTCGACATACATACTTGAACGACATCGCTAACTCCGGGGTCCCCGAAAAGTGCTTTTTGGGGTGGATCGACGTTGCGTTCTTAGCCGATGTTCATTGCTCTCCGCTCAAATAAAAGCGTGTGGCGCACCCACATTCGGTACGGCCTCCATTTTTTATTAAAGACTAGTCTTCGTTCTTACGATTCTTCCGTAGAAAGTCTTCCCATTCGCGGTCAAAGCTGTCTTCCACTTTCAGGTTCCGATCATCCACAAACTCTGTTTCACCTGAGAAAGCGGCAGCCGGTTCCGAATGACGTCCTTCCTGTTTAATCAATTTCCAGCCGAAATAGATACAAACAGCAGCTACAGCCAGGCTAATCAAGAACGGCAGTGAGCCGCCGAGAAACATAAAACCAAAGATCAGCGAAATCACACCCAGAACCTTGTGATCCTGCTTGAGCTTCTTGATCCCGAAACAGATTAATACCGCTCCAATAAAGAAAGTGATCAAACCGCCAAGATGAATACCGAACATGCCGAGAAACAACCAGCCTCCGAGAAGAACAAGTGCTACACCGGCTATGAACTTTCCAGTCATTCTCATGTTTTTCCCTCCCTTCGCTCTTTCTGTTTCTATCATAGGAAATTTTTTGAGCTTCCAAAACGCACCACAGGTGGATTTTCGCTTAAGACCGCGGTCGTATTCTGTCCAGGACCTTCTTAAGCAACTTGTCATCCCCTTTTTCTTATTTCTTTTTCGAGGCCCGAAGCGCAGTCACCATCGCAATCCAAAAAATCACCAACGCATTAACCGGATGAAGCGCCGCTATAAAATCCACCGAAACGATCTTCCCGATATTGGCCGTAATGTACTGTACGTAAATCAAGGCGAGCAGGATAAGAGGCCACCACCGCAATCCTCCACGCAAGTGCCCGATAAACGACAGAATAAATAACACAACCGGCACCAATTCAAAAAGGTGGGCAAAGGTCATATGCTTTCCCCAATAGGCGGCGTCACTGAACGTTGCTACTCCGGCCAGAAACACCTGAACAACCACACAGGCAAAAAACAACCAGGCAAAGAAGGCATAGACAACTTGTGTGATCCCGCCTTTTGTTTCACCACTGCCCACACTATTGTTTTCACTCATTAAATCCCCTCTTTTCTTTTATCAAGTTTGTTCTTGCCCATCATATACAGAATCAGAATCCCTCAAAATGTACCTCAGTTTGATTTTCAGCTAAGACCGGAGTCGTAATTCTACAGGAAAGGAAGCCATTTTACATAAAATGGCCGGTTGGTTGGTGCCAGCGGATTGGTTTTTTGGCAACGAAGGATTTTCAACGGGAGATGCAACGGTTTTCCGTCATAGAGGTTTACATAACATTGCAATCGTGCAAATTTCAGTTCGTTTCGTGCATATATTCGATTTTTCGTGCAAATAAACCCGACTTTCGTGCATATATTTGATTTTTCGTGCATATAATACCCCTTAAGGGTATACAAACCGCCACGCCACTCCATCTTCTTCAACTGATCTCCTTACGTGAAAACACCAACAATTTTCTCTTCCGATTTCGCGAGCCATCCGCCACCAGCAAATTGGCTTCCAACAAAGGATAATCATATAATTTTCCTTCATATATTTTCTGAAAAGAAGCATGCTCCAAAAAATCACCTGGTGTGACAAGAGCTGACGACTTATTCCAAAGATCAAGCCCGGCCCTGTTGAGCACCTCAGCCACAAATTGCGAACAAAAATAGGCATTTTCCATCTCAATGGGATGCTGAATCATAACGCCGAGCAGTCCAATCAAATTGTATGAATAAATCTTGTGCCGCAGCTGAAAGGCAAGCACGGTTCGTCTCATCTCAGCCAATTGTTGCTCCGAAACATCTAACTTAAACAAAACACATCTCGTATCCCGAAAATGACTGTAGGTTCCCTGATAGATATCTTCTTTAACAAAACCCGCCTTCAAAGGATTTTTCGGATTTTTTCGGCCGAAACTATAAAGTTCCTCGAATTTTATATCGAATGACAAAGAAGTATGATTGTACGGCACCCTCGTATACCGCTTGACCGTTTTCGTAAAAAGTGTGCCGGTATCGGTTAATAAAATATAAACAGATCGATCATTCTCTTCTTTTCTTTTCCGGAACGCACCCATGAACCACTCAGCATTTGTCACAAAACCCGTTTGATTTTCATATGCCATGGAAGAGACTCCCTTCTATCATCAATTTTTCATTCCAATGTCTCCCTTGAACTAAAGCATACTGAATATTCGTGTCCCTCAAAACACACCATGGTTGGATTTTCAGCTAAGACTAGAGTCGTATGAGAACCGAATTATAAAAGATAGCTGTCAAAAGAAAGGTGGAATTTCTGATGGCAACTCCTGCCTTCCCTGTTTCCATCCAAACGATGGTCATCAGGAATCAGGGCACGACCCTTTATTACCCGCAAGTGTTCGGCCTGTCGAACCCCAATGTGCAACAAATGATCAACCAAACCATATACAGATCGGTTCAAACCTTGATCCAACAACAAACTCAACAACAAGGGGCCGAAACCTTTACAGAAATGCTCGGAACCTATGAACTGAAAACCAATGAGCGAAATGTCCTGAGCCTGAGTTTATCCAATTACGCATTCGCCTACCAACACGCTCACGGGCTGACCCTGATGAAATCATTGACGTTCGATGTCCAAACTGGAAAATCATATTCTTTGAACGAACTGTTCAAGCCGGGCAGTGATTATGTAAAAGTGCTGTCTGCCATAGTGAAAAAACAAATCAAGGACCGCCAGATCCAAACACTGGACGATTTCACCGGAATCCGCTCCGATCAGGATTTCTATATTGCCGATAAATGCCTGGTGCTTTATTTCCAACTTTACGAAATTACACCTTACTACGTTGGATTTCCGATGTTTCCGATTTCGGTTTATGAGATTCAGGACATTATTGATGAAAACGGGCCGCTCGGGCGAATGGCGGTAAACGATTAATGAAACTTGGGTTCAGCCCTCACATGAAGATTTCAGACAAGAAATCGTAGATTTGACCATAAAAGAAACCAAAGTTCCGCAAACAAGCGTAACAATTTGTTCTTAATTATCTCGTATCACTACAGGGATTTACACTCAAAAAAAAGATTGTCTCTCAAAGCAGAAAACTCTGCCGGGAGGCAATCCATCATATCTTTCATTCTTTTCCCTTTTTTAGTTAAATATCGTCTGCTAAATAACCCCGTACCCAGCCAAGATGTTAACCTTCAACAGCCCTTCAATCACCGTTTGGCCTCGACCGTGTCTGGTTTCTTTTTGTTGCCATAGCTTTTTCCCCAGACCTTTTTCCAGCCGTAAGCTATCCCCGTTGATAGCCCGGTTTGAGAACCTCCACTGTAAACCCACCCGGTGCCTCAACATAAAATGTCCAACCATGGGCTCTTTTGGGCGGTGCCACATCAAACCCATCATCTTTCAATTGCTGATTGATCTCGTTAACCCGCTCTTCACTCTCCTGCAAGAACCCGATATGAAAAGATTCAGGGTAATCAACCTGTTTGCCTTTCATTAAGGTAAGCACCAATCCGTCATCATCAGACAATACCGCGAAGCCTTCTCCGCGTGCCAACCTGGTTTTCAAACCGAAATATCTTTCCAGAAACCTCCGCGCTTCCTGAACATCCTCAACAGTAAGATTGAGATGGTTTAATTTCACCATTCCACGTCCTTTCCTTGGTGATAGACTATTAAATGATACTTGTTTATAAAATATCATTTCAGGATTCCTTTAAGCCCGCTTATTCTGTTTCATCAATTTCGCCTTTGGCCAACCGTCGCTGTAACCCTTTTTATGCATGTTTACTCGCTTGCAGGACTAACCTTTCAGCACACTGATACGCATGCTCTTGATGATCGGCGTCCAGCACTGTTGGGGAGGGCCGCTTTCGTTTCCCGTTACTTTCGAAATACTCCCCCGAAACATCCGCAACCTCATCTGATGAGGCTAGAAAAATTGCGGACCTTGAAGCCGTTTCAGCTGAGGCTCTTCGCTGCATCCAGCGAACAATCGGCCAGAAAAATTTCCACGCAGGAACGGCCTCCGGAGTAATGGAACGTGTATTTTGGGTCCAGGCCATCCCCGGATTCACCGCATTGACCGTTATATCCGTCCCTTCCTCTCCCAATTTTCGAGCGAGGGCCAATGTCCACAGAATATTCAACAACTTGGCGTGGGCATAGGCCTGAATTCCCACGTAAGGCTCTTTGCCTTCCAAATCTTCCAAAGGGTCTTGTTTCCACATTTCAAAAGCACTTGACACAGCATTAATAATCCGGGAGGAACCGCGTAAAACAGGTAATAATTCATCCGTTAAGGTAAACGGCCCGATAAAATTCATGGCAAGGGTATACTCAATACCGTCCTCGGATTCCCGGCGTTGACTATACATGCCTCCAACGTTATTGACCAAAACATCCAGATGGTCAAGTTGTCCGGATACCTTCTTTGCAAGATCACGGTTTCCAGCGACCGTTGAATGGTCGGCTGTGATAAAATCCACGCGATCATGTCCGACATGCCGACGAATCTCTGCCACAGCTTCCCTGCCCCGTTCCTCATTGCGGCCAGTCACAATGACCCTTGCGCCTTTTAAAGCGAGAGCCCTTGCTGTGTAAAAACCTATCCCCGAAGTCGCACCCGTAACCAGGACATTTTTCCCCTCCATTTGCAAAAACTCCTTTGGGTTTTCTACTCTCTTTCACCCCGATGTTTTATCGAATATCTTGCGCGGCGCTTCACGCACGACATTCATCGCCAGCATAAACATACCCATGCCGGTAACCGGGTGAATGGCAGCAATATAACCAGATGCCAAATTCACCATGTTCGCAGTCGCGTATTGAACCACGAGCAACCCAATTAACCCAAGCGGCATCCAGCGTAAACCACCTTTTATCCGTCCGGTGAATGCGAGCACAAAAATCAGAATCGGCAAATACTCAAAATAGTGCACGAAAGAAGTATGCAGCTGCCAATTGACCGGATTGCCGAAAATCGCCATACCTGCCAAAAAAACTTGTGCCATCACACAGGCGGCAAAAATCATGGCCAAAATCAAGTAAGCGTATCGTGAAAATCGTACCTCGCCCGATACATTTTCTTGTTCCATTGCTTCTCCTCTTTTCCTATTATTTTCGATTTACAGTTTTCCTTTGTCCCCATGGTTTGAAAATCGATAGGACGAACATTGTCGCCAGCAACAGTACTTGCAGAATAATCCCGCCAAAAAGTTGCATGTTGTTCACTGTAAAAACCGAACCTGCCGGGTTTTGAGCTACCATGGATACGGCCTGTAATGTCCAGAAATAGAAACCAATGATCGCGACACCGATCACCACAAGAGTCATCGCTTCTTTTAAAATAATCCAATAAAAACGAAACAGGCCCCACTTCGTCAATACTGAAAGCAACACTCCCGTAACCACAACTCCGATCGTGGATGCCTTGACCGATGTCCTTGAAAGAACATGCATCACCGTAAAACAAGCGTTTAGAACATTTTGTTCATCTGTTGAAATTGCGACAATGCTTAAAACAAGGAATACAACGGTTGTTCCCAATAAAATGGCTGAAAATAAAAGATGTAACGTCAACAACCACCTTTTTGGTGTGAGTGATAATTTCTTCATCAAAATTCCCCGTCCCGAAATGAAAACTGCGCGGGCCCGAAAGTTTCCTTCATCCAATCAACCAACCCGCCTCCGTGCATACTTCGGATCTCTTCCACATCATCGATTTTCACAATGCCCCCATCTTTTATAGCGATGACCATATCAAGGGCAGGCTCAACTTCGGCTACTTCGTGTGTTGTCATGATCACCGTCTGTTCGGATAGATCAATGAAAGCCACTAGTCCTTTGATAATGGAATCCCTTATCATTGGATCCAATCCGGACAACGGCTCATCCAATAAAACCAGCGGGGCGCGCCTTGCAAGAGCAACAACCATTTTCAACCGGGCTTTTCCGCCTTTGGATAACGAACCGACCTTCTGATCGGGCTCAAGTTCCATGAATTCAAGCATTTCCCCTGCCTTCCGGTCATCAAAATCTGAGTAGACCTGCCCGTAGAAACGCAAGGTCTCCGAAACGGTGTAAAAAGAATAGCAGCCTTCTTGTTCAGGCAAATAGGAAACCTCGCTGGAAATCCGCCTTCCTACAGCCTTCCCGTCCACAACCACTCTTCCTTCAGAAGGTCGGAGCAAACCCGCTGCCAGTTTAAGCAACGTCGACTTCCCTGCCCCGTTTGGCCCGATTACGCCAATCATTTTCCCGCGGGGCAATTCAAAACTGGCATCATCAAGCGCCAGCTTTCTCGAAAATCTTTTCGTAACCTTTTCAAAATGAACAATGGCGTTACTCATTTTCTGTCCCTCCTTCCTTGTTTTTCGAGCCTCGTCGCTCTGCATTCTTTTGAGTGCCGCTTGACGGTGCTTCTTCTTTTTCCTGATCCAAAAACAGCTGCACACCCTTTTCGATTTCGCCCGGGCCAAAGCCCATTTCCTTCATATCCAATACGAAGGTTTTGACCTTATCGGTCTTTAACTGCTCTCGCAGTTGATCCAGCCGTTCCTGATCCTGTGTCACAAATGTTCCCTGGCCACGATGCACCTCGGATACCCCCAATTGGTCAAGTTCCATGTAAACTCTTTTCACGGTATTCGGATTCACCCCATATTGCACAGCCAATTCGCGGACAGAGGGAAGCTTATCACCAGGTTTGATATCGCCGCGGACAATTTGGTTGCAAATTCTTTGCACAATCTGATCGTAAATCGGAGCCTTGCCCGAGAAATTTTCTACCACGGGTTACACCTCAACCTTCCGGTCCAACAGCCAACCCGAGACATAGAACCCAATCATGAATAACAAGAAATCATAGAGGAAAGCCCCCCAGTAACCCGGGAAAAAACTTTTAAAAATTCGAGCGACAGGTGGACCGACAACCGTTTCCGGCAAGTCAAGCGCCGTAAAACCAGCAAGGTGAAGGGGCCCCCAACCAAACAATGCGCCAAAAATCGCGGTTTCCCGGAACGAAATGGTCACAAAGAGCAAAGCAAATAACAAAACCAATCCAACCATCCACCGCCAACCTCTGAACAGGTACTTTATCGTATCTATGAAAAAATAAATTAACGTGCCGAGAGCAGCCAGACAAAGCGTTCTTTCCGCTATGACGAGAATTGACAGAGCCCCATTCTTCTGTATTAAATCTGAAATTGACAAAAGGGCACGAAATTGGTTATGCCCTGAATACAGGCCAGTCTGAAAATCAAGTTGCATGACCCATCGCCAAAGCAAAAGATTCACCACTAGTGACGTGTACATCAACACAAGTCCGGCCGCAAATTTCACAGATAGCAAAAACCATGCCGGCTGAGGAGATTGCATCCATATAGGTGTATTGCTCTTCTCTCTCCGCAAACTGACAAACACGAAGATAAGCAGATAAAAAGAGTGCCAAACCATAAGAATGAACAACGCCAGACTGGGAATGCCCGAATGAAATCTAAAAGCCAGATAGGCCGCAGCCAAGCAAGCAACGACCACCGCCACCCCGGCTGTCATCCAAAACGACTGCATAAGCCTGAATTCTTTTTTGAAAAAACACCACCATACGTTCATAAACGGTTTCCTTTCTTTATGTGCTAGTGTGATATCTAAATAGTACACTTGCGCAAACAGCATTGTCAAGAGAAAATATGAATGATTCCCATTCTATAGTCGCAGATGGCATTCATACTATTTACCGAATACACGGCTGCTCATCATTGATAAAATGATACAAAAAAGAGAGGTGATGAACCACCATGCCAAATTTCATATGTACAACGTGCGGGACACAATATTCTGCATCTGAAGAACCGCCTGCTGTTTGCACCATTTGCAATGAAGAACGCCAGTACATTAACCCTGAAGGGCAATCCTGGACCACAATGAAGGAGATGGAGGAAAGCCGTGAATTTCAGAACAACATTCTTTTCGAAGAAAAAGGCTTGCATAGCATCACGACAGCGCCTAAATTCGGAATCGGCCAGACCGCTTATCTGGTCCAAAGCGAAGATTTTCATTTAATGTGGGACTGCATTACTTATCTCGACTCAGCTACCCTTGAAGAAATTAAAAAACTAGGGGGCATCGATGCCATTGCGCTTTCCCATCCCCATTATTACTCCACCCAGGTTGAATGGGCAGAGGCGTTGGACGTCCCTATCTACATCCATGAAGATGACCGAGAGTGGGTCATGAGGCCGAGTGAGAAAATCAAATTCTGGTCCGGCGAGGAATTAGAATTGGCGGATGGCCTTTCCCTGTACCGCCTTGGCGGGCATTTCAAAGGCGGGACCGTTCTACATTGGGAAAACGGAAACGATGGTCAAGGCATTCTTCTTACCGGGGATATCATCCAGGTAGTGGCTGACAAGCAATGGGTCAGTTTTATGTACAGTTATCCAAATCTTATACCTCTTCCTGCCGGTAAAGTGGCGGAAATGGCAGAACGAGTCAAACTCCTGAAATTCGACCGGCTTTATAATGCTTTTCACAATGTGGTGAATGAAAATGCTCACGGGTCGGTTCAAAATTCCGCCGAACGTTATATCAAAGCTCTGAAGGGAGAATGGTTTTCAACCTGATGATCGCAATTCACCCCGTAAGAAATAGGCCTCACCAAACTTCCAATGGTGAGGTCTTGATCTTTATTGGATTTTCATTCCACCTCATACAAATACATGATATAATCCATCATTACACTCTCATGTCCCTGCTGGCGGATCATGGCCGTGATATTGCCGCGGTGATAGGTACCATGATTGACGACGTGTTGAATCAATTCGGACAAGCGGGTATCCAATCGCCCAAAGGCCGGATGTTTCGGAGCCATCGGTTTCTCCAAATTTTCCTGGCTGTCGAAAAACTCTCTGTACCGCTCAGACAACTCCGCAAACAGCGCCTTCATTTCTTCAATGCTCTTCTCATTTGCAGCCTCCGCCGCCTTACGGCTTGCGGCCTGAATGTCCTCGAAGTGATCCTCACGCATAACTCCGAGCCAAACGGTATCAACAATGTAAATGTGAGCGAACGTCGCCGCTATCGAAGGAAACACACTCTGAATTTCCTGATCATAAACGGCTTGCGGCAATTCTCTCACACAATCAAACAATCTTTTGTTTGCCCATACATGATAATCATACAACTGTAACGCATGCTGCTTCATTTTCATCTTCCTCTCTTCTTTATGATCTTTTCGATTTCATGGCCTTCACCTTTTTAATATCTTCCCGTATCAGAAGCTCCTGATATTGATCCGATTCCACGGGAACCAACTCAGCCTTGCCGTCTGCATCAAAATAAATTCCCCAACCAAAACGCTTTGGCAGTGCGGAAGCACGCATACAGGCTCGACTTTTTCCTTGAAAACGTGTCCTTTCTTCGCTACGAATGTTTTCCGGAATCTCCTTATGTTTCATATGAGTCTCAAACTGCAACTCATCCTGTGTATATCGGCCCGGCTTTTCACTGAGCAGCTCATATTCAATTTCTGCGATTGTTTTTCTCGGCCGGCCGGATATAGGAATCTTGCTTTCTTGTACCGGACTGTCATCCGAAATTAATATCAACGTATTGTAGTAGTTCATCGGAGCCTCCTATTTTTCTACCTTTGCTTAGGATTCTACAACTACTCTCCTGACATCTGCTGTCAGGGAAGATCATTTGTTTTCCCATAATTTAAACATACAGGATGCTCTGCGATTTTGGAATTCACTACGGCATGTTCCTAAGACAATTGAGCCTTTCCGGTGTCGATAATTCTCATTTGGGGAATACAAGATAATAGCGGGCCGAACGCTTTTTATGAAACCTTTCATCCCATGTAACGTTATAAAGAGAGAGGTGAAGGAGATGGATTACGAACAGCAAATACTCAAGGAATGCCGGAATTGGCAGCATGAAATTATGAAGAAACGCTCGTCTTTATTCGGGCGGGCCGGAAAATCGGTGCAAAACAAAATCAATGAGAAAATCCCGCAAAAAGTTCACGACATCGTGACTGAAAGTATTAAAGGCATGGTCCAATCGATGCTTTACGGTTCGGATTTCATGTCAAGGCGTGGGCCGGTATTCGACATGCCGCTTAAAGAAAGAGAACAACGTGTGGAAAATAAAATTGTGAATTACAGGCGTACCGCTACAGCGGAAGGGGCCGGGACCGGATTCGGAGGGTTATGGTGGGGACTGGCTGATTTCCCGATGCTGCTCAGCATCAAAATGAAATTTCTATACGACACGGCAGGCCTCTATGGTTTTGATGTAAAAGACTACAGGGAGAGGCTGTTCCTTTTATATATTTTTCAAGTCGCTTTCTCCAGTGACGAAAAACGAATCGAGGCGTTTCTGAAATTAAGGAATTGGCCGGAAAGCATCCAAACTTATACCTCACTGAAAGAACTGGATTGGCAGCAATTCCAGCAGGAGTACCGCGATTACATCGACCTGGCCAAACTCTTTCAGCTCATACCCGGACTCGGCGCGATTGTCGGCGGCATCGCTAATTACCGCTTCCTCGGACACCTTGGCGAAACCGCAATGAATGCTTACCGAATGCGAATCTTAGATTTTGACGATTAGCCAGGGCTACCGATAGAAACAGTTTCAGGAACCGTGATCTTGACTTCGGTTCCTTCCCCCTTTTGGCTTCTGACGTTGATTTCACCATCATGCATGCCAACAATTTTCTTCACGATGGACAGCCCCAAGCCACTTCCTCCCAGTTCACGATTTCTCGATTGGTCGGCCTTGTAGAAACGTTCGAAGATGTGCTGTTGCTCTTCCGTATTCATCCCAATCCCCGTATCGGAAATCTTGACCACAATATCACTTCCATCAAGCATCAATCGAACCCGGATCATTCCCCCGTTCGGTGTAAACTTGATAGCGTTTCCCACTAGATTCATCCATACCTGGCACATCAAATCTTCATCAGCTTCAACAATGACCTTGTCCAGGGATACGTCCATATCGATAGATTTCCCTACCCACTGCGGCTCACAAGATAAAACGATGTTGCGCAATTGCTTATCCATACGGTATACCGTTGGTTCAAAAGGATGGTGTTCCGATTCCAGTGAAGTCAGTTTAAGCAAGTTATCACTAAGTTTGGACAGCCGACTGCTTTCCATCTCGATAATGTCCAGATAGTGTTTCCGCTCTTCCCGGCCCAGTTCCTCATTTTGCAGGGCCCGTGCGAAACCGCTGATTGAAGTTAACGGAGACTGAATTTCGTGAGACACGTTGGAGACGAATTCCTGGCGCATTCGCTCCATTTCGTTTAACTCGCCCGCCATATGGCGAATGTTCTTTGCTAGTTCACCAAAGGGATTCCCCGGGTGATCATCGTGTTTGGAAGGCAAAGTTACACTCACTTGAAAATCGCCGCCTGCAATTTGGATCAATGCATGGTTAAGCTGTTGGAGAAAAGCCATTTGTTGCCTTTGTGGGTTGAAGAATCTAGAGAGCAGATACATCACGAAACCGAATATGAAAAATCCCGAAGCCGAGTTAATGAGTTGTCTGATGAACGCAATCGGTTGTTCACCTATAAGATTGTAAATGAATGTGGTAATGAAATAAGCGGCTGCCCAACAAAAACAAAGTGTTATAAAAATCGCCGCGATAAACCCTGCTTGTTTGGCTGTTCGCCACATTTTCCTCATGGCTGAACCTCCAATCGATAGCCGAGCCCGCGAACCGTACTGATTTTAAAACCGGCCTCATTTTCAGGAAAACGACCCCTCAGCCGTTTTACATGAACATCCACGGTCCGTTCATCTCCCTCGTAATCATATCCCCAGATGTCTTCGATCAATTGATCGCGTGAGAAAGTTTTCCCGGGATAACTCGCCAGCTTGAACAACAGATCAAATTCTTTTAACGGCAAGGTTGGATTTTTCCCATTGTAATGAACTTCATAGGTTTTGCGGTTCAGTGTGATATTCCCAACTTGCACATTTTGAGATACCGATATCCGGTAACGTTTCAAGAGAGCTTTCACGCGGGCAACCAGTTCCGGCGGCTCAAACGGTTTGACAAGATAATCATCCGTTCCGAGTTCGAACCCTTTCACCTTTTGAGCCGTTTCCCCTTTAGCGGTCAGCATGAGCAAAGGACAATCATAGAATCCTCTCAACTCACGGCATAATTCCCACCCGTCCATGTTCGGCATCATAATATCGAGGATCACCAAATCAGCCTTTATAGATTCCAACACGCCCAGGGCTTCTTCACCGTCCCCGGCTTCATGAATGGTAAACCCTTCATTCCGCAGGAAATGTCCGGCCAGTTCACGAATATTTGGATCATCGTCGACGATCAGGATTTTCGTCATATTCATTCATTCCTTTTTTACCATAATCACCGAAAGTTTGCCGTATCTCAAAGAATCGTTAAAATTTGTTTTTCTAAAGATACAATAGGTACATGAACTGAAGATGAACAACGGAAAAGTTGTGATTTCATGGCGGGCTTGCTTAAAATGATAGCGAAAAAAGAGCTCCCTAAAGCCTCCAACACAGCTTTTGCGGAAACAACGAGAGTGTGCTAATCGAAAAAATTCCGGATAATTTTTATTGGAACATGAGGACAGTCAAATGGTTCGAGGAATTCCAAACAGATGGCATCCAGTTGACCTTGAAAAGGACGCCTTAATTTGTTTTTGCCTTATGGCTTGAATATTCGCTCAATTTCCACGGAAAGCCCCTCAAAAAGAAAGGAATGCGCGGTTTCGTTTTTTTGTATATAGCGGTTTGGCTAACCTTGCGGTCCTTAAATCATAAATAATAGCCTTCTTTTCCGCTGGAGCCACAACCCAATATTCTTTAACCCCGCATTCCATATAAAGATCTAACTTTTTAACCAAATCCCTGCTTTGGGTACTTTCTGATAAAATTTCAACCATTTTTACTATAATATCTTTTAAACGCCTTTCGCTTAGGTCCGTCTCATATAAGCCCGTACCGTAATCGGTGCGAAGACAGCCACAATAATTGCTGCACCCACTATGGTAATGACAAGGTCCACCCCTACAGTTCCATTGTTCGCAAGTTCCCGCACGGCTGTGACAAGGTGCGAAATGGGATTGATTTTCACAAACCACTGCAGCCAACCCGGCATAGTCTCAACCGGCACAAAAGCATTCGAAAGAAACGTAAGCGGAAAAAGAACCAACATTGAGATTCCCTGCACACTTGAAGCCGTACGCGCAATGACTCCAAAAAAAGCGAATATCCAGCTGATGGCCCAGGAACACACAATGACGAGAACAGCGGCGAGGGCTACTTGATCCAGTCCCCCGTCCGGCCTATAACCCATAATGTAACCCATGGTGAAAGTCAGCACAGTTGCAATCGTATACCGGACAGTGTCCGCCAACAGTGCTCCCGCAAGTGGTGCAATCCGCGCGATTGGAAGTGACTTGAAGCGGTCGAATACCCCTTTATCCATGTCCTCTCTCAGTTGGACGCCGGTAACGATGGAAGTCGTGATCACGGTCTGTACAAGAATGCCTGGTATAATAACGGGCAGATAGCTTTGTACATCCCCTGAAATCGCTCCCCCAAAAATGTAAGTAAACATAAGGGTGAAGATTATAGGCTGGAATGTGACATCAAACAATTGCTCCGGGGTACGCTTAATTTTCAACAAACCCCTATATGCCATAGTAAACGAATTTCGTGCCGACTGCCGAAAGCTCGTGCGATTTTTCAATTCACGCTCGGCAACAGGTGTAATTGGAACATTCTTCATACCCGAGCCACCTCTTTCTCTTTCGATTCGTCGGACGTGATCAATGCGTCTTCCTTCACCCCGTGACCGGTTATGGCCAGAAAGACTTCGTCGAGGGTAGGTTTCTGAACGCTCATTTCGGCCAGATGGATCTCCGCCTCTCGAAAAGCAATCAGCAAGTCAGTGACGCTGTCGGGATCGGTCATCGGTGCCGTGATCTTTCCAGCTTCCGGTGACATACTCGACTGTACTTCAAGCATTCGTTCAACTGTCCGGCGGGCCTCTTCAGTATCTTGCTGATTACGAACCCGCAACTGCAAAGAAGATGTACCGACTGATGCCTTCAGTTCATCCACAGTACCTTCTGCTACAACACGGCCACGATCAATGACTGCAATCCGATCGGCCAACTGATCAGCCTCGTCAAGATACTGTGTTGTCAAGAGTACGGTTGAACCTGTCTTCACCAACCTGCGGATTGTTTCCCACATTTGATTCCGAGTACGAGGGTCCAGCCCGGTAGTTGGTTCGTCCAGAAAAATGAGCGGCGGCTGTGCAATGAGGCTTGCTGCAAGATCCAACCTGCGGCGCATGCCTCCGGAGAATTTCTTCAACGGACGCTTGGCGGCCTCCGTTAAACCAAATTCCTCCAATAGCTCAGCTGCCTTACGCTTGGACTCAGCACGTCCCAGCCCAAGCAAGCGCGAGAAAATAACAAGATTTTCAGTTGCACTGAGTGACTCATCAACAGAAGCATATTGACCGGTTATTCCAATCAATTGACGAACAATTTGCGGTTCCTTCACCACATCATGCCCGAAAATACGTGCCGAACCTGCATCCGGTTGCAATAAGGTCCCCAGCATGCTAATTGTAGTCGTTTTGCCAGCTCC
The DNA here is from genome assembly GCA_036381575.1 of Caryophanales bacterium. Lineage (GTDB taxonomy): Bacteria > Bacillota > Bacilli > Bacillales > DASSOY01 > DASSOY01. The sequence goes on from DASVCO010000065.1 coordinate 16,073, forward strand.
ATTCGGGCCCAGTACACCGTAAATAGTACCGGCTTTCACTTTTAAATCCACACCGTCTACCGCCCGGTTCCCGCCAAAAACCTTGACGAGTCCCTGTGCTTCAACAGCCCATTCTTCATTATGTGAGATGGTTTCCATTGAATTCCTCCTATATAACTGAATATATGAGGATGTTACCTCATCTTTATGAACCGAATATGAACAACGGATAAACCAAGATTCTTCGTTTTAATCCTTTTCCAATTCAAGGACGCCTAAGAAAGCTGTTGATTTGGCTTTGGTTTCGATTTCACCGTTTTTGAATCGGGGGTCACCTGCATACGTTCCCTTGACATCAAGAACACAAAGCCAAACGCCAGGACAGCCGGGACAAGCGCCCACAGAAAGGTTTGTGAAATCGAAATGGACAACGCCGTCGTTAATTTTTCGAGAATGGGATCAGGAATTTGGCTGCGAACCTGTTCCGAGAACATTACGCGGGGATTCGTGGGCACCCCTGTCGGCGCCTGCCCCATGCCGGCAAAGACATTTGCCAATTTTTCTGTGAAAAAGTGGCTTTGAATCGTTCCGAAAATCGTAATCCCAATCGTCATGCCGAATTCGCGAACGAAGGAGATGGTGGAGTTAGCTGATCCATATTGTTTGGGCCCAAAGTTGTGAATCGCCGCCATGCTCAACACAGAGAAAGAAAATCCGGTCCCGAAACCGGTAATAATCATATACAGGGTAACCAGAATACGAGAGGTATCCGTGGAAAGCGTCCCCAACAAGACCATACCGAGCAATACAAATAAACTGGCCATCATCATGATGTTTCGATAACTCGTTTTATTCGCCAATATTCCGCCCAATACACTCGCAGCGACCATTCCCAACATCATCGGCAGCAAAAGCAATCCGGAGTTGGTGGCCGATCCGCCGAAAACCCCTTGAATATAAATGGGAATGAATACCGTCGCCACAATGAAAGGAATGGTATACAACAGCGCAACTGCATTAGTTGCAGCAAACAATCGCTTTTGAAACATTTGAAAAGAAATAATCGGCTCGACAGCTTTGGATTCCACATACAAAAATAACGCGAACAAAACTGCAAAAACCGCAAACAATCCAAGAATCACCGTCGAATCCCAGGCATATTCTTTCCCGCCAAGTTCCAATCCGAACATTAAGGAAACCACAGCACCTACCAGTGTTGCAGCACCCAGCCAATCAATTTTTTGTTTCGAGTGCTCATGAGACTCTTTGTAGGAGAAATGAATTAATGCCAGGGCCAACAGCCCTAACGGCAAATTGATATAAAAAATCCAATGCCAGCTGATGTAATCCGTAATGTAGGCTCCGAGCAATGGCCCGAGAATACTCGACATTCCAAACACTGCACCAAAAAGGCCGCCCATCTTTCCTCGTTTATCAGCGGGGAACACATCGAAAATAATCGCGAAAGCGATCGGCATCATAGCCCCGCCGCCAATGCCCTGAATCGCACGATAAATGCTGAGTTGCGTAATGCTGTCAGCCGTACCGCTCAAAATGGACCCGAGCAAAAAAACGGCTATGCCAAACATGAAAAACCGTTTACGTCCATACATATCAGATAATTTCCCGAAAATCGGCATGCCTGCCATTTCGGCAACCAGGTACGCTGAAGTCACCCATACAAATTTATCAAGACCGCCAAGATCCGCGACAATTGTGCCCATCGCCGTAGCAACGATGGTTTGGTCCATTGAGGCGATGAAGATTCCCAGCAACAGGCCTCCCATCACCCACATTAATTTACTTTCATTTTTCGCCATAACCTGCTTGCTCCTTTTATCATTTTCTGCCTTTTCCTATTTTCGCTTCCTTGAACAGTAGATCCTTCTTTTCCCCCATCTCCTAAACCCAGTATAAATTTAAAAAAGACTGAAAACCTCATTCCTGAGACGGATATTATTTAAGACTCCGGACCCGAATCAGCATCATTTAAGTGCACAAACTCCTTCATTGTCTTCACCCTGCTTCGCCGGCATGAATTAACCCAATTTCCTATGCCATATAAGAAATTGGGTTTGGTTTCGATATCAGAAGTCCTATCGGGGCCTTGCCAGCCCGGCCCAATCACGTTTGGTAACGGCCGGCTTTCTTTTTTTAAATTTGCTTGCCGATTTCCCCTTTATTAATGGCTCGACCGCCTCCGCCTACAGCATGCTGCTGTTTCGTCATCTACAAGGTTCCGAGAGCAACAGGAATTGTTCTCAATTTCCCTGTTGGCCCTGCCCGGTAATGCCGTAGAAAAACATCGTGATCAGTTCCTTCGACAACCGGGCATTTTCACCTTCATCTCCAAGAAGGTCGACCCAGTTCGGTGTATTCTTAAACATATTGAAATAGAATAAGATTGCTTTGGTTGAAAGCTCCTTATTGACATAGCCTTGTTCCTGTCCCTCTTTGAAAAAGCCAATCAACGAAGGGAGAACTTTATTTTCATAAAAATCTTCAAGAAATTGCTCAATGTCCGGATTGTTGGAGACCAGAGAAGAACGAATAAAGTCTGGATTTAATTCCCCGGCCAATTTCATTTCGAAAAAGATGATTTTCTCTATCTTCTCATGAAAGGGAAGGTCGCTTTCCAGCAACTTCTCATACTCTTCCCAGGTTTGTTCCGTGAGAGTCTTCAATGTATTGTAAAGAAGTTCGTCTTTACTTCCGAAATAGTTATAGATCGTTACTTGTGAGACGTTCGCCTTTGTTGCTATTTCTTCGATCGTCACCTTTTGAACACCATATTTAGAGAAAAGTTCAAAGGCCGCGCGGCGTATCATTTCTTTTTTCCGTTCCTTGCGTTTTTGGAACCCGTCCAATTCTTTTCACCTCTAAGATCATGATACAAGATATTATGAAACAAAACAATAAATTTATTTCAAAACCTCTTGA